>NZ_NKRF01000070.1:0-17377 GCF_003408955.1 Pseudomonas sp. GL93
AACCCTAAGTGGCCGTTACCGCAGGAATGGATATGTACTCGGTATAGCTGTGTCGGCTGGAAGGCCGTCATCGCAGGCAAGCCAGCTCCCACATTTGGAGCCTGGGGTGTCAGGTAGAGATGCGTCGGCTGTCAGGCCGTCACGGGAGCAAGCTCCCTCGCCACAGGTCCAGCGTCGCCCCAAAGCTGTGTAGATACCTTGCTGCGATGGCGGTGCAACAGCACTCGATGAGCGGCCTGGCCCACCGCTATCGCAGGCAAGCCAGCTCCCACATTTTCAACCTCACTTAGGTGTGGAATCAGCGCACGCCCTCCGACCTCAGTGCTGCCGGGGTGTAGTCCGCCGCCTTGGCCGCGAAGCCGAACACGAAGCTGCTTTTCTCTTCGTTCTTCATGCCCAGCGCGATGTAGCGCCCGGCAATCAGGTCGTACAGGGTTTCTACGGTGTAGGCCGGCACTTGGTGGTCGTAGTAGAACTGCGCATGGCCTTCGGCAACTCGCCACAGTTGGCCGCGGCCGTCGTAGTGGTCCACCAGCGCGACTTGCCAGCTGTCTTCGTCGATGAACATGTGGCGCTTGGCATAGATGTGCCGCTCGCTGGGCTTGACGGTGCCGACCACTTCCCACACGCGGTGCAGTTCGTAACGGGTCAGGTCCTGGTTGATATGCCCGGCCTTGATGATGTCGTCGTACTTGAGGCTTGGCGAATCGAGCTTGTAGCTGTTGTAGGGAATGTACATCTCCTTCTTGCCCACCAGTTTCCAGTCATAACGGTCGGGCGCGCCGGAGAACATGTCGAAGTTGTCGGTGGTGCGCAGGCCGTCGGAGGCGGTGCCCGGGCCGTCGTAGGACACCTGCGGTGCGCGCCGCACACGGCGCTGGCCGGCGTTGTAGATCCAGGCCAGGCGCGGTTCCTTCACCTGGTCGAGGGTTTCATGCACCAGCAGCACATTGCCTGCCAGCCGCGCCGGGGCGGTGACCGACTGCTTGAAATAGCTGAGCACGTTGGCGGCCTTGGCCGGGTCGATATCCGGGATGGCCTGGGGCACCGCCACTTCTTCTTCGAAGCGGATCGGCGTGTAGCTGCCATTGGTCTGCGGCGTGGCCTGGGTGATGATGCGCCGCAGGTTGCCGCCGTGGTAACGGGTGATGTGATTCCACAGCACCTCCACGCCATTCTTGGGGATAGGGAACGCGTAGTAACGGTTGCCGGTGAAGTTCTCCAGGCCGTTGCCATCGTTGATCGCCTTCACATTCACGGCGCTGCGCTTGATCGACTCGTAAATGTCCGCCGGCAAGTTGACCGTGCGGTGGCTGGGATACACCGGGATCTTGTAGGTCTCGGGGTAGCGCTTGAACATCGCCACCTGGCCGTCGGAGAGCTTGTCCTTGTACTTGTCCACCGTGGCGGCGGTGATCACGAACAGCGGTTTTTCGTTGGCGAAGGGGTCAGCGAGGAAGCCCTTGCTGTCCACCGCGCCGGCGTTTTTCGGAATACCACCGGTCCAGGCCGGGATCGAACCATCGGCGTTGCCGGCTTTTTCAGCGCCGACCGGGGTCAGGCTGGTGCCGAGCTTAGCGGCTTCGTCGGGCGATACCGCCGCCATTACGTTGGCGGCCAATACACTCAGGGCCAACACTGCAATCATCTTACGCATAGGGTCTTGTCCTTCTTTTAAGCCAGATCAGAAGTTCACGCCGAAGCTGAGGGCGAGGAAGTCACGGTCGGTCAGGGTGTTGTAGTCACCGCCAAAAAAGTCGGTGTAGCTCAGGCTTGCGGTGTAGGTGCTGCGATAGTCCGCATCCACGCCGACGCTGATGGCCTTGGCGCCTTTGTTGAACAAGCCGTTGGGGCCGTAGCCCGCGACGTCATGGGACCAGGACAGGTTGGGCTTGAGGTTCACACCGGCAATTGCGTTGTTGTAGTCAAGGATCGCGCGCGCCCGGTAGCCCCACGAGGTGGAAGTGACAAAACCGTCGGTGTCACCTTGGAAACCGTAGGCGCCGTACACCGAGTCTCGGCCGTAGCGCAGTTTGGTTTTGTCTTCCAGGCCCGCGACGTGCACCACCGCCGCTTCGCCCACCAGGGTCAAGCGCTCGGCGCCTAGTACCTGGTCGAAGAACTGGGTCATGGTGCTCTGGATCTGGGTGATTTCCTTGCGGCGGTAGCCTTTGTTGTCATCGCCGAAATTGCTGCGGATGGGTGAGGCGAGTTGACCCGCGATGGGATTGACCAAGGCCAGGGTCAGGTCAGTGGTGTTGAGCTGCACCGGCGCATTGGGCCGATAGCTGATCTCGCCGGTCCACGCCGTGCCTGTGGGCAAGGTAGTGGAGAAACTGGCGCCGAACAGACGGATGTCTTCCGGGTAATCCAAGTAGTACTGGCCACGGCCAAGCAGGGTGCTTTGCGCCAAGCCGGCGCCAGAGCCAGGCGCCAGGGCGTTGGCAGTGTTGATAATGCGCCCGATAGTCGCCAGGTTGGTATTGGCGGTCAGGGTGCCGACGGTTGGCGTGCGGCTGTGGTAGTTCATGAAGTACAGGCCGTACTCAGTGTCATCGCCCAGCCAGCGCAGGGCCGCGCCGAACTGGCCGGAGTCGCGCGCATCGCGGTCACCGGCACGCCGCACAATCACGCCTTCATTGGTCACGCCAAACCCTTGGCCAAAGGCAGCCGCCACCGGTTGCAGCGGTCGGATCGCCGGGCTGCCGACGGTGTAGTTATTGGTGCAGCCGTCCGCCGCCACGTCCCCACCGAAGAAGGTGCCGCAGTTGTCCAGCACCGTCTGGTCCCATTCCAGTTGGTAGAAACCTTCAACAGTCAGTTGATTGGTCAGGCTCTGGGAGGCAAACAGCATGTTCACCGGGATCAAGCCTTCCTTGATCTCGGCACCGGGCCTGCGGAACGCCGACACGTCGATCGGGTTGATGCTGTTGATGGAATTACCAATGAAGGTACTTTCGCCCCAACTGACCACCTGCTTGCCGGCGCGCACGGTGCCGGGCAGGACGCCCAGGGAGTAGTTGTGATAGACGAAGGCATCGAGGATCTGCGCACCGCTGGACTTGGCGCCTTCCTTACGGTTGTGGTCGCTGATGGGCTTGAACTCGCGGCCTTCGTCCTTGAGCTCGAAGTCGTACCAATACTTGCCACGCACGAATACGCCGGTGTCGCCGTACTTCAACTCAAGGTCGTGCAGCCCCTTGAAGATCTTGGAGAAGGTCTCGCCCTTCTTGAAGTTGAGGCGCCCGTCATCCCCGGTGGACGCCTGGCCCGTCCCGCCATTGACCGTGCCGACCAGGCTTTTATCGGCATCGTGCATGCCCCAACTGGCGCCGACGGACAGCGAGGAGTCGAATTGCCCTTCGATCTCGCCGATATTGAACGAAACAGCCTGCGCCTGGGCACAGCAGCCCAGCGCAACCGCAGTGGCCAGCGCCTGTGGCGTGAAGATGGCGCGCATTATTGTTTTTGTCATGCGTCTTCCCCGGTGAGTGACAGAAGGCCCCACCCTACTGCCGCCCTTGAGGAGCGATAAGCGCACCAAGGAGGTATTCGTGTTGTCGCTCGAAAGGATGAAGGGGTTCCCTGGCAGGACGCTGGACCGAGCCATGCATGGGATGGATGAAGGCTTATCAGAGGAATCGATGGCGCCGGGTAATTATTGCCGATTTGGTAATAGTCCTTGTCCCGATTTGCTATTACTCATTTTGTTACAACCGATTATTCTTGCCTGGCTTTCAGGGCAAACAGCCCGCTCCCGCATCGGGGAGAGAAGCCGATTTATAACGGATTGATCCAGTAATCAGTCTGTTCCCGGTGTTCACTGACGTTGATTTGTCGCTCCTTGATCCAACGTCTTACTTCGGCCGCTGCCTATGCAGCGGCCTTTTTTATGCCCGAAACAAAACGGGGCGTCATCGACGCCCCGTGGGATTCATTGATTTACCGGCAATGATCAGAGGCTGAACTTCTGCAAATTAGCCATCATTTCCTTCAACGCCTCGATATTGTCCTTGGGGTGCGCAGCCCCTTCGAAATCGCAGATTTGCTGCCAGTGCGCGGCCACATCCTGCGGCGAAAAACCGGCCTCGGGATCAAAACCCACGCCCAGGCTGCGCTCCCAACGGGTCTTGCCGATCCAGCCGCCACCCACTTCAAACAAGCCGGCAGTTTCTTCACAAGCTTCACTGCCCAGGTACACCACCAACGGGCTGACCAGTTCCGGCTTGAGGCGCTCGAACACCTGCGGCGGAATCAGCCCTTCGGTCATGCGCGTGCCGCCGGTGGGGGCAATCGCGTTGACCAGAATGTTGTTCTTGCGCCCTTCCAGCGCCAGGGTGCGGGTCAAGCCATACAGGCCCAACTTGGCCATGCCGTAGTTGGACTGGCCGAAGTTGCCGTAAATACCTGACGTCGACGCCGTGAAGATAACCCGGCCATAACCCTGCTCGCGCAAATGCCGCCAGGCGGCGCGGGTGACTTTGTAGGCGCCTTCGACATGCACCCGGTAAACCAGGTCCCAGTCGCTGTCGTCCATTTTGTGGAAGGTCTTGTCGCGCAGGATGCCGGCGTTGTTGACCACCACGTCGACCCGGCCGAAAACATCCAGGGCGTTCTGTACGATCTTGTCGCCGTCGGTGACGGAGTCATGGTTGGCTTCGGCAATACCGCCCGCCGCGCGGATCTGCGCCACCACCCGGTCGGCCGCCGAGGCGTTGGCGCCCTCGCCTTGGGTTGAGCCACCCAGGTCGTTAACCAGCACTTTGGCCCCGTGCCTGGCGAACAGCAGCGCATGGGCCTGGCCCAAGCCACCACCGGCGCCGGTGACGATCACGACCTTATCCTGAAACTGCACTGACTCACTCATACCGAACTCCGCTGGCGACAATGGGAATAGGCAGAGTGTCACGCACGTAGCCTTTGGTCACAATAAAGACGGCCAGGGCTGAATGGTGCTTGATAAGGCAGCAGGATGATGCGCAGGCTCAGGAATAGGCCGCGCGCGATGAAGGCTGGCTGATGCGCTCACGAAACGCCTGGTAATGCTTGAGCACTTGGACCGGCGCCTCGATCTGCGGGTAGTGGCCGATATTGGCCAGTCTTATCGTGTCGGGCTCGGGCACCAGTTGGCGATAGCGCTCGACCATATGGGCACCAGAAATCGGGTCGACCTCGCCGTCGATCACCCGCAACGGCACTTCGCCTCGCTGCATGGCCGCCAGCCAGCGCTCGCGCAGACGACGACGCTGGGGAATGTAGGCGATGAGTTTGTGCAGGATACGCGGGCCGTCGTTGCAACTGATCAAACTCCAGAAATCATCCAGCACGCTTTCACTGGGTCGCGTCTGGGGGCCGAAGATCTGGTTGAAACTGCTGGCCAAGGCATTGCGCCCAAAGGCCCGACCGATCATCCAGCCCAACGGGCTGAGCAGTAGCTTTTGCACCAGCGCCGGCCGATGGGTTTCCGGAAACAGCCCGCCGTTTAGAAATACGCAGCTCGCCATCTGGAACCGCCCCTCGTAATGCCGGGCCAATAACTCCTGGGCGACGCTGTCGCCATAGTCATGAGCCAACACATGCACCGGCCGCTCTACCCGCAGGTGCTCAAGCAGCGCCTGTTGCAGATCGGCCTGTTCCAACAGGCAATAGTCGTGGTTCAAGGGTTTGGCCGAGTCGCCAAAGCCGAGCATGTCGCAGGCGATCACCAGGTTACGCTGGGCCAGGGGCTGCCACAGGTAGTGCCAGTCCCAACTGGCCGTGGGGAACCCATGAATCAGCAGCAACGGCTCGCCCTGCCCGGCCACCCAATACCGCACGGTGTGGCCACGAAAGACGAAGTCCTGGCCGCGCTTGCGCCAGGCTCTGAGCGGTATCTCGGCGAGTGGCATCAGCTTTTATACCCGGGGTCCTGTTGGTCCAATTTGCGTAGCAGCGCCGGCCAGGCCAGCGCACCACCCATACCTTGGGCGCTTTTTGTGACAGCTGCCACCATCGCCTTGGCACCGGCGAGAATCTGCGGCTCGATGGCGATCAACTCGGTGCCGCCGCTCTGGGCCAGCACCTGGATCTCGCAGGCGCGCTGGAAGGTGAACATCATCAGGAAGGTATCGGCGATGGTGCCGGCGCAGGTCAGCAGGCCGTGGTTGTGCAGCATCAGGAAATTGTTCTGGCCCAGATCCGCTTGCAGCCGGGCCTTTTCCTCGTGATTGAGCGCCACGCCCTCATAGGCGTGATAGCCCAGGCTGGACAGTACAAACAGCGATTGCTGGCTGATGGGCAACACACCCTGCTTTTGCGCACACACCGCCACGCCCGCAGCAGTGTGGGTGTGCAGCACGCAGGTCACGTCGTGGCGCACTTCGTGGATGGCGCTGTGGATGGTGTAGCCCGCAGGGTTGATCTCGTAGGGGCTGTCCATTTGCTTATTGCCGGCCTGGTCAACCTTGACCAGGCTCGACGCGGTGATCTCGTGGAACATCAGCCCATAGGGGTTGATCAGGAAATCTTCAGTGCCCGGCACCTTGGCCGAAATATGCGTGAAGATCAGGTCATCCCAGCCGTGCATGGCCACCAGGCGATAACAGGCCGCAAGGTCCACGCGGGTTTGCCATTCGGCGGGGCTGACCTGGGCTTTGACATTCTGTGGCGATGGAGCAGGGGCTAGGCTCATGGCAATGACCTCCTTGGCGCACTTCTTATGGTGTCTAAAGTGAGAGCCAGTCTAGTCAGACGCCGAGGCGCAAGGAGTTTCCTTGGCAGCCAGCTTGATGACTGAGCGAGTCAGTCAAGAGAATAGTACAAATACGTGTCAAACAAGCGCCGTCAATAACGGCGCTCCCTGGGGTTCAACCGCGCAGCGCGGTGATCAAATCGGCCAGCCAAGGCTCGGCGTCAGCTTCCGGGGTGACGCTCTCGCTGGCGTCCAGGCGCAGCATCGGCTGCACTTCGCGGATGCCCAGTTCGGCGAACAATTCGCGCATTTGTTCACCGCCGCCACAGAAGGTATCGCCGTAGCTGGCGTCGCCCAGGCCGATGACCGCTCCCGGCAGGCCGCGCCAGGCGGCGGGCAGTTGGTCGCGGAGGGTTGAGTACAGAGGTTGCAGATTGTCGGGCAGCTCGCCCATGCCGGTGGTCGAGGTCACTGCCAGGAATGCATCGGGAGCAAAGGCCTGCACGTCTGCAAGCGTGGCACGCGCGTTGTGCCAGGCGTTGAAACCTGCGTCCTTGAGGATTTCTTCCGCGTGGCGAGCGACTTCTTCAGCCGTACCGTAGACCGAGCCGGAGAGGATGGCGACTTTCATCAATCTGATCCTGTAGTTGAGTGAAAGCGTGGGATATTAGCAGCCTGGGCCAATATTTCAGTGCGCGCCGTGCAACATTCCAGACTTGCCATAAACTAGCAAGGTCAAAACCAGGCCAGGGACCGCTCAATGATTAACGCCAAACTGCTGCAAATGGTCGTCAATGCGTCCAATGACGGGATCGTCGTTGCCGAACGCGAAGGCAAAGACAAACCACTGATCTACGTCAACCCGGCCTTCGAACGGCTGACCGGCTATACCCTCGACGAGATCCTCTATCAGGACTGCCGCTTTCTGCAGTCGGGCGACCGCGACCAACCGGCCTTGATCGCCATTCGTGACGCGCTCGACAACGGCGGCGCCTGCCGGGAGATCCTGCGCAACTTTCGCAAGGACGGCACGCCTTTCTGGAACGAGCTATCGCTTTCGACCGTGTACAACGAGGTCGACAAGCAAACCTATTTCGTCGGCGTGCAAAAAGACGTCACCACCCAAGTCAAGGCACAGCAGCGCGTCGCCCAACTGGAAGCCCAGTTAGCCGAGCTCAAAAGTGAGATCGCCGCACTCAAGGCGACGAGTGGAATTAACAAACTGTAAAAAACGCGGTCTTTAGAGCGATAATGGCTTTTTAATGCCTCAGCCTTGAGCTAGATCAATGCAACGCGACACGCTATTGACGCAGGACGAGCTGGATTTTATCCAGGACATGCAGCACAACCCGCAGCTCAACCTGCGGGATGCATGGTCGAGCCTGACGGTTAATGGCGGGGCGCAGATTCGCGATTTGCTCACGCGGCTGGCCGCCCACGACCAGGTCACCATCCAGGCGCAGTTCGACAACCAGCAACTCACCTTCCCGTTGCATCTGGTGGAAGATGAGTTTCATGCTGTGCATTTGCGCCTGGGCGTACCGAGTATTTTTGAAGATGGGCCGATGATCCGCCCATGGCGCCTGGCGCTTGAAACGCCGGTGGCGCTGGAAAACATCAAGGGCTACCCCAGCGCGCTGTGGGTGCACGAAGTGTCATTCAAAGGGGTGCTGGTAGAAGTGCGTGGCCGGGTCAAACCGCCAAAGACGTTTTCCCTGTGGTTCAGCCCTTCCGGCTACGAACGCATCGCCCTGCGCGGTACGCTGGAGCGGGTAACCGCCCGCGGCCTGTTCGCCTATCGCCTGAGCCAAAGCGATGCCGATGAGATCGAACGGCTACGCCAGTTCATCCTGCACCAGCACCGCCTGGTGCATCCTCACGTTCACGCCTGAGACTCGGGATCCAGATGGCCGCTGAGCAGTTGCTGCAAGCGGCGCGGCATCAAGCGTCCGTCATTGCCCAAGCAACCAATCGACGAATCCGCCAGGCTGTGTTCTGCCAGCT
The DNA here is from genome assembly GCF_003408955.1 of Pseudomonas sp. GL93. Lineage (NCBI taxonomy): Bacteria > Pseudomonadati > Pseudomonadota > Gammaproteobacteria > Pseudomonadales > Pseudomonadaceae > Pseudomonas > Pseudomonas sp. GL93. Next base: position 8,675 of record NZ_NKRF01000070.1, read on the forward strand.
CTGACGCCTCTCCAGCCAGCAACAACGGGCAATCGAGGGTGAAGGCCAGGCGATTGAGCCGTGATGCCAACTCTGCGCCAGGGGCATGGTTGGAAAACAGCACCAGGGCTTGCGGCCGAGTGCGCTCGCAGATCAGCGTCAACTCATCCAGTGGCTGGCCAACGCCCAGGACCTTAACCGCCAGTTTATCGCTCGACATCAACAAGCCCGCCACCAGCAACTCCAGCTCACGGCACTCTCCGGCAATGGCTGAGAGCAATACCCGGGGCGCTGGCGAGGCACAGGCCATTTGCAGGCACCGTGCGACGCGCGAGTGCAGGAAATTGTCGAAGAACAGCCACTCGCTGGCTTGGCCAAAGCGGCCTTGGTGACGTAACAACTGCTGCCACAGCGGGACCAAAATGTCCTGGAACACCACGGTCGTCGAATAGACGCTGAAGATCTGGCCGTACAACCGGTCGAGCTCACGATCATCAAAAGCACTGATGGCCTGCCGCAGTTGCGCCTGCCATTGGCGCCACTCCAGTTCGGTATCGCTGCGTGACGCGGTAGCCGGCTCGTTGGGCTGTGGGTCGCGTGCCAAAAGCTTGCCGACTTTGCTCACCGCCACGCCCCGCTCGATCCAGTCGAGGATGCGGTGCACGGTTTCAATATCGGTGCTTGAGTAAAGCCTGTGCCCACTTTCGGTGCGTAAAGGCTGGATCAAACCGTAGCGACGCTCCCACGCACGCAACGTCACCGGGTTTACGCCTGTGAGTCTTGCCACTTCACGAATCGGAAACAGCCCATCGCAGTCAGTGTGGCTGTCGGGTGTTGTTTCGCGAAAAGGCGCAGTGATTTCGGGCATCAGCGGTCAAGAAACTTATATGAATTTGAATACCATTTAACGCCGATTGATCTGCATGATTCAAGATCTGCGGCGATCCATCCGAAGTTTCTGGCGTATTTGGGCAAAACCGGAATAATCCTTGCCTGTTCTTTTGCGTCGCTGCACCACCCCGCAGCTTCGTCCGTGCGCCGCCTACCCGGCTCGGCGCACTTGCTGATTTGGAGATATACGATGTCTACCTCACCCGTCACCTTGATGGTTGCGCGCCGCGTGGCCAAAGGTCGCTACGAAGAATTGATGGCCTGGCTGCGCGAAGGCGAGCAATTGGCGACTGACTTCCCCGGTTACCTGGGTTCCGGCGTGCTGGCCCCGCCACCTCATGATGATGAGTTCCAGATCATCTTTCGCTTTGCCGATGAAAAGACCCTGCACGCATGGGAGTTCTCCGCTTCGCGCAGCGCGTGGCTGAGCCGTGGCAGCGAGCTGTTTGCCGACCCGTCGGAGCACCGTGTCAGCGGTATCGATGGCTGGTTTGGTGCCGTGGGTGCACGCCCGCCACGCTGGAAACAGGCGGTGGCCATCTGGTTGGCTTTTTTCCCGGTATCGTTGCTGTTCAACTTCGGCCTGGGGCCGCTGCTCAGCGAGTTGGACCTGTTCAGCCGCGTACTGGTGAGCACCGCAGCCCTGACCCCGTTGATGGTTTATCTCTTTATCCCGCTGTCGACCCACCTGCTGGCGAACTGGCTGCACCCTTCGCCCCCGCGCAAAGTCACTGAAGCCGCCGCTTGAGTACAGGGAGGCCGGGGCGCTGGTATAGTTTGAGCCTGCCAGCGACTTGAGCCTCCCATGAATGCAACCAACGCTCCGATCCTGATCACCGGTGCCGGCCAGCGTGTCGGCCTGCATTGTGCCGAGCGCCTGTTGGATGAAGGCCAATCGGTGATATTCAGCTACCGCAGTGAACGTCCCGGCGTGCAGGCACTGCGTGAACGGGGTGCCATCGGTGTGTTTGCCGACTTCTCCAGCGAAGCCGGAGTGCTGGCTTTCATTGCCGCAGTGAAAAACCATACTCAAAGCCTGCGAGCAATCATCCACAACGCTTCAGCCTGGGTCGCCGAAACCCCGGGCGACGAAAGCCGTGCCTTTATCGACATGTTCAGCGTGCACATGCTTGCGCCGTACCTGATCAACCTGCATTGTTCCCCTTTGCTGCAACGCTCGACACCTGCCGATATCGTGCATATCAGCGATGACGTGGTGCGCAAGGGCAGCCGGCAGCACATCGCCTATTGCGCCACCAAGGCCGGCCTCGACAGCCTCACGCTATCGTTTGCCGCGCAGTTCGCGCCGCGGATCAAGGTCAACGGTATCGCCCCGGCGATGGTGATGTTCAACGAAAGCGACGACGCGGCCTATCGCGCCAAGGTCCTGGCCAAGTCGGCCCTGGGCATCGAGCCCGGGCCTGAGGTGATCTACCAGAGCGTGCGTTACCTGCTGGACAACCCCTATGTCACTGGTACCACCCTGACCGTCAACGGCGGGCGGCATATCAAGTAAGCCGTTTGCGAGGATGTTGTATGACCTTATCCCTGCCCCACCACTACCGCGAGATCCTCAAGGGCCTGGGCGAAGACCCGCAGCGCGAGGGCCTGCTCGACACGCCCAAGCGTGCCGCCAAGGCCATGCAGTACCTGTGTCACGGCTATGAGCAGAACCTGGAAGAAATCGTCAACGGCGCACTGTTTGCGTCCGACAATGACGAGATGGTGATCCTCAAGGACATCGAGTTGTACTCGTTGTGCGAGCATCACCTGCTGCCCTTTATCGGCAAGGCCCATGTGGCCTATATTCCGACCGGCAAGGTGCTGGGCCTGTCAAAACTGGCGCGCATTGTCGACATGTTCGCCCGGCGCCTGCAGATCCAGGAAAACCTCACGCGGCAAATCGCCGACGCCATCCAGGACGTGACCCAGGCCGCTGGCGTGGCGGTGGTGATCGAAGCCAAGCACATGTGCATGATGATGCGCGGCGTAGAGAAACAGAATTCAACCATGAACACCTCGGTGATGCTCGGCGCCTTTCGCGAGTCGAACACCACCCGCATGGAGTTCCTGCAACTGATTGGACGGAGCAAGTAGCAATGCCACAACTTCAACCAGGCATGGCGCGTATCCGGGTCAAGGACCTGTGCCTGCGCACCTTTATCGGCATCAACGAGGACGAGATCCTCAACAAGCAGGATGTGCTGATCAACCTGACCATCCTGTATGCCGCCCAGGAGGCCGTGCGTGACAACGATATCGACCACGCCCTGAACTACCGCACCATCACCAAGGCCATCATCGCTCATGTCGAAGGCAACCGCTTTGCCCTGCTGGAGCGCCTGACCCAGGAACTGCTGGACCTGGTGATGAGCAACGAATCGGTGCTGTACGCCGAAGTCGAAGTGGACAAGCCCCACGCGCTGCGCTTTGCCGAGTCGGTTTCGATCACTCTGGCCGCCAGCCGCTGATATTAAGTGAGCCCTATGAACGACCAACAACGCCTCGAACTCGAAGCCGCCGCCTTTCGCCGACTGGTGGCCCATCTGGACAGCCGCAAGGATGTGCAGAATATCGACCTGATGAACCTCGCCGGCTTCTGCCGCAACTGCCTGTCCAAGTGGTACAAGGCCGAAGCCGACGAACGCCAGATCGAGGTCAGCCTCGATGACGCCCGTGAAGTGGTGTACGGCATGCCGTACGCCGAGTGGAAAGCCCAATACCAGCAAGAAGCCAACGCCGACCAACAGGCCGCGTTCGCCAAAGGGAAGCCTCATGACTGATTTGAACACCCTGCGCGCCAGCCTCAACAGTGGCGAACACGTCTTTGCCGATACCCTGGCGTTCGTCGCGGCCGGTTACGACTACCAGCCGCAAGCTTTCACCAACGGCGGTGTGGAAAATGCCGCAGGGCAGAATGAAGGGTCCTGCAAGACCCTGGGCTTGGCCTTGTTGGAAGGCTTGAGCGATCAAGAAGCGTTGCTGGCGTTTGGTGAGCATTACCGTTCGGTGGTGGCTACTCCGGACGGCAGTGACCATGGCAATATTCGGGCGCTGATTGCCCATGGGTTGGCCGCAGTGAAGTTTGCTGAACAGCCTCTGACTCGCCGCTGATTCATAACCAACCCCGCTCAATGTGGGAGCCGGGCTTGCCCGCGATGACGGTGGTGACTATCACACCGCTATCGCAGGCAAGCCAGCTCCCACATTTGTTTTGCGGTGTCTCGGCTAGATCGCAGGCATAAAAAAACCGGCTTTCGCCGGTTTTTTTGAGTCAACGGGTTTAGAACGAAGCGTCCTTCAAACCGTCGAGGTAACGCTCGGCATCCAGGGCCGCCATGCAACCGGCGCCGGCCGAGGTGATGGCCTGTCGGTAGACGTGGTCTGCCACGTCGCCGGCAGCGAAGATACCTTCGATGTTGGTCGCGGTCGCATTGCCTTCACGGCCGCCTTGCACCACCAGGTACCCGTCTTTGGCTTCCAGCACGCCTTCGAACAGCGAGGTGTTCGGGGTGTGGCCGATGGCGATGAACACGCCGTCGACTTTCAGCTCGTCGAAGCTGCCGTCGTTGTTTTTCAGGCGGGCACCGGTCACACCCATGTTGTCGCCCAGGACTTCATCCAGGGTGGCGTTGAGCTTGAGGATGATCTTGCCTTCGGCGACACGGGCGTGCAGCTTGTCGATCAGGATCTTCTCGGCGCGGAAAGTCTCGCGGCGGTGAACCAGGGTCACGGTGCTGGCGATGTTGGCCAGGTACAGCGCCTCTTCCACGGCAGTGTTGCCACCGCCGACCACGGCAACCGGCTTGTTGCGGTAGAAGAAACCATCGCAAGTGGCGCAGGCCGAAACGCCCTTGCCCATGAACGCTTCTTCCGATGGCAGGCCCAGGTAACGTGCACTGGCGCCGGTGGCGATGATCAGCGCGTCGCAGGTGTACACACCGCTGTCACCGGTCAGGCTGTAAGGCTTTTTCGAGAAGTCGACCTTGTTGATATGGTCGAAGACAATCTCGGTTTCAAAGCGCTCGGCGTGCTCTTTCATACGCTCCATCAACACCGGGCCGGTCAAACCATGGACATCGCCAGGCCAGTTGTCGACTTCAGTAGTGGTGGTCAACTGACCGCCCGCCTGCATGCCGGTGATCAGCAGCGGCTTGAGATTGGCCCGGGCAGCGTAGACAGCGGCGCTGTAACCGGCAGGGCCGGAACCGAGAATAATCACTCGGGAATGACGGGTATCAGACATGACTCACTCCTACCGACCGCCCGGACCACAGGGCGGCGGGAATAAAAAAGGACGGCGAAGCACTTGGGGAAGGCTTTGACTCGCCAGGTCCTGAAAATAATGGGTGCAGCGTATCGAGGGGGGCAAGATTAAGGAAATACGCATTAACAATCCAGCTCATAGGTGTTCTCTATGCGCGCGATTGAGCTAATCGACACCTTTGTAACCCTGGATGTCGCCTACCTGCCCGCGCTTTCACAACAGGTGCAAAGCCGGTAAGGTCGGCGCGTTCGCCATTTTGCTCGGAGTACTCCATGCCCGCCCCTGCTCTTTCCGGCCCGCAATACCTGCGTGAAGGCCTCAAACTGGTGTTGAGCCCTGGCCTGCGCCTGTTTGTGTTGCTGCCGTTGGCGATCAACCTGGTGCTGTTCGTCGGGTTGATCTATTTCGCCGGCCATCAGTTCAGCCTGTGGGTCGACAACTTGATGCCGACGCTGCCCCACTGGCTAGGCTTTTTGAATTACCTGTTGTGGCCACTGTTTGTCGTGCTGGTGGTGCTGATGGTGTTTTTCACGTTCACCATGCTCGCCAATATCATCGCCGCGCCGTTCAACGGGTTTCTCGCCGAGAAAGTCGAGGTCGTGGTACGCGGCACCGATGACTTCCCGCCGTTCAGTTGGGCCGAACTGGCAGCCATGGTCCCACGCACCCTGGCGCGGGAGATGCGCAAGCTGGGTTACTTCCTGCCACGTGCCATCGGCCTGTTTATCCTGTCGTTCATCCCGGTGGTCAACCTGATCGCGGCGCCGTTGTGGCTGCTGTTTGGCGTCTGGATGATGGCGATCCAGTACATCGACTACCCGGCCGATAACCATAAGCTGGGCTGGAACGAGATGCTCGCGTGGCTGCGCCAGAAACGCTGGCAGAGCATGAGTTTTGGCGGCATTGTCTACCTGGTACTGCTGGTGCCGGTGGTCAACCTATTGATGATGCCTGCGGCGGTGGCCGGCGCGACGTTGTTCTGGGTGCGAGAACAAGGCGCCGAGGCAATGGAGAAGCAAGCGGTGGCCACGTCATAAATCCATCATCGCACTGACACAATGGCGACATGGCCCACGCCGACACTGTGGGTCATGACGACAGCCTCGCTTCACATCACCCTCATTACCGAAACCTTCCCGCCGGAAATCAACGGGGTGGCCAATACCCTTGGCCGCCTGTGCGAGGGCTTGCGCTCACGCGGCCATCAGGTCGAGCTGGTACGCCCACGCCAAAGTACCGACCAAAGCCGCCCCAGCGATGATGAACTGCTGCTGTGCCGCGGCTGGCCACTGCCTGGCTATCCAGGCCTGCAATGGGGTCAGTCGTCGATGCACAAGTTGCTGCGCCGTTGGACGCGCCAGCGCCCGGATGTGCTCTATATCGCTACCGAAGGGCCGTTAGGGCTGTCTGCATTACGTGCAGCTCGGCGCCTGGGCATCAGCGTGGTCAGCGGTTTTCACACCAATTTTCAGCAGTACTCCAACCAATACGGTTTGAGCCTGTTAAGTCGCATGGTCACCCATTACCTGCGCTGGTTTCATAACCGCTCAACCTTGACACTGGTACCCAGCGCCAGTCAGCGCCTGGAACTAGAGCGCCGACATTTCGAGCGCCTGGGCATGTTGTCGCGGGGTGTGGACAGCCAACTGTTCCACCCTGCCAAACGCGATAATGCCTTGCGTGAGAGTTGGGGTTTGGAGAGCGGCGATGTCGCCGTGCTGCATGTGGGACGCCTGGCCCAGGAGAAGAATCTGGGGCTGCTCAAACGGTGCTTTGATGCGTTACAGGATACCTACCCACTACGGAGGATGAAGCTGATTGTCGTCGGTGATGGCCCCCAGCGTGCGTCGTTGGAACGCGAGCTGCCCGATGCGGTGTTCTGCGGCACTCAACGCGGCGAAGAGCTGGCAAGGCATTACGCCTCAGGGGATCTGTTCCTGTTTCCCAGCCTGACCGAAACCTTCGGCAATGTGGTGCTCGAAGCGATGGCGTCTGGCCTGGGAGTGGTGGCTTACGACCAGGCTGCTGCAAGCCAGCATCTACGTCATGGCTATAGCGGCGCACTGGCAATGCCTGGGGATGAAGACGCATTTTGCGACGCAGCCATCTGGCTGCTGGAGGAGCGTGAAACGTTGCGCAGAGTGCGCTTGAATGCCCGACAACATGCCAGCCGTCAGGGCTGGCCGGCGATTATCGAGCAATTCGAGCGCCAGTTGCGTGGGGTATGCGAGGACGTTCAACCGGTGCCTGCCCTCTCACCGCTCACACCAGAGTCATCAACGCCTCACGACTGAAGGGCAAGATGTCGCCCTCGCGTCCTTCGCGCACCTTCACCGCCCAATCCGGGTCCACCAGCAATGCACGGCCCACTGCCACAAGGTCGAACTCATCGTTGTTCAGGCGCTCCAGCAGTTTCTCCAGGCTGGCAGGCTGGGCGACCTTGTCGGTGTTGACCATGAACTGCAGGAACTCGCCATCCAGGCCCACGCTGCCCACCGTGATGGTTGGCTTGCCGGTGAGCTGACGCGTCCAGCCGGCCAGGTTGAGGTCCGAGCCTTCAAATTCAGGCTCCCAGAAACGACGGGTGGAACAGTGGAAAATATCCACGCCAGCGTCAGACAATGGCTTGAGGAACTCACCCAACGCTTCAGGGGTTTGTACCAGGCGTGCGGTGTAGTCCTGCTGCTTCCACTGGGAGAAACGCAAGATAATCGGAAAGTCCGGGCCAACAGCGGCGCGGGTCGCCTGGATCAGTTCGATGGCGAAGCGCGAGCGGTTGGCCAGGCTGCCACCGTATTCGTCGGTGCGCTGGTTGCTGCCTTCCCAGAAAAACTGGTCGACGAGGTAGCCGTGGGCACCGTGGATTTCCACGCCGTCCATGCCGATCGCCTGGGCATCCTTGGCGGCTTGGGCGAAGGCGTTGATCACCTCCGCGATGTCCTGCTTCGTCATGCCATGGACAACCACGTTGCCGTCCTTGAGCTTTTCCATCGGGCCATAGGCCGGGACGCTGGCGTCAGGTTCGGTACCGATACGGCGCACACTGCCCACATGCCACAGCTGCGGGACAATCTTGCCGCCTTCGGCGTGGACCGCATCGACCACTTTCTTCCAACCAGCCAGTGCGGCCTCACCGTAGAAATGCGGCACGTTGGGATAGCCATTGGAGGCCTGGTGCCCGACCACCGTGCCTTCGGTGATGATCAAGCCCACGCCAGCAGCGGCACGGCGACGGTAGTACTCAATGACTTTCGAATTAGGTACGCCACCTGGGGAGAACGAGCGGGTCATGGGCGCCATGACCACGCGGGTCGACAGTTGCAATGCGCCGAGTTGGAAGGGTTTGAACAAGGCTTGGACGGGCATGGAGCGCTCCACGGCTAAGAAATTTATGACGTGGATAATATGGAGACTAAAGCGCCACTCATAGCACTATTGATCTAAATGATTAAGGTATAGAAGTACCCGTGGGCCTGTCCCCCGGCAGCGTACGCCATGAAGCTGGTTATCCAGTCTTCTGCCTCAAGCTCTTTGCATATTCGTTCGGAGAACGATACCCCAGAGCT
>NZ_NKRF01000008.1:0-17167 GCF_003408955.1 Pseudomonas sp. GL93
GACCCCGCCTAGCGCCGTTAACGAAGGTGGCCAGATCACCTACACCGCGACCTTGAGCAATAAGGCCGGTACTGACGTCACGTTGAAACTCGACAACGGCGCAAGCATCACCATCAAGGCTGGCGACACTGTTGGCACTGTGACCGTGCCTGCGCCTACCGATGATGTATTCATCGATAAGAGCACCCAAACGGTCAAGATCACCGAGACCACTGGCGGCAACTTCGAGAAGTTGGAAGTCGCAGGCAACGGCGCAACCACCACCATCAACGACACCATCGACAAGGTCGATGTGGTCCTGACGGCCACCACCACCGTTGGCGAAGGCGGCAACATCGTCTACACCGCCAGCCTTGTGGATAAGAACGGTGCGCCGGTGACCAACATCACCAGTCCGCTCACCGTTACCCTCGATAACGGCAAGACCATCACCATCGGCGTGAATCAGTCGAGCGGCTCCATTACCACCGTCGCGCCTAACGACGTCTACAAAGGCGACCCGACCGTCACAACCGCCATCAAAGGCGTGACCGGCGGCGAGCATTTCGAAAACCTGGTCCCTGGCACTACCGCGGTGAATACCACCGTCACCGACACGCCGGGCACCACCGACCTGACCACCGTCACCCTGACCGCCCCGACGGCTGTCAACGAGGGCGGCCAGATCACCTACACCGCCACTTTGAGCAACAAGGCCGGCAGCGATATGGTGGTCCAGCTCGATAACGGTTCGAGCATCACCATCAAGCAAGGCGCGACCGTGGGCACGGTGACCGTCCCTGCGCCGACTGATGATGTGTTCATCGACAAGAGCACTCAGACCGTCAACATCACCGGCACTACCGGCGGCAATTTCGAAGGTGTGAGCATCACACCAGGCGGCGCCACGACTACCATCAACGACACCATCGACGACGTGACTGTGGTGCTCAAAGCCACTGGTTCTGTCAGCGAAGGCGGGCAGATCGTGTACACCGCGTCCCTGGTCGACAAGAACGGTGTGGCGGTGAACAACGTTGGCTCAGACCTGGTCGTCAAGCTGGATAACGGCTCGACCATTACCATCGGCAATGGCAAGTCCACCAGCTTCACCACCGCCACCGCACCTAACGATGCGTATGTCGGCGCCAATGACGTCACCACCAAAATCACGGGTGTGGTCAGCGGTGGCGACAAGTACGAACACTTGATCGTCGACGGCAGCACCGTGGTTACCAAAGTGACCGATGTGGTCAGCAACACCACCATCAGCATTACCGGCGATGCGTCGGTGACTGAAGGCGGTACGGCGCACTACACGCTGACCCTGAGCAACCCGCCGCAAACCGACGTGACCGTGACGCTCAAGTACAGCGGCACCGCTACCGACGGTTCAGACTTCAATGGCGTGTACACCGTGAAGATTCCGGCAGGCTCCAGCAGCGTACCGTTTGATATCCGCACGCTCGACGACAAGATCACCGAGCCGACGGAAAATATCGTCATCACCATCGACAAGACCACTGGCGGCAACTTCGAAAACCTGGTGGTCGGCAATGGCAGTGTTACCACCAACATCATCGACAATGATGCGCCGCCGGTCATCGACCTGGATGCCAACAACTCCAGCGGCGCCAGCGGTGCGGACTTCAAGACCACCTTCACCGAAGGCGGCACCGGTGTGTCAATTGCTGACACTGACATCAAGATCACCGACCCGGACAGCACCCAACTGACCGGCGCCACCGTGGTATTGACCAACAGCCAGCCGGGCGACTCGCTGAACTTCAGCGGCGTGAGCGGCATCACCGTGACCCCGACTACCGACCCTGCCACCGGCAAAATCACCTTGACCTTGACCGGCACCGCGTCGCTGGCCGACTACATGCAGCAGATCAAGAACATCACGTTCACCAACAACAGCCACGACCCGAGCACCACGCCGCGCACCATCACCGTGACGGTGACCGATGGCGGCAACTACTCCAACGTGGCCACCACCACCGTCAACGTGGTAGCGGTCAACGATGCACCAGTGGCCACTGGCGGTGCCGTGACCGGTACGGAAGACACGGCGCTGGCCCTGACCTGGGCCAACTTCGGCGTGAGCGATGTGGACTCGCCACAAGCCAGCCTCGGGGTGAAAATCACCGAGCTGCCGGTAGCCGGCAAGCTGCAATACCTGGCGGCGGACGGCAGCACCTGGACCAACGTGACCAGCGGCCAGACCTTTACCAAGGCTCAGATCGATGGCGGCCAGTTGCGCTTTATGCCTAACGCCAACGAATCGGGCGCCGATGGTTACGGCGGCACCGGTGTGGGCAACAAGCAAGCGGACTACGCACAGTTCAAGTTCCAGCCAACCGATGGCAAGGACCTGGGCACCAGCGCCACGGTGAAAGTCGATATCACGCCGGTAGCCGACGCGCCGACCCTGAGCGTGGCAGACAACAACGTTGCCTCCACCGGCCTGGTCAAACAGGGCTGGAACAGCATTGCCGGCCTCGGCAACAACGGCAACGGCGCTGCACCGGATGTACTGAAAAAAGCCATCGATAACGCGGGCACACCCAACAACACCTCTGTGGTGACCAACGTCGAGTCCGTCGACAACGTCACCGCCGGTTCTGGTTCCAAGATCTCTGGCCTGATCTACATGGAAGCGGGCAAGAGCTACACCTTCAGCGGTATCGCCGATGACAGCGTGGTGGTCAACGTTGGCGGTAAAGACGTCGCCAGCGGTTTGTGGGGTACCAACAGCGGCAAGTTCAGCGGCACGTTCACGCCAACGACCACCGGTTACTACAGCCTTGAGATCTACCAGGCCAACCAGGCGGGCCCAGGCAGCTTCGACGTCAACCTGTCGGTCAACGGCGGGGCGGTGCAGAACTTGAGCACCAGCACCGTGCCGTTGTACACCGGCCTTACCGACCTGACCAACGCCGGCGTCACCGTGTCCGACCTGCATGGCAGCAACGGTGACGGTTACTACGTGGGCTACAAGCTCAACGAAGGCCAGGAAAACGGGACGGTCAAACTGTCCAAAGTCACCACCGCACTGACCGATACCGACGGCTCGGAAACCTTGAGCGTGAAGGTCAGTGGCATTCCGGCAGGTTCGGTACTCACCGACGCGTCGGGCCACACCTTCACCGCGAGTAAGACCGTGGGCGAAGTCAACGTCACCGGCTGGGACCTGAACACCCTGAGCATCAAGCCGCCGACCTACTACAGCGGCCAGTTCAACCTGACGGTCACCTCGACCTCCACCGAAAGCATTGGTGGTTCGGCGACCACCACCGCGCAATTGCCAGTCACGGTGCACCCGGCAACCTACAACCCGGTAACCGGCACTTCGGGCAGCGACACCATCAATGGCAGCGATGGCAACGACATCGTCGTGGCCGACGTCGCCGGCCTGAACGTGGTGCAGGGCAAGAACTACAACATCGCGTTCATGATCGATACGTCGGGCAGTATGGGCGCGAGCTCGATAGCGGCGGCGAAAGCCTCGCTGACCACCACGTTCAACTCGCTGAAAAACAGTATCGGCTCCAGCACCCCTGGCACCGTGAACATCTTCCTGGCGGACTTCAGTGACCAGGTCAATCGCACGGTGACAGTCAACCTGAAAGACCCAGGTGCGTTGGATTCGCTGCAGAAAGTCCTGGATTCCATGGTGTCTACCGGCGGGACCAACTACGAAGATGTGTTCAAGGCCGCGTCCAACTTCTTCAAAAGTGCCCAGGCGACTGGCAACACAGACGCAATCAACACAACGTACTTCATCACCGATGGCCAGCCGACGTTTTACCAAGCGGCCGAGCAGACCAACCCGTACTTGTACGGCAACGTCAGGCTAGATGATGTCGTCACCATGAACAACTACACCATAGGCACCGCCACCCGGATCAACATCGACTCGAGTCACTTAATTGATATCGACTCTGCTGGCAAGGTAACCCTGTGGACCAACAACTGGTGGGGCTGGGGGCAGTCCAACCCGGGAACAATCCATGCCCAAGGGGATGGCACCTATGAAATATCGGTACAAGGCGGCCTCGGGTACGAGACCGACTACTCCACCACCCTCAACTCCAACAGCGCGTTCGCACTGCTCAAAGGCCTGTCCACAGGTGGCGTAGAAGCCATCGGCCTCAACAGCGGGGTCAGCTTGAACCAGCTGGCTCCGTACGACAGCGATGGCAAGCCGCAAGCCAACATCGATCCGAAGGACCTGGCCAATGCGATCCTCGGCCACACCGAGGCGACGTTGCCTGGCGCAGACACCATCATCGGGGGCGATGGCAACGACATCCTGTTCGGCGACCTGGTGAGCTTCAGCGGGATCAACGGTGAGGGCTACAACGCACTGCAGGCATTTGTGGCGCAGAAGACCGGCGTGGCTGTCTCTGCGGTGACCGCCTCTAACGTTCACCAGTACGTCACCGAGCACTATGTGGACTTCGACGTCTCCGGCGCCAAGGATGCCAACGACACGCTGCTGGGCGGCGCTGGCGATGACATCCTGTTCGGCCAGGGCGGCAACGACACGCTCGACGGTGGCAAAGGCAATGACATCCTGCTGGGTGGCACGGGTAACGACACGTTGATTGGCGGCCAGGGCAACGACATCCTGATCGGTGGCTCGGGTGCCGACACCTTTGTGTGGAAGTCTGGTGACTTCGGCAACGATGTGATCAAGGACTTCAAGGCCTCGGAAGGCGACCGCATTGATCTGCGTGATTTGTTGAAAGGTGAAACCGACAGCACCATCGACAACTACCTCAAGATCACCACGGTAGACGGCGTGTCGACCCTGCAAGTGAGCAGTGAAGGCAAGCTCAACGCCGCCGGTGGCCTGGCCAATGCCGATGTGACGATCAAGCTGGAAGGCAACGATTGGTCCCACACCAGCATCAACTCGCTGATCAGTGGTGCCGACCCGACCATCAAGATCGACCACACTTAAGACACGATTAATCGGCCGCCCTTCCAGGCGGCCGTTTTTTTGGCCTGCGGGTGGCTGGCCCTGGCGGACGGGGCATCGCATACTCACGCCCATACACGCCGCGTTGACCTATGCTGTTGAACGCCTGTGGCGCATTTTCGAGGGGTTGTTATGTTTTACGTGCAACGTGATGCACAGGGCGCGCTGGTTCGCGTAGAGGCTGCTGCCTTTACCGAATCCACTGAAACCCTGCCGGCCGATCACCATGAGATACAGGCCTGGTACGCCAACGAAGTGGTGGAAACCAGCCTGGCCCAGCTCAAACAGAGCGACTTGGAGATGATCCGGGTGCTGGATGACTTGATCCAGGTGCTGACCCGCAAGGGGGTGATCAGCGTGACCGACCTGCCCCCGGCAGCCCAGGCCAAGTTGATGGACCGTAACCAGGCGCGGGAAGCGTTGGGTGGGTTGAGCCAGTTGATCGATGATGACGAGAAAGGATTGATTTGATCCAACCGCTCCTACGCACTGTAGGAGCGAGCTTGCTCGCGAAAAAACTCAAATCGCCACGGGGTGTCAGGCTTTGCGCGTTATCGTTGGCGATCTTCGCGAGCAAGCTAGCTCCTACAGGTAATTACTTCCAGGGCGCGGGCTCGCCAAACAGTTGGCCCTGCACACCGAAAATCCCCATCTCACGAATCACCTTCAGTTCGCCCTCGGTCTCTACACGCTCGGCAATCAGCGGCAGGTCGATGCTATGGGCCGCTCGCTGAATAGCTTCGATAAACAGGCGCTTGTCACTTTCCTGGTCGATGGAGCGAATGTAGCTGCCGTCGATCTTCAGGTACGCCAGGCCCAGGCGCGCCAGATTGCCGATCATGCTGAACCGCCCACCGAAACGTTGCAGGCTGAGGGAGAAACCCAGCTCGCGCAGGCGCTGGGTCATCTGTTCCAGCACGGGCTGCTCAGGCAGTTGCTCTTCACCGATCTCCAGGGTAAGGCGCGGGCCCAGGTTGCTGTGCTGGCGTAGCAGGTCATATATACGGTTCAGAGCCTGGGTGTCCTGCAAGGTCGCGGCCGAGAGGTTCAGCGCCAGGTTCTCGGTGTGGCTGCTCATCTGCTTGAGCACCTGCTCCAGCATCAGGCGGTCCAGGCGGGCCGACCAACCGAAGCGCTCAAGCCACGGCAGGAAGCGCCCGGCCGGTATGGTGTGACCGTCCTCGTCCTGCAAGCGCGACAGCACTTTGTAGTGCAAGACCAACTGTGGATCCTGGCTGGCCACCACCGGCTGGAAGTACAGCTGGAAGCGCTGTTGGGTCAGGGCCTGGTCCAACAGGGTATGCCAGGCATGGTGATCGTCACCGACGCTGGCGGCGGCGCTGCGGTCCAGGCACACCCAAGTGGTGTCGCCCTGCGCTTCGGCCTGGGCCAGGGCTTGGTCTGCCAGGGTCAACAGGGCTTGGGGCGCGTCGCCATGGCTGAACGGTGCCAGGCCGATATAGGCAACCGGTGTAACGTCGCTGGCGCCGGTCGCTTGCAGGCTGAGCAAGGTGCTTTCCAGGTTTTGCGCCAGTTGCAGCGCTTCTTCACGCATCAACCCCGGCGCCAGCACGGCGAACTCACCGCCACGAATACGGGTGACGAGGTTATGGGTTTCCGGATACGGCTCGCACTGGCGCAGCAATTGTTGGCCAACCGCTTGCAGCAACTGGTCGGTGCGCTGGCCACCCAGGCGCTGGTTGAGGCCGGCCAAGTCCTTGACCCGCAGCAACAGCAGGTAGCCGGAGTTGGTTTCTTCCGGGTTACTGACGCGGGCGTTGAGCTGCATCTCGAAATAACGGCGGTTGGCGAGGCCGGTGAGGTTGTCCTGATAGGATTCAGTGCGCAGTTTTTCGCTACGCTCGGCCTGCTCCTGGAACAGCGCCTTGAGCTTTTCCACCATCTGGTTCATGGCCTGTACCACGCGCCGCAGCTCTGGCGTGCGGGGTAAGTCAGGCAGGCTGAGGAACTCGCGGCGGGCAATGGCGTGGGACTGTTTGACCATATAGTCCAACGGCTTCAATTGCCGGCGCAGCAACAGCCCACCGAGCACCACGCTGACCGCGCCGCACAGCAGCAACCAGCCCAGGCTGCCCAGGGCGCTTTGCCAGAGCTTGGCCAGGGCGAACATCGGATGGCTGACCACTTCAACCCGCGCGGCCTGTTCCCAGCCACGACTGACCAGCGCATCACCACCGGCCGGCTCCAGGCCGATCAGCTTGACGAACCAATTGGGCACGCCGTTGTTGTCAGGAATACCGCTGCGCTCGACGATGGTTTTGTCGGTGGCCAGGTCCACGACGCGGATGCTGGCGTAGTAACCGCTGTCGAAGATCGAGCTGACCAGCAGCTCCACCATGGCCGGGTCGTCGATATTCGGGGTCAGCGACAGCGCCAACGCCGTCGCGGCATCCTGGGCGTGGGAGCGCAGTTGGTTGACGTATTGGGTGCGCGAGCTTTCCAGGCTGACCATGAAGCTGCCGCTGAAGGCGACCACCAGGAACAGACAGATTGCAATCAATAGCTGTTTGAACAGAGACATCCGATCAGTTACTCCTAGTTGGCAGGCTCGGCTGGGAAGCCTTCCGCACGCATTTTTCTCAACACATCCTGCCAGCGCGACAAGCGTTTGGTATCACCGACTTTCTTGTTGCCCTTGGCACCGGGCAAGTACAGCCCCTCGGCGTTGAATGAGTAAACCGGGACCAGATCGGTACGACGGGTGGCCGGCAGGATCTCATCCATCAGGCTGTCGAGCACCAGTGGGACAGCGTCTGGGGTCGAATAATAGGTCAGGACCATGTGCGCCCGATTCTGCCGCAAGGCCTTGACGTAGGTAATGCGCAATTTGTCGCTGGACACACCCAGGTGACGCAAACTGAAATACTTTGCGATGGCGTAATCTTCACAGTCACCAGCCCCCTTCCAGAGTGCTTCGACGGGTGTCTCCCAATAATCGACGACATGCCAGAGATCGATGTCTTCCACGTAGGTCATTTGCTTGTTGAAGAACAAATTGACGACCTTGAGCTGCTCCTGCTCGCTGACCTGTTTTTCACTCGCCAATAGCCGCTGCCAGGCGTCGATACGCTGCTGGCCTTGCCCCAACGGGCCGTAGACGGCGGTGGCCTTGCGGCTGATCTGCGAGAAATCCCAATCGGCACGCAGCCCGCCGAGCATCAGGCCAGCCAGTAAAATTGCTGATAAAAGCCAGCAAAGCAGTCGATAGGGAATAAAACTTACCGCCAAAGTGTTCAGTCCATGAAAGAGACGGAATTTCAAGGAATGGTGAAGCCTGGCCCTACAAAAAACAATGGCACAGTGCAATCATCCCAGGGGGCGGTGTTTTTATAACCGCCCCTTGTGAGAGACACAAAGTATGCTGTGTAAGCCCTTACAAACGGAAACTCTGGCTGTTTGACAAGCGCCTGGCCCATCTTTAGTGTTCTTTGGATCCAATTAGCCAACCTATTATTCAAGAAAGGAGGATAGCGCAACCGTGACGCAGAAGCCGAACCCATTAAGCAGCATCAAAATCAGCGGGCCTATTCCCGCCCATCTTGCGCGCTCCGTTATTGAAGAAACCTTGCGTAATGCCATCCTCGATGGGCGACTGCCCTGTGGCACCGCCATGCGGCAGCAAGAACTGGCCAGCCTGTTCGGCGTCAGCCGCATGCCCGTGCGTGAAGCTTTGCGCCAGCTGGAGGCGCAATCCTTGCTGCATGTGGTGACTCACAAGGGTGCCGTCGTTGCCCCCTTGATCGAGGACAATTCGGCAGAGACCTATGCCTTGCGCATGTTGCTGGAGTCCGAAGCCTTGCGCCTGTCGATTCCGCTGCTCACCGACGCGGACCTTGCTCAAGCCGAGGCTTGTATCAATTCGCTGGAACGCGAAAAAGACTACACCGAGATTGGTCGCCTCAATCGCCTGTTTCACATGGTGCTATATGGCAAGGCGCCCAACCAGCGACTACTCACCCTTGTCGAGCACGGTTTGAATGAGGAGGAGCGCTTCCTGCGCTTCAACCTTGAGGCGATGGGGCTGGGCGAGACCTCCCAGGAAGATCACCGCGAACTGCTGAGCCTGGTGGCGCAGAAGAAAGTCGAGGAGAGCATCCTCACGTTGCGTAACCACTTGATGCGAGGCATGGAGGTGATCGCCACCTACCTCAGCAGCCTTGAGAGCGCCGACAAAAAAGCCGTGCAGTAAGTTTTTTTGCTTTTGCCCTTAATCCTCAGGTGATGGAGCAGCTTCCCTATCAGGGGTGTTGCTCCATCAGAAATATTTAAAAAAATAACTAAAGAACAATTAACGCCGACTGAGTGTACGGAAAAATCCCACCTATAGCCGGGCAACTTACCGCACATATAAACATCGGCAAAGTCCTTTAATACATTTGCATACCGGTTCAAACATTCAATCAGCTTATTATCTTCGCTCAGCAAGCCACGCCTTCCCATACCGCTGCGGCCGCCTATTTAAATGGTAGCGCCGTGCGCGTGAACGCGATCAAGTTACTCTTGCACCCACAACTATAACAGTCCAACACTGCTTTTAAAGCACTCGCAACAACTATAGGCGTCAACCATGCATCACTATTTACTTGAGCAAAAAAAACAAAAACTGTTCGACCACCCTTTATTTATAGAAATAACCACCGTTGGCAAGTTACAACAATTTATGGAGCACCATGTATTTGCTGTCTGGGACTTCATGAGCCTGACCAAACGCCTGCAACAGGACCTCACGTGCACGCAGTTACCCTGGCTACCCTCCGCCGCCCCCCGCGCAGCCCGTCTGATCAATGAAATCGTGCTGGCTGAAGAGTCGGACGAACACCCGACACGGGGCTATTGCAGCCACTTCGAACTGTATCTGGACGCCATGACGGAAGTGGGCGCCAGCACTTTCGCAATCACTCGCTTTATCGACCTGCAAAGCCAGGGAGTGGAGGTAAGCGCAGCCTTGCAAATGATCGATGCTCCCCTGGGCGTGGCCCGTTTCGTCGACAGCACCTTACAAATCGCCTTGAGCGCCCCAACCCACTGTGTGGCGGCGGCATTCCTGCATGGCCGCGAGAGTGTGATTCCGTCTATGTTCGAGAGGCTTTTGCATAGCCATGCTTTCATAGGTCGGCAGGCCCCTACGTTATGTTACTACCTCAACCGCCATATCGAATTGGACAGCGATGACCACGGCCCTGCGGCGCAACAGTTGCTAACGCACCTGATCGACGCCGACCCCAGTCGTCAGCAACAAGCCGATAGCGCCGCCCTGGGCGCCGTAGAAAGTCGTATTACTCTCTGGGACGACGTGCTGACCTCGATGCAAGAGGTACGTCCGTGAACGCCGCCAACTACCAATCCTTTGCCGATGACTGGGAGCGTCGCGCAACCATCCGCACACGCCCCCGGCGGATGTTGGAAGACGACGACAAACTCATCTTCCCCCTGTGCCGCCAGCCTCTGGTATTGAGTGCGACCTTTCTCAAGCACTGCCCGCAATGGCGCGACTTCGTGCTGGTGCAAAGCTTCTACAAATTCATCAATGACGTGGTGATTTTCGAAACCGAGATCGTCGACAAAACCGCGCGCAGCATTGCTAAAGATCGCTTCTCCCTGCCCTTCCCGCTCGCCTGCCGTTACGACGCAATGACGGTCGTTGTCGACGAGGATTACCACGCGCTGGTCGCGCTGGATTTCCTGCAGCAAGCCGTGGCAATGACCGGGATTCAACCGCTCGATCTACCCGGGCAAATTGAATTGAGCCGCGCGCTGCCGGCAGCCCAGGCACAGGTACCGACATATTTGCACGATGCCGTTGAGCTGATCGGCGTCGCCATCGCTGAGAACACCGTCACCCAGGACGTCGCAGCGTTTTCCAAAGACGGCAGCGTCAAATCCTCTGTCCGCGGCCTGATGGCCGATCATCTGTTTGATGAAGGGCGGCATGCGCGGTTCTGGACACAGTTGGTGCGCCTCTACTGGCAGTCGGCAAGCCCGCAAGATCGCGACCACATCGCTCAAGCCCTGCCCGTGTTCCTGAAGCACTACCTGACCAACGACCTACAAAAAGACTTCGATCTGCAACTGATCGACCACTTGGCGGTCAGTGCCGACACTCGCGTGGCACTGCGCGACGAAATCCAGGCGCTGGACTTTCCCATCACCCACCAACATCCGCTGGTGGCCAATATCATGGGCTTTGTGCACCACAGCGGTGTACTGCAAACTCCCAGCGTGGCACGAGCTCTGAGCGACTACCTGCCCGTATCGAGGAGGTTGGCATGAGGCGCTTGCAGATCGAGTGGCGTGGTACCAGTAACGTGCTGGCGGCGCTCAGGCAGGAGCTGGAGCAATATGGGCATGTGGCAGGAACGGGGTCTGTCGACCTGGTGATTGAAGACGGGAGTCAGCCGCTGCCGCCCTCGTCCGCCCGTGCGCCATGGTTAAGCTTGCGCGTGGGTATCGGCCCAGTCTTCGAACACGGGCTGCCCTCACTGCAGTTGCGCGGCTATGACCGTGAGCGGCGCCTGCTGGCGGTGCACGACGTTGCCCAGGAGCCCAGCGGCAATGGGCAGCGGTTGCGTCAGCAGGTAACGAATGCAGGGGTGGAGTGGGCTGCTTTGTTGGTCTGCGGTTTCTCAAGAGACCCCGCTTATTTCTCGGCAACGGCCACTGCTAACGCCTGGCCTGAACAGGGCCTGCAAGAGTTGGATGCCATGGCTTTCATGCACCGGTTCAACCGCACTGCGGACCCTGCCTTACTGCACGCGGCCCGAACGCCCATGATCGAACGGCTGCAGACCAGCCTCAATACCTTCGCGCATCGAACAGTGCTGAACATCGCCGGTCATGCGCTGACTTATCGGCAGCTCCAGCAACAAGCCATGGCTATTCAACAACGCCTGCTTCCCCTGCTGGAGGGTGTCGAGTCACCACGCGTGGTCGGCGTATGCCTGGAGAAATCCGCCGAGCTGTACGCCAGCATTCTTGCGGTGCTTGGCTGTGGCGCCGTGTATTTGCCGCTGGTTCCGGACCACCCGGAGCAACGCCAGCACTGCATGCTGACCAGCCTGAAGGCTTGCGTGCTGCTGGAGAATGGCCAGCACCCGTTGCGAGAGCGTTTCGTTTCACTTGATGTGAGCCAGGTAGCCGCGCACAGCGTCGACATGACGCAACCGCTGATGCGCCATCATCCCGGTGGCGACGAGCCCTGCGTGGCACTGTTCACCTCGGGTACCACGGGCCAGCCTAAAGGGGTACTGCTGAGCCAATACAACTTGGCGCATTTCACGGCCTGGCTCATCAATTGCGTGGCGTTGGATCAACACAGTCGCGTCCTGCAGTTTTCGCCGCTGGGCTTCGATTCGTCACTGATCGATATTTTCCCGGCCTTGATCTCCGGCGCCGAGTTAATTGTTCCCAGCCAAGACCAACGTCACGACCCTCAGCAACTGGTAGAGCTGATTCGCCAGCAACGCGTCACACATGGGTTTTTACCACCGGCGCTGCTCAGTATCCTGCCTTTGGATCAACCCTTGGGCATGACTCATCTGCTGACCGGAGGCGATTTCTGCGAGCCCTGCGTGATCGAACAACTGGCCGATCAATGCCAATTGCATAACCTCTATGGGCCGACCGAGACCACTGTGTTGGCGACCCATCGGGTGTTCCAACGAGGTGACAGCCATCGCAATATCGGCCACCCCATTGCCAACAGCCAGGTGCTGATTCTCGACGAGAACCTGCAGCCTGTGGATGAACAGGTAATGGGGGACTTGTACATTGTCGGCCCAGGCGTAAGCCTCGGCTATTCGAATACACCGACGCGGGCCGACAGTCCGTTCGTGGCGCTGACACTGCCAAATGGCCAAGTGCTACGGGCTTACCGCAGCGGCGACTTGGCGAAATGGACGCAAGAGGGCATTGAACTCGGCGGCCGCCGGGATGAGCAAGTCAAGATCCGCGGGTTTCGAGTCCAGCCTCAGGATATTGAACAGTGCTTGCGCGATAGTCGCTTGTTTCGCCAAGTGGCAGTAGTGGTCGATGCGGCACACAGAGTCATCGGGTTTGCCGCCCAGCCAGAAGCTGGCGCTACGCTGGCAAGCTTGAAGAAACATGCTCGGCAATGGTTGCCCGTGCACATGCAGCCAAGCGCCTGGAGCGAGCTGGCATGCATGCCCCATTCGGATAACGGCAAGATCGATCGCAAGGCCTTACTGGCCATGCCAATACCCACACCCGTCGGAGTGAGCCGCTGCCGCGTACAAGACCCGTTGCAGGCCCAACTGGCTGACCTGTGGGGTGAACTGTTGGGATTACCCGCAGGCGAACTCTCGATCGATGAGAGTTTTTTCAACCTCGGTGGCCACTCCATCCTGTTATCGACGCTATTGCTACGTCTGCGCGAGCAGTTTGGCCGTAGCTTCTGCCTGAGCCCCTTTTTTGAGAGGCCAACCATCCGCACATTGGCCGCACTCATGGATGGCGGCACGCTGCCGGATACACCATCCAACCAGATGGAGCAAGATGCGACGCGCGTACTGAAGGTCGAGGTTCTGCCCGAAGCCCTTGCGGGAGATTTGCGCAAAGCCATCGTCACCGGGGCGAACAGCTTTGTCGGGGTGCATATCGTCCAGGCGCTTCTGGCTGGCGGAGCGCAGGACGTGGCGTGCCTGGTGCGTGAGTTGCCCGGCCATTCGGCGGCGGCAAGGTTCGCCCAGGCGTTACGTGAATACCGCTTGGAACATCTGGACCTGAGCCGCGTGCAAGTTTACGCCGCCGATATTCGTAAACCCCGCCTGGGCTTGGCCGACGACGTGTACGAGTACCTCGCCCGTCATTACGGCGTGGTGGTACATAACGCCGCGCAGGTCAATCATGTGATGGATTACGCCTCGCTCGCCGAGGACAACGTCGAGCCGGTGCTGGAGTGCCTGCGTCTTTGCGAGACCCACTGCAAGAAGGTCCTCAATTTCATCTCGACGCTGTCAGCCTGCAGCAGCCTGGACGTCGACGGATACGTTCTTGAAACGCCTGCCAGCCGCACACTGCCGCTCTACGTGAAAAATGGCTACAACCTCTCCAAGTGGGTAGCCGAGCGGTTATTAGGACGGGCAGTCGAACAAGGGGCATGGGTCAATATTCATCGCCCGGGGAATATCAGCTTCAACAGCCAGAACGGTGTCTGCCAGCCACAGAAAAACCGCTTGATGTTGATGCTCAAGGGGTCTCTGCAATTGGGGTTGGTCCCGCGACTGGACGCCAATTTCGATCTGATGCCGGTGGACTTCCTGGCTCGTTTCATCGCCTTCCACAGCGCTCACTTTGACCCTGGGCGAAATGTGTTCAACCTGCACAACCCGCTGCCCTTGAGTTGGGATCAGTACCTCGATGCATTCAGCGAGGCTGGACACGTTTTTGACCGAGTCAGCGTTGAGCACTGGCAACGGGCATTGCGCAACGTAAGTCGCGATAACGCGCTGTTCGGGGTGCTCGGCTTTTATTTGGACGGACTGGGCGAAGACATCGGTGACACGTCGATGATCCGTTACGACAATGCCCGGTGGGGCTTGGAAAGAATGGGGATGTGTTATCCACCCAAGAGCCAGGCACTGTTATGCAAAGGCTGCGACTATCTGAGCGCTATTAATTTCCTCTGAATAGCACCCTGGACGTAGGGCCACGCAATCGGAGCGAGAGGCCTCGCTCCGATGCGGTCAGGATCAGATCTTGAAGCTATCGACCAATTGCTTCAGTCGGCTGGCCTGCTGGGACAGCGCATCGCAGTCCTTGAGCGTCTCGTTGAGGTTGGCCACACCTTGCTGGTTCAGCAGGTTGATCTGGTTGATATCGACGTTGAGGGTTTCAACCACTGCGGTCTGCTCTTCGGTGGCGGCCGCGACGGATTGGTTCATGCCATCAATCTCAACGATACGTTGCGTCACGCTGACCAGACGCTCACCTGCCTGGTTGGCGACTTCAACACTTTCTTCGCTGGAGGCCTGGCTGGCGTTCATGGTGGTCACGGCCTCACGCGAACCCACTTGCAGTGAAGTGATCATCTTGTGGATTTCTTCTGCCGACTCCTGGGTACGGTGCGCCAAATTACGCACTTCATCAGCCACCACGGCAAATCCACGCCCGGCTTCGCCAGCACGGGCCGCTTCGATCGCCGCGTTGAGGGCGAGCAAGTTGGTTTGTTGGGAAATGCCTTTGATCACATCCAGGATGTGCCCGATGTTATCGGTACTGGCATTGAGGGTTTCGATCTGAGTGCAAGACAGGCTGATCTTTTGCGACAACTCAGACATCGCCTGGATGGTTTGTTCCACCACTTTACGACCATCGTCAGCTTGTTCGCTGGCACCACTGGCATGCTGGGACGCATCAGCGGCGTTGCGCGCGATTTCCTGGGTGGCGGCCCCTAGTTCGTTGATGGCTGCGGCCACGCTGTTGGTACGCGCGCTCTGTTCGTCAGAACCGATGATCGACGCATTGGATGAAGCCATCACACGCTGGGACAAATCGTGCACCTGGCGCGTTGCCGAAGACACTTCGGAAATCGACGCGTGAATTCGCTCGACGAACTGATTGAATGCGCTGCCGACCTCGCCGAACTCGTCTTTGCTGGTCACGTCCAGACGTCGGGTCAAATCACCTTCGCCTTGGGCAATGTCCTGCATGGCCACGCCCATGGTGGTCAGCGGGCGCAACAGGACTTGAATCAACAGGCTCAGGAGTACCGCAATAGCCACAACGGCAATCAACATCGCAATCAAGGCCGAAGTACGGAATTTGCCCAGCGGGGCATAGGCTTTTTCTTTGTCGATCGAGAGGCCGATGTACCAGTCAGCGCCAGGCAAGCCGCTGATAGGCGTGAAAGAGAGGATGCGATCCTGTCCGTTGAGTACGACGTCCTGATTGAGCTTCTCAATGCGCACGTTGGTGCCGGGGTAGATGTCTTTCAGGTTTTTCATCACCTGGTCCTGGTCTGGACTGACGATGACCTGGCCATCGCCGCTGACCAGAAACGCATGGCCAATACCACCGAAGTCTACCGAATTGATGATCTTCACCAGTGTCTGCAGGCTCAGGTCACCACCGACAACACCCAACAACTCGCCGTTCTTTTTCACCGGCATGGCAATTGTCACGATCTGACCGCCCACAGCTGCCATATAAGGCGGAGTAAGCATGGTTTTGTCCGCCACTACTGCTTGCTTGTACCAAGGGCGCTGACGAGGGTCGTAGTCGTCAGGCATCTTCGCGTCAGGTCGCTGGGTGAATACCCCATTGGTTTGACCTACATAGGTGAACTGGAAATTGGTGGTGAATGCTGGCTGATCGACCAAACCTGGGAGGTCGGCGGTGCTGCCCTGGTGGGCAACGTTCTGCGCCAGGTTCTCGAGGACCAGGATGCGACCACTCAGCCAGTTCTGCACACTGCTGGCGGTGAGCTCGCCGGATTGCTGGATGGACGACGTCAGGTTTTGCCTAATGGTGCTGCGCTGCAGGTAGTCGTTGTAGAGGGTGAATAACGCGAAGGCTAAAACCACGACGCCTGACGCGGCCAACAGAATTTTATGACTGAACTTGAGATTCATTTCATCGACTTCTTTTGCCAAAGGGGGGTGAGCGTGCCGAGTGGAACATTCCATGTAACGGGATAGGCGGACTCTGCGGTCGCTCTATTTCGGTGCACGCATGGCTCGTCAGGCTTTCGGCCAAACCTCGACAAATCTTAGAAATTTGTGAGAAGCATCTTCTTTTAGCGTAGGAAACCGACAGGCGGTAGGGATAAAGCAGATTCGCGGTGATGAGCTGCCCCAAACGACAAAACCCCTGTCTGCGTTAGCAGACAGGGGTTTCGGAATTCAATCTTGACGATGACCTACTCTCACATGGGGAAACCCCACACTACCATCGGCGATGCATCGTTTCACTGCTGAGTTCGGGATGGGATCAGGTGGTTCCAATGCTCTATGGTCGTCAAGAAATTCTGTGTACCAGACCGTTGCGTTGGCAACGTGCCGGTGAAATTCATGAGCTTCTACATAAACAAAACCCCTGTCTGCGTTAGCAGACAGGGGTTTTGGAATTTAATCTTGACGATGACCTACTCTCACATGGGGAAACCCCACACTACCATCGGCGATGCATCGTTTCACTGCTGAGTTCGGGATGGGATCAGGT
>NZ_NKRF01000069.1:0-15331 GCF_003408955.1 Pseudomonas sp. GL93
GTCGACTTCTTCGGTGCACGCTAATGATTGCCCAGCCAGCCATTCAGGTGTATTGAAATTGCTCAGGCGCAGATCGTCGCTTACGCAGGTCAATGCCACCAGCTCATGCTTGAGCAGCGCGCGCAGCAGGCTGCGTTCGCCTTCATCCCAGGCCTGGTTCAACTGCGGCAACAACGCCGTTGGGATCAGGCTGAACATGGGCTGCCATTGCCCGGCCTGCTGGATCATTAGCGCGGCGCCGGTCGTGGGTCGCGCCTCGAGCATTGCTCTGATCAGTGCGGCATCAATATTCGGAGCATCACAGGCAAGCACCAGCAGCCAGGGATGGTGCGCAACGGAAATTCCGGCCAAAACACCGGCCAAGGGGCCCGGGAAATCCCTTTGTGAGTCTTCGACCAATTGATCGGCATACGCGCGATAACGCGCTGCATTGCGGTTGCAGGAAATGATCAAGTCGTCGGTGAACGGACGTACGATTGCCTGTACATGGGCAATCAGCGGCCTATCTTTCCACACCAGTAATCCTTTGTCCCGCCCGCCCATACGTGCCCCGCGCCCGCCCGCCAGCAGGAGTATCGAACAGGGGCTGGATGCAGCTTCAGGAGAGCAGCGCGATGGCATGACAGGAGTACCGCGAATTGAGATGAGCAGACGATCTCATTCTCGCGCCTGTACGTCCAATCATGACTATTGAAGGATTGATCGACTCACTCGATCACCGGTGAATGGCGTCCGGAAATATCAGTGATAGAAGCGCTCGATAATCCGGTCGACTGTAACGATTAGACAGTGGCTGTATGGGCGCTTTAGCCTCTGGTGATCGTTTCAATAATGGCTTGTAGGAGAGTGACATGAGCGTGAAGTCGGATGCGTTGTTTGTTCCGCTGAATATAGCCGTGTTGACCGTCAGTGATACCCGTGAATATGCCAACGATACCTCCGGGCAACTGCTGGTCAGCCGACTGCTGGAGGCGGGTCACCGTTTGAGCGAGCGCAACCTGCTAAAGGATGACCTGTATAAAATCCGCGCGCAGGTCGCGACCTGGATCGCCGACGAGCAGATTCAGGTGGTACTGATTACCGGGGGCACAGGCTTCACCGGGCGCGACAGTACGCCTGAAGCGGTCCACTGTTTGCTGGACAAGCAGATTGACGGTTTTGGTGAGTTGTTCCGTGCGATATCCATCCTCGATATCGGTACCTCCACGGTACAGAGTCGTGCCTTGGCCGGTTTGGCCAACGGTACGCTGGTGTGCTGCCTGCCGGGCTCCACGGGCGCTTGCCGCACGGCGTGGGAGGGTATCCTCGCCGAGCAGCTGGATGCGCGCCACAGGCCGTGCAATTTTGTGCCGCACCTCAAATCGGTGGCCTTGTGCGAGTCGCGGGGATGAGCCCGTCACAGCTCATGTCAGTGGAGGAGGCTATCGCTTCACTGTTGGCCATGGCGCAGGCGCGACGCCTGCAAGGCAGTGAGTCGATAGCATTGAGCGACGCACGGCAACGGGTACTGGCCAATGACTTGATCGCGACCCTGGATCTGCCGCCGTGGCCGAACAGTGCCATGGACGGATACGCCTTGAACGTCGACGACTGGAAAGGCCAGCCGCTGACCGTGTCGCAACAGATTTTCGCCGGGCATACACCTGAGGCATTGCTGCCGGGCACCTGCGCTCGAATCTTCACCGGCGCACCGGTACCCCTTGGGGCCAATTGCGTAGAGATGCAAGAGAACGCCGAGCAACTGGAGGACGGACGGGTACGTTTCAAGCAGGCGCTTAGTGCGGGCCAGAATATCCGTGCGCAAGGCCAGGAAAACCGTGCCGGGCAGGTGTTGCTCGCTGCCGGCAAGCGACTCGGGCCTTTCGCGCTGGCCATCGCGGCCGCGCAAGGCTGTACCCATGTATCGGTGG
This sequence comes from Pseudomonas sp. GL93, assembly GCF_003408955.1. Classification (NCBI taxonomy): domain Bacteria; kingdom Pseudomonadati; phylum Pseudomonadota; class Gammaproteobacteria; order Pseudomonadales; family Pseudomonadaceae; genus Pseudomonas; species Pseudomonas sp. GL93. The sequence goes on from NZ_NKRF01000069.1 coordinate 1,911, forward strand.
TACTCCGCCCACGGGTGGCATTGCTGTCCACGGGGGACGAACTGGCTGAGCCGGGGACGACGCTGAAGCCCGGCTGTATCTACAATAGCAATCGCGTTTTGCTTAGCCATTGGCTGAGTGCATTGGGTTGTGACGTCATTGATGGCGGTATTCTTCCTGACCAGCCGCAGCACACGCGGCTCAAGCTGGAACAGTTGCGACCTGCCGCCGACTTGATCCTGACCACCGGTGGGGTGTCAGCCGGAGACGCCGACTGCCTTGGCCAGGTGCTGCGCGATAGCGGTAAACCGTTATTCTGGAAACTCGCGATCAAACCGGGAAAGCCTTTGACCGTGGGCTACTACGGTAACGTGCCTGTCATCGGCTTGCCAGGCAATCCGGCCTCGGCACTGGTGACGTTCGGCCTGCTGGCAAGGGCATACCTGTTGCGTATCCAGGGTGTTGATGACGTCACGCCCCTGAGCTTCCCGGTTAACGTCGGGTTTGACTGGCCGAAAGCAGGCAGCCGTCGTGAATACCTGCGGGCCAAGCTGGAGGAGGGCCGGGCGATTCTGTATCCGAACCAGAGTTCAGGCGTACTGTTGGGAGCTTCGTGGGCGGACGGCCTGCTTGAAATCCCCGAGGGCTGCACTTTGCAGCGCGGTGACACGGCGCGGTTCATTCCTTTCTGCGACTTGTTCTGACGCGGCATGCACTGTCCTCAAATATCGCCACCGCCACTGTAGGAGCAAGCTCGCCCCTACCGCGGGGGCGTCATGCAGTCCAGCGGTTTACCGCCAGTTGGTCACTTTCTCTTCCCTCTACCCAGCGTTCTCCGGACGGCGTGTGTTCACGCTTCCAGAAAGGTGCCTGAGTCTTCAGGTAGTCCATCAAAAAATTGCAGGCATCGAAGGCTTCCTGGCGATGTTCGCTGGCAACACCGACGAACACGATGGGTTCACCGACCTTCAATACCCCCACGCGGTGGACGATGCTCGCCCGTTTCAGCGGCCAGCGTTGATGGGCTCTATCGATGATCTGCTGCAGCGAGCGTTCGGTCATTCCCGGGTAATGTTCCAGGAACAATTCGCTGACCTGATCCCCCTGGTTGAGATCGCGCACATAGCCGACAAAGGTGGCTACGGCGCCGACGCCCGGCTCTTCGGCGTGCAGGCTGCGGGTCAGCTCACCCAGATCAAACAGCTCGGTCTGAACCTGAACAGGCATTGATCAACCTCCGGTCACTTGGGGGAAGAAGGCGATTTCATCGAAGTCTTTTATCGGCGCGCCGGGTGTGCACAGCTCCTGGTTCAATGCGCACATGAGGCTGGTCTCACCGAGCACTTGCTGCCAGATCGCACCTCGGGCGCACAGGTGTTGCCTGAGGTCGGCAATGGTGCGCAGCGACCCGTCCAAGACGATTTTTTCGCCGCCGATGCCCAGCTGTTCCCGATAGCGCGCAAAGTAATTGACCAGGATCATTGCACGTCACCCGCGACAAAGGTGCCCGACTTGCCACCCTGTTTTTTGAGCAACTGGATCCGGTCGATGATCATCCCGCGGTCCACGGCTTTGCACATGTCATAGATTGTCAAGGCCGCTACGCTGGCGGCGGTCAGGGCTTCGAGCTCGACGCCGGTCTGGCCGTTGAGTCGGCAGGTGCTGACGATCTGCACGCTGTCGGGCTCGACAGCACGCAGTTCGAGGTGAATCGAACTGAGCATCAGCGGGTGGCAGAGCGGGATCAGTTCATGGGTTTTTTTCGCCGCCATGATCCCGGCGATACGAGCCACCGCAAACACGTCGCCCTTGGGGTGCCCGTTAGCCTGGATCAGTTGTAGCGTGGACGGCTGCATGCGTACCCAGGCCTGGGCTTGGGCCTCACGGGTGGTTGCCGCTTTGTCCGTGACGTCGACCATGCAGGCCCGGCCTGCGGCGTCCAGATGGGTCAGTGTGTGGGAGCGTTCGTTCATGGGGGCCTCGGGTCAGTTCAGTACACAATCAATGGGTTGGAGCACGGGCGGCAGTTGTGTCGCGCCGTTGGCGTGCAGCACTTCGCGTTCAATCGTGCGCACGATGGCATTGGTTGGCAGGTCGTTTTCGTCGTAGCCGAAGGGGTCTTCCAGCTCATCGCCAATCGCGTCCAGCCCAAAAAACGTGTAGCTCACGATGGCGGTGAAGACCGGCGTCAGCCAACCCAGGGGTTCGGCCATGGCGAAGGGCAGCAAGATGCAGAACATGTAGCTGGTGCGGTGCAACAAGAGGGTGTACGGGAAGGGCAGCGGCGTACTTTTGATGCGCTCGCAAATCGTCTGCGTACGGGTCAGGTTGCTCAAGTGCCGGGCCATCAGTTGGTAGCGCCATTCACTGAAGGCCCCCGATTCGGCCAGCGCCGAACACTGCTGGGTCACGCGGCCGATAATGCTTTCCGGGATATTCGGGGTGCTAGCCGACGGCAGCTTGTCGAGCCAGGGCGCTGCCGCGATGGACTCATTTTCATTGCGCAGCCTGGCGTTCAGTGCGTGGGCGAACCCGCACAGGTTGCGCAGGATCTCTTTGCGTTGGCGAGCATCCTTGATCACCTGGGTTTCGCGAATCATGACGCGCACATCCATCACCATGGCGCCGAGGGCTTTGCGCCCTTCGTACCAGCGGTCATAGCAGGCGTTGTTGCGAAAACTCATGAAGATTGAAAGTGACAAGCCCAGCAGCGTGAACGGCGTGGCGTTGACCTTGGAGAAGTACGCCGGGTGAAGGGTCTCCACCAACACAATCACCGAGGCCAGCAGTGTCACCAGCAGGCTACGCAGTGCGATACGCCGGGCCACTGAGCCCTTGAGCGAAGTCAATACACCGATCAGGTTGGGTTTGGCTCTGACGATCATGGGCAATGGCCTTAATGCGAAGGGATAAAACCGGATGGGTTAACCACCGGTCATGTTCATGAAGCGGACAACCTGCACGTCATCATTGAGCTCGAAGTTGTGCCGATACGGCTTGAGTTTCATCGACTCGACGATGGCACTCTCCAGGCGTTTTGGTTCACCCGGATAGCGCCGCAGCACCTCCTTGAGGTCGACTGAATGCTCGTTGCCCAGGCACAGCAACAACCGGCCTTCAACCGTCAGGCGCACGCGGTTACAAGTGCCGCAGAAGTTGTGGCTGTGGGGTGAAATAAAGCCCAGGCGAATATGCGGCGCCTCGGCCAGGCGCCAGTAACGCGAAGGCCCCTGCGTCGATTCTGCCGAGTCGATCAGGGTGTAGCGCTCGGCGATGCGCTCGCGCACCTGCGCGCTGGAATAGAACGCCTCGGCACGGCTGTGTTCGCTGATGACCCCCAGGGGCATTTCTTCAATGAAGGAAATATCCAGGCCGCGGTCAATGGCGAACGCCACGAGGTCGTTGATTTCGTGGTCGTTGCGGCCCTTCATCACCACGCAGTTGAGCTTGGTGCGTTGGAAGCCCGCCGCATTCGCCGCATCGATACCGGCGATGACCTTGGCCAGGTCACCGGTGCGCGTCAGTTCACGAAAGCGCTTGGGGTCAAGGCTGTCGAGGCTGATGTTGAGGCGCTTGAGCCCGGCATCGAACAGCGGCGCGGCCAGCTTGCCCAGCTGCGAGCCATTGGTGGTCATGCACAACTCGCGCAGGCCGGGGAGTGTCGCGATGCGCTTGCACAGCTCGACCATGCCCGGACGAATCAAGGGTTCACCGCCCGTCAGACGGATTTTGCGCGTGCCCAGTACAACAAAACTCTGCGCCAGTTGATACAGCTCTTCCAGCGTCAGGATTTTCTGACGTGGCAGGAATTCCATGTCTTCGGCCATGCAATACACACAGCGGAAATCGCAGCGGTCGGTCACCGACATCCTGAGGTAGTCGACCCGGCGAGAAAAACTATCCATCAAGACTTGATTGGTCATTAAAACCTCGGCAGCGACGCTGAGCGTGTAACCACGGTGTTTGAACGCTCGATGTAGGTGAGCGCGTTATTTAAAGCAAGGCTAGAGTTGTTTTAATGCCGCGTCTAATCACTATTAACAACTAAGTGATCGACGAAATCTATGGGCTTTTGACGGGGTGTATTATTCGGCTTTTATTATTTTATCTTTTTGATTTTTAACAAAATTTATCGTGATAGAGCATGTCGATTAAGTGGTCATTATTTGTGATTAGACAGGCTGTTTATGCACGGCATAGGCTGAGCGCGTAACCCGATGTTGGACCCTTAAAACCGGTCGACGTGAATCCAGTTTAGTGGGCTTTAAACCGATTTGCGTTTTGCAGTGCCTGAAAAATAATCATCGATAAGGGCTTTAGTTAGGCCCGCGCCTACGTGTGAAGTCTTGGAGAATTACCATGAGCGAAGTTGAACGTTATAAACCGTACAAGGGGGCGGCCGCAGGTTGGGGCGCGCTGATTGCGGTGACGCAAAGCTGGCTGGGCAGTGAAAACGCGTTCAAGAACATCCGCGCGATGCTCAAGACCAACCAGAACGGCGGTTTTGACTGCCCAGGTTGTGCATGGGGCGAGTCGCCGGAAGGCGGCATGGTCAAGTTCTGCGAGAACGGCGCCAAGGCGGTGAACTGGGAAGCCACCGGGCGCCTGGTCAACCCGGCGTTCTTCAATAAATACACGGTGTCGTCGCTGGCGGCGCAAAGTGACTATTGGCTCGAATACCAGGGGCGCCTGACCCATCCGATGCGCTACGACGCCTCGCTGGATCGTTATGTCGAAACCAGTTGGGACGACGCCTTTGCCCTGATCGCCAAGCACCTGAAGGAACTGGAGTCGCCGGACCAGGCGGAGTTCTACACCTCGGGCCGGGCCAGTAACGAAGCGGCGTATCTGTACCAGCTGTTCGTGCGCGCCTACGGCACCAACAACTTCCCCGACTGTTCGAACATGTGCCACGAAGCGAGCGGCCTGGGTATGGACGACAGTGTCGGCGTGGGCAAAGGCACGGTGACGTTTGATGACCTGGGGGAAGCCGACGCGATTTTCGTTATCGGCCAGAACCCCGGTACCAACCACCCACGCATGCTTGAGCCACTGCGCGAGGCGGTGAAGCGCGGCGCCCAGGTGATCTGTTTCAACCCACTCAAAGAGCGTGGGCTGGAACGTTTCCAACACCCGCAGCATCCGCTGGAGATGCTCACCAACGGTTCCGAACCCACCTCGTCGGCGTACTTCCGTCCGGCGCTGGGCGGCGACATGGCGGCCTTTCGAGGCATCGCCAAGTTCCTGCTGGAATGGGAGCGTGATGCACTGGAAAACAATGGCGAGGCGGTGTTCGACCGCGCATTCATTGCCGAACACACCTCGGGTCTCGAACAGTACCTGGCACAGGTGGACGCCACCTCGTGGGAGCATATCGTCGAGCAATCGGGTCTTAGCCTTGCCGACATCGAGCTGGCGGCGCGCATGTACCGCCGCGCCAACCGGGTGATCATGTGCTGGGCGATGGGCGTGACCCAGCATGTGCACTCGGTGGTGACCGTACAGGAAATCATCAACGTGCAACTGTTGCGCGGCAATATCGGCCGGCCAGGCGCGGGGCTGTCGCCGGTGCGTGGGCACAGTAACGTGCAGGGCGACCGCACCATGGGCATCAACGAGCTGGCGCCACCGGAGCTGATCGATGCGCTGGAAGCACGCTTTGACTTCAAGGTACCGCGCCGCCATGGTCACAACACCGTGATGGCGATTGCCGCCATGGAACAGGGGCTCGCCAAAGTCTTCATCGGCCTGGGTGGCAACTTTGCCCAAGCGACGCCGGACACCCCACGCACCCATGCGGCATTGCGCAAGTGCGACCTGACCGTGCATATCGCCACCAAGCTCAATCGCAGCCACCTGGTGACCGGCCGCGAAGCCTTGATCCTGCCGTGCCTGGGCCGTACCGATATCGATATTCAGGCAGAAGGCCCGCAAGGCGTGACCGTGGAAGACACCTTCAGCATGGTGCACATCTCCCACGGCCAACTGAAACCCAAGTCGCCTTTGATGCGCTCTGAACCGGCCATCATCGCCGGGATCGCCAATGCGACCTTGGGCAAGCACCCGATTGACTGGCTGTGGACAGTGGCCGACTACGGCCGCATCCGTGACTTGATCGCCGACACCATTCCCGGCTTCAAGGACTTCAACACAAAACTGCTGCACCCGGGCGGCTTCCACCTGCGCAACAACGCCGCGCACCGCATCTGGCATACCAACAGCGGTAAAGCGCAGTTTGCACCGAGCGAGTTGCCCGCCCACCTGGTCAGCGAAGGCGTACGCAACCTCGACGTCAAGCCGGACCTGATTCTGCAGACCATGCGTTCCCACGACCAGTACAACACCACGTTGTACGGGCTCGATGACCGCTATCGCGGCGTTTATGGCATGCGCGACGTGGTGTTCGTCAATGAGCAGGACATTCGCAAACTGGGTTACGAGCCTGGGCAGAAGGTCGACATGGTGTCGTTGTGGGGCGACGGGCGCGAGCGTCGGGTCAGCGGCTTTACGTTGATCGCCTACGACATTCCGCCTGGCCAGGCCGCCGCCTATTACCCGGAAACCAACCCTCTGGTGCCCCTGGAAAGCTATGGCGACCGCACCTTCACACCCACGTCGAAGTTCATCGCCATTCGCCTTGAACCTGCGCCGGCCAGCAACCTGATTCAGTCCCTCGGCGCTTGAGCCGAGCGGGGCGGCCGGCAGGTCGCCCTGGGTTTTGCTGATCACTGGACACTATGAGGGTATCGTCATGCTAAATCTCGAGGCGCTCGACCTGGCGCGAATTCAGTTCGCGTTCACGGTCTCGTTTCATATCATCTTTCCCGCCATCACCATCGGCCTGGCCAGTTTCCTGGCTGTGCTGGAAGGCTTGTGGCTGAAAACCGACAATCCGGTCTACAAGGACCTGTATCACTTCTGGTCGAAAATCTTCGCCGTCAACTTCGGCATGGGCGTGGTTTCGGGCCTGGTCATGGCGTACGAATTCGGCACCAACTGGAGCCGCTTCTCGGACTTCGCCGGGAGTATCACCGGGCCCTTGCTCACCTATGAAGTGCTGACGGCATTCTTCCTGGAAGCGGGCTTCTTGGGGGTCATGCTGTTTGGCTGGAACCGGGTCGGGCGTGGGTTGCACTTCTTTTCCACGGTGATGGTCGCCATCGGTACGTTGATCTCGACGTTCTGGATTCTGGCCTCCAACAGCTGGATGCAAACTCCCCAGGGCTTTTCCATCGTGGATGGCCGGGTGATGCCGCTGGACTGGTTCGCCATCGTCTTCAACCCGTCGTTCCCGTTCCGCCTGACGCACATGGCAATCGCTGCGTTTGTCGCCACGGCGTTCTTCGTCGGTTCCTCGGCGGCCTGGCACCTGCTGCGTAAAAACGACACCCCGGCAGTGCGCAAGATGCTCTCGATGGCGTTGTGGATGGCGTTGATCGTGGCACCGATCCAGGCGGTTGTCGGTGATGCCCATGGCCTCAACACCCTGGAGCACCAACCGGCAAAAATCGCCGCGATTGAAGGGCATTGGGAAAACGTCGGTGACGGCGCGACGCCGCTGGTGTTGTTCGGTATCCCTGACATGGAGGCCGAAAAGACCCGCTACGCGATCGAGGTCCCGTACCTGGGCAGCCTGATCCTGACCCACAGCCTGGACAAACAGATCCCGGCGCTCAAGAGCTTCCCTAAAGAGGACCGACCGAACTCGACCATCATTTTCTTCAGTTTCCGGATCATGGCCGGGCTGGGGATGTTGATGATCCTCACCGGGATACTGGGCTTGGCATTACGCCGTAATGGCGCGCTGTATCGCAATCGCCTGTTCCTGCGCCTGGTGTTGTTCATGGGGCCGACCGGCCTGATCGCGATGCTCGCCGGCTGGATCACCACCGAAGTCGGGCGTCAGCCGTGGGTGGTCTACGGGCTGATGCGCACCGCCGACGCGGCGTCCAACCATACCGTCACGCAGCTGAGCATCTCTTTGGCGTTGTTCGTGGTGATCTACTTCTCGGTGTTTGCCGTGGGAATTGGCTACATGATGAAGCTGGTACGCAAGGGCCCGCAGCCCCATCACGACCATCCGCCCCAAGGCGGCCCCGGCCAGGACCGTACGCCACGCCGTCCCCTGTCCGCCGTTACCGAGACGCTCGCGTCCGGTGACCACACCAACTGATCGAGGGGATTGCACATGGGCATTCAAGGTATAGACCTGTCGTTGATATGGGGCGTGATCATCGCCTTCGGGGTGATGATGTACGTGATCATGGACGGCTTCGACCTGGGGTTGGGCATCCTGTTTCCGTTGATCCCGGACGAGCAGGAGCGCGACGTGATGATGAACACCGTGGCGCCGGTATGGGACGGCAACGAGACGTGGCTGATCCTGGGCGGCGCGGCGTTGTATGGCGCGTTTCCGCTGGCGTACTCAGTGATCCTGGAAGCGTTGTACCTGCCGCTGATCTTCATGCTGGCCGGGCTGATCTTTCGCGGCGTGGCGTTTGAATTCCGCTTCAAGGCCAGCCCGCAGAAGCGGCACATCTGGGACATGGCGTTTATCGGCGGCTCGTTCCTGGCGACCTTTTGCCAGGGCGTAGTGATCGGCACCTACATTGCCGGCATACCGGTGGTAAATCGCCAGTTTGCCGGCGGCACCCTGGACTGGTTGTCTCCGTTCCCGCTGTTCTGCGGCGTAGGGCTGGTGGTGGCGTACGCCCTGCTGGGCAGCACCTGGTTGCTGGTCAAGACCGAAGGCATGCTGGAATCGCGGATGCGCCTGTTCAGCCATTACCTGGCCTTCGCCCTGATGGCCGTGGTGGCCGTACTGTGTGTGTGGACCCCCTGGCTGCACCCGGAAATCGCCACGCGCTGGTTCACCCACGCACACATAGTGGTGTTCGGCGGGCTCTTGCTGCTCGGCGTACTGGCCCTGGTCGGGTTATTGAAGACCTTGCGTCAACACCATTCCCACTGGCCGTTCGTGTTCACCCTGATGCTGGTCTTCCTCGGCTATATCGGTCTGGCGTTCAGCATCTGGCCGAACATCGTACCGCCGTCCATCAGCCTGTGGGACGCCGCATCACCACCGTCCAGCCAGCTGTTTATCCTGATCGGTACCCTGTTCATCCTGCCGATCATCCTGATGTACACCTGCTGGAGCTACTACGTCTTCCGTGGAAAAGTGAGGATTGGCGATGGTTACCACTAACGCTGAAAAACCGATGCCGTTTTACAAACAGGTGGCGCAGTTAAGCCTGCTGTTTTGCACGGCACTGATCATGCTGGCCGCCGCGACGGCCCTGACAATGGAGATGGCCCATGGAACGCTATGAAGTGTCACAGGCTCAAAATCAGGCAGGCCCCTGGTACAAACGGGTGTGTTGGCTGATCGCTATTTGGCTCGCCAGTGTGGTTGCACTCGGCATCATGGCCAGTGGTATTCGCGGGATCATGCACATGGCCGGCATGAGTAGCCATTGACGGGGCATTTTACCAAACGAACGTCCGGCGCTGAACGTGGCGCCGGATCAAGGAGAGACGTATGTCAGAACGTATTGATAGAGACCATCCTGTTGAATATGTGACAAAAAGTGGTGTCACCGTGATGATTGGCTTCAGCTGGGGCCAGGCACTGGATATTCCTGTGGGTGCCCGGTTGACCTTGCCAGGCGAGGATGCCCGACCTGCCTTTGTGGAGGGAGACCATTGGGAGAGTTACGAGCAGGCGGTGGAAGGGGCGCAAGAAGCGGCAGAGCGGTGGGTGAGATCTCCGCTTCGATGAAAGGGCTTATGGGGCTGGCGTGGTGGTGGGGTGAATTGCGCCTGGCCTTGTAAGCGTCACTGGATTTCAGGCACAAAAAAAAGACGTCTTTGGACGTCTTTTTTTTATGATGCTTACTATTTTTGCGTTTGCGTACCCGCCGTGAATACCAAAGTCTCCAGCAACCACTCACCCTCAGGGCTTTCCCGGCCAAACAGGGAGAGGGTGTTTCAAGTGGTTCAGCGGTTCAGGAACCCCAGCAGGTCTTCATTGAGCTGTTGAGCGTGGGTCACGGCAAACCCGTGCGGCGCATCTTTGTACACTTTCAGTTGTGCGCCCTTGATCATCTGCGCCGCGACTTTGCCGGTGGTGTCGAACGGCACTATCTGGTCGCCGTCGCCATGGATCACCAGGGTCGGTACGTCGATCTTGCCCATGTCCGGGCGGAAGTCGGTTTGCGAGAACGCGGTGACGCAATCCACGGTCGACTTGAGCGAGGCAAGCATGGCGATCTGCAGGGTTTGGCTGAGCACACCCTCTGAAACGTGCTGGCCTTTATTGAGACCGAAGAACGGCGTGTTGAAGTCGCTGATGAACTGCGCACGATCCTTCAACAGGCCCGCCTTGATGCCATCGAACACCTCGCCAGGCACGCCTTGGGGGTAGTCGGCTTGCTGGCCGAAGATCGGCGTGACCGCGCCTAACAACACCAGGCCGGCGACACGGGCACTGCCGTGGCGGGCGATGTAGCGCGCCACGTCACCGCCGCCCATGGAGAAACCCACCAGGGTCACGTCCTGCAGGTCCAAGTGTTCGATCAACTGGGCGATATCGTCAGCGAAGGTGTCGTAGTCGTTACCGGTCCAAGGCTGGTCCGAGCGGCCAAAGCCACGACGATCAAAGGCGATGGTGCGAAAGCCACGGCTGCTCAGGTATTCCATCTGGTATTCCCACATGTCCGCATCCAGCGGCCAGCCGTGGCTGAACAGCACGGGCTTACCGCTGCCCCAGTCCTTGAAGTAGATCTGGGTACCGTCTTTGGCAACGAATGTGCTCATCTGAAACTCCTTGCAGGGCTGAAAAAGGGCGGTGAAAAAACCGCATCACTATTGCCGTAAACCTGAGCCGAGGCTTGTATGGGTGTGCTTGTCTCACCAACTGAACTTGAGCTCCATGCCCAGGTAATTGCTGTCGTGCCCACCGGCATCACGCAGGGTCTGGCCGACCGCGTAGTGCACGGCCTCGACCGCACCGCTGAGGTTGGGCGTAAAGGCGTAGTCGGTGCGCAGTTGACCGTAGGCGCCGGTCCAGCGCTCGCCTTGGCCCGCCGTGCCAGCCACGGCCAGGTTGGGCTGGGTGTAGACGGCGTCTGCGGTGGTCTGCCGCCACAGCAGGCCGACGGCGGTTTGCACGCTGAGCTTGGCGATGGGCTTGACGGTGATCGACGGCTTGACGTGGATCAGGTTGCTGTAGCCGGTGTAGCCCGCCAGGGAAAAGTAATAGCCATTGGGGAACAGCGGGTTGAAGGTGCCGACCCGGCCATCACCGGCCTGGCGGTCACCGGAAGCGATATCCAACTGCAGGCCGATACGCGGCTTCCAGGCCAGGGTGTCAAAGGTGTAGCCGGTGCGGCTGCCACCGGCCCAGGCGCGAATCGTCTTGCTGCCCACCGAGCCGCGTTGCAGCATGGCTTCGATGTCCCAGTCGAAACCCTGGGCTGCGCCACCGAGGCGGGCGTCCAGCAACTGGCGGGTTTCGTCGCCGTCGGCGTCCAGGTAATGGGCGGCACTGCGCTCGTATACGCCGTAATAGGCCGACAGCTCATTGGTGCCGCCCACCAGCCGCTCGACCCGTAGCATGTGGAAGCGCGCGTCGCTGTTGGACTTATCGTCGAAATGCCGGCCATCCTGGTACTGCACCGGTTGGCTGGCGATCCCGATAAAGCGCCATTGCGGCGTTTCCCAGTCCGCCCACAACGCATCGAAGGACTGCCGCACATTCGGGCCGTCCCGTGACGAGATGAAGCGCTGCAAGTCGAAGGCGAAATCCTGGCGGCCAGCCCGTGCCTTGAAGGTGCCAGCGCTGAAGGTCTTCAAGTATTCGGCAAAGGCCAGGCGCAGGTCGACGCGGTTCTGGTCGGCACCGCCAATCGTGGTCTTGTCATAGGCCCGCACATCTTCCAACTGGGTGAACAGCCGCCAGTGTTCGTTCAGGTGCAAGTCGGCGTGCACCTGAAAGCGCTGGATCAGGTAGCGGTCACGCGCTACATCCCGCACGCCGAACCCGCTGGCGTCGTTCATCTCGAAGCGTTCACGCAAGGTTGCGCCCAACGACAAGTAGGTGAACGGGTTGGCGGCGGACAGTGGGATGTACTTGAGGTTGTCCAAAGGTTGCGTGCGCAATGCCGGGTCCTTGAGCACAGACCAGTCTTCCTGCCAGCGGTTGGCCTTGATCGCCGGGCGAACCGGCTGGTCGTCGGCCTGCACGCCGCCAGCAAGCAACGGCCACAGCACCGCCAGGCTCCAGCCTGCGTGACGAATCATTTTGCCGCGCTGAGTTGGTGGATTTCTGCGACATAACCGCCCGGGAACTCCACCAGTGCGCTGCGCCGACCTTTGCTGTCGAATGCCGGCACCAGCACTGTGGCGCCAGAACCGGTGGCCTTGCCCAAAGTGGCGGCCAGGTCGTTGACCTGATAACCGGTGGTGTCGTGGCCGAACGGGTAGGGCAGCTGGCCGTTGGTGACCAGCACCGCCATGCGCCCGAACGGCGATTCGATCTCGACGCGGCGGTAGTGGCCGCCGGCCTGGCCGACATCAACCCCTGGGGCGTGCTTGTCGTCGCTCACTACCTTGCCGTGGGAGAAACCCAGGAACGCCTTGATAAACCGCTCGGCGCTGTCGCTGGACACATACACACGGTTTTCCGGCACGGTGTCGAAGGCGGCGTAATCCGGGGTCTTGGTGTGCCAGTAGAGCTGCATGTTCACGCCACCCGGCCATTGCACCACGGCGTCGCGGCCGATGGGGTCGGGGAAATCGCTGACGATCACATCGGCGCCATTTTCCCGTGCGGCCTTGAGGGCCACGTCCATGTCCTTGACCAGGTAGCCGTTGCGTTCCTGGCCGAACGGGTGAGGCACGGGGGTGGTAAAGCCGAACAACGACACGGTGCCCGCCGGGGTCTGGAGCAACTGCGAGGTGGTGCTGCTCGGCACCGGCAGTACGTTGACCACGACCTGGGGCGTGCTTTTGCCGCCGAAGGTGGCGAGGAAACTCTGGGCAAAACGCTCCACATCGGCCGGTGCCACATACACATGGCTGGTGTCGTATTGCGGCGCCACGGCCACACTCGGGGTGGCGGCAAACGCGCTGTTCATCATCGCACTTGCCAGCAGCGTCAATGCCAGCGATACCTTGGTTGCTGTGTTACCCATGCCCGTTCTCCAGCGCTTCTGAGGGTTCGAAAGCCGTGAGGTTAGGGGGGCAGGGCGGTGGGGAATTGTATGGACGTGCTCGGTTGAACGTTTCAGCTACGCGGCCCAGGCAGCCGACGCCTGTCAACCTGACACCCCTCAATCCAAATGTGGGAGCTGGCTTGCCTGAGATGACGGCCAGCCAGCCGACGCTTCTCTACCTGACACCCCACAATCCAAATGTGGGAGCTGGCTTGCCTGCGATAGCGG
>NZ_NKRF01000033.1:0-14805 GCF_003408955.1 Pseudomonas sp. GL93
GGGTAAACCGGCAGGGATGCCGGTTTAGCCGCCCCGCGCCATGGATGGCGCGTGGCGGCGGCCCCCCAAATCACTGGCGGATTACGGGCACACCGAGCCCAAGCGAGGTGCCGAGTGGTGGGGCAAGAGCGCTTTGGTTACTTTCGCGCTTTTCGAAAGTGACCCGCTGTCAGAGCGGAACCCTAGGTGGCCGTTACCGCAGGAATGGATATGTACACAATCCAACTGTGTTGACTGTCAGGCCGCCTTCGCGAGCAAGCCCGCTCCCACAGTGGGATCGTTGGGGTGTCAGGTAGATAGGTGTCGGTTTTCAGGCCGCCATCGCAGGCAAGCCAGCTCCCACATTTGGATCGTTGGGGTGTCAGGTAGATAGGTGTCGGCTGTCAGGGCGTCACGGGAGCAAGCTCCCTCGCCACAGGTGCAGCGCGTGACCACTTGGAGGGGATGACACCGCCTCACCCTTGGTATCCTGCCACTCCAACCCACAGGGACCCGTGCGCATGCAAATCAACCCAGCCTTTATCCTCCACCAGACCGAACACTGGCAGCTCAACCACCACCTGACCTCGAAGCTGCCCGGTTACCTGATGCTGGGCGCCAGGGCGCCGATTGACGCCCTCCCCGACATGCCTGAAGGCGCGCTGGCCGAACTGGGTGGCCTGCTCGCCACTATCCAGCGGGTGATGCAAACCCAGCTCCAGCCGAAATGGCTGTATATCAGCCGTTACGGCCATGTCCCGGGCTTGCCGCTGCATTTTCATTGCATCCCCGTCTATGACTGGGTAGAGCAAGCGTTCTGGCGGGACGAACGCTATCGCTCGCTGAGCGCTTTCGGTACGCAACCCCTCGAGCCCATGACCGATGGCGCTGAACTGACCTTGTTCGTATGGCGCGAGTTTGGCGAGAGCCCCACCCCACCGCCGACTCAAGGGCCAGGAATAGAGCTTGTGATCGAGCAATTGCGCGCTGCATTCAAACGGGAGTCATAACCCGCAATTGCTTCACCATCGGTACACACGCCAGCACCAACCCGGACGGCGAGCGGTATACCGCCTGCTCATCGCCCACATACCCGCACGCTCTATAAAAACTCACCGCGTTCAGTGTCGCATCCAGCACAACCTGTTCAATCGCCTGCTGCTGCGCCATACGCTCCAAGTGAGCAAGCATCGCTTTGCCAAACCCTCGCCCGCTGAATACGGGCAATACAAACAAGGCTCCGATTTCATGGCTGGCAAGATCCAGCATGCCCGTGGCGACAGGCTCGCCATTGAACCATCCCATGTAGAACTGTTTTTCCATCAACACGCTGTAGCCATCGCTGGCGCGACCTCGGGTCCAGAGCGCCATTTGTTCAGCGCTATAGGCGCCAATGCATTGGCCGCGAATGGCCTCACGACGAATCTCAAACGCACGCTCGGCGTCGTCCGGCGTGGCGCGTTTTATCTCCAGCATCTCAAGCTCCTTCCATGACCTCAAACTGCCATTAGCCCATTTGTGCTAATCGACCCTACCCCACGGCGGCGCTATATTCCGCGGCACTTCCAACGTTCTCACCCACACCGCGCATTCAGTGCGCGCGGGTTCGTTGCGCGTTGGAAAAACCAAAACAACCCCAAGGAAGAAGCACTATGAAACGCCACTCCCCTGTCACTCGTCTTGCCCTGCTGGGCGCCTTGATCATCGGCGTCGCCGGTTGCAGCAATATCAAACCCACCGAAGATCATCTCAAGAAGCTGTCGGAAACCAATCTGGGCGAGCCGGTAAAACGTATCTCCAACGTGCGCAGCGACTCCATGACCACCTACTACGTCGCTAACACAGCCTCCGGCGAGTACAACTGCTCCGTGCCCAGCGGCGCCAGCGGCGGCGCGTTCGCGATTGCCAGTTTCGGCCTGATGAAGCCCGCGGCCTACTGCATGCCCAAGGGCGCCAAAGGTAATGGGTTGACACCGTTCATGCAGTGATTTTTTCCTGGCTGAGCTCACGCAGGGTGCCGCGCAGTTCCGCAGGGCGTACCGGTTTGGACAGGATAGCGATCTGACGGTCATGCAGCGCGGCCTGGATTTTCTCCACATCGTGCCCGGTGAGGATCAGCGCTGGCACCGCCCAGCCGCGTTGCTCGCGTAGCTGGTCGATGCATTCAATGCCGGTGGCATGGTTGCCCAGGTCGTAATCGGCAACGATGATGTCGCAGTCGCTGACCAAGCCCTGCCCTGTGGACTCGGCCTGCACCTCGCACCCCCATCGCTCGAGCAAGGCTTGGGTGGCGAGCAGCACGTTGTAGTCATCCTCCACCAGGCACACTTTCAGACCACTGAGCAGACCGGCCTGGCGAGCATCGTCACGCATTGCCGGTTGACGCGGCGCGGTGGCCAAGGCCAGGCCATGCAGACTCACTGAGGTACCATGGCCCACCCGCGAACGCAGACTCACCTGCAACCCCATCAATTGCCCCAGGCGCTTGACGATGGACAGCCCAAGGCCCACGCCTTCAACGTCCTTGTCACGCAGCTGGCGCACGCGATAAAACTCTTCGAAGACCTTTGACAGATGCTCCCTGGCAATCCCCCGCCCCTGGTCGTGCACCTGCACCACCACCCCGTTATCACGTATGCGCACGCCGATCAGCACCGGTCGTTGCGCGCCGTATTTGAAGCAATTGGAGAGCAGGTTCTGCACCATGGTCGCCAGCATGGCCGGATCAACCAGCACCCAGTGGGCACAGGGGCGCAGGCGCAGCTCCACGCCCGCCCAGCGGGCAGCCTCGGCGTTCTGGCGCACCAGGTCGGCAAGGAAGTCGCCCAGGTGGATCACTTGGTATTTGGGCAACAGGCGCCCGTTGTCGAGGGTGTAGAGGTCGAGAATCGAACGGAACAATTGCGAGACGTTAAGCAACGAGCGGTCGATATTGTCCACCAAACGCTGTTCGTCTTCCCCCAAGCGGGCTTCGCGCAGGCAGGCGGTGAACAGGCCGATGGAGTGGATCGGCTGGCGCAGGTCATGGCTGGCCTGGGCGAGAAAACGGGATTTTTCCAGGTTGGCGGCGATGGCTTGCTCGGAGGCCTTGCGCGTGCGCTCCAGCAGAATATGCGCATACACCGGGATCACCGTGCTGGTGATCATCAGCATCAGCATCATGAATGGTTGCGCCTGCCACAGCGGCGTGAGTTGGTACACGATCAACAACGCCAGCAACGCCAGCCCCGTGGCAATCGCCAGGTAGCGCGAACCGTAGCGCATGCCGTTGCCCAGGTTCACCCAGACCATCACCGCATACAGCGGCAACGCCGCTTCACCGCCCACCACCAGGCCGAACGAAGTACCGGTGTAGTCGTGGATCATGCCGAAGATCCGCCGAGCCGGATAATGCCCGGGCCAGCGTGCGATCACCTGGCGCAATACGATGGATGCCAGCAGGAACAGGAAGATATAGAGGATCACCGGTAGGTAGGTATCCAGCGATTGCCCAGGAAGGAAACCCAGCAGGCTTATATACACAATGGCGATGGTGGCCACCACGATACGCAGGTTAGCCTGATCGAGTTCGGAGTTGGTCTCAAGACTCATCGTCATATCCCTGACCTATCATCTGTAGGAGCGAGCTTGCTCGCGAAAAACGTCAACGATAACGCGTTTGACCTGGAAGTACGCGGTGCCTGTGCGTGCTTCGCGAGCAAGCTCGCTCCTACACCGACGGTAAATAAATTAGCATGCCTCGACACAACCTTGCCCCAGGAAGGAGCTCGCCATGACCGGCCGAATCATCATCGCCGACGATCACCCCATGTTTCGCGAAGGCATGATGCGCACCGTGCAGCGCCTGCTGCCGGGCGCGGTGGTGCAGGAGGCCGGCGACCTGGCCACGGTGAATGCGTTGCTGTGCGAAGCGGGCGAGGTCGATACCTTGATCCTCGATTTGCGCTTTCCCGGCCTGACCTGCATCAGCCAACTGGTCGAACTGCGCCAGCAACTGAAACGCACCACGTTGGTCCTGGTGTCGATGGTCGATGACCCCGCGCTGATCGAACAGGTCATGGCCCTGGGCGCCGACGGTTTTATCGGCAAGAACATCGCCCCGGACGAGATCGGCCAGGCCCGGCTGGCGATCCGCGAAGGCGAAGTGCTGGTCAAATTCGCCCCTTCAGGCCTGCTGCCCCTCGACACCCACACCCTCACCACCCGCCAGCAGGAAGTGCTGCGCCTGATTGCCCAGGGCAAGACCAACAAGGAAATTGCCAAGGCCCTGAATATCTCGCCGTTTACCGTGCGTATCCATGTGTCGTCATTGTTGCGCAGCCTGAATGTCCCCTCGCGCGCTGCAGCTGCGGTGAAGTATTCCGGCGAGTTCTAGACGATTGCGCAGCTCAACGCTGCGCGGGAATACGAATATCGCCCCCACGGCATTGGCTTTTCACACTGCGCGGGCAACCGGCAAAGGCCAGGTCCTTGGTCAGGCACACCCGTACCTCCGACAACACCTTTCCCTTGCAGATCACCGCTATCCCGTGATTGCCCATACGCGGGTTGCTCTCGCGAAACAGCGCCTCGATCTCACTGGCCTGCAATGACGGCGGCGTATTAAACGGTTGCAACTGCTGCGGGATCACCACCGCGCCAAGCGCCACATCGGTCTTCTCCAGATATTCCAACGGTTCGAGCCCACTGCAGGTGCCATGCTTGGCCCACTCATGCTTGAGCAGCGCGCGGGTGGGAAACAGCGCCGCGCCCTTGTCCATTTCTGCCTCGCTCAAGCGCGTCTGCGGTGTACAGGACGCCGGCCACCCTCCCCGCGCGTATTGCGGCCACAAACCATGCAGCACAAAGCCGTAGCCTTTACCTGAGCATTGCTCGTTGCCTGGGTGCGTGAGGCAAAACGTGGGTGACCACGAGAGCGATAGCACATAGAAATCAAACTCGCCCGACTGCCCTTGGCTGCGTGGCGCCGCCGTTGTCGCGGTGGCCATCAGCAGCCACACCACCATCCAGTATTTCATCCCGGTATTCCTTTAAAAGAGTGAAGCCTTACGCTATCGCCACGACTAGGGATGCTGGGAGTAACGGTGTAACACCTTGTCCAGGATGATATCGGTCTTCAGCGCTTCGATGGCCAGCGACGGATGTTCGGCCTCGCCACGAATATGCGCATTCATGTTCAGGACATGGTGCCATTGAATATGGGTGTGACACGGCACGTCCAACACCTCGGTGGTCTCGCCTTCAAGACGCAGCGGCTGGTCCTCGAACACCGAAAACTGAATACGGCCGCGACTGCCGATCAGTTCGACCCGGTCTTCGCGGCGGTCCGCCACAAAATTCCAGCAGCCCATGCCCAATGCACCGCTGGCAAATGTCCAGCAGGCCGTCACTGCGTCTTCTGCCGCGTAGCGTCCCGCCTGTCGTGCGGAAAAGCCTGAGACCTCGACGATGTCCCCGGCCAGGTACTGGAACAGGTCGAACCCATGGCTGGCCAGGTCGGCAAAGTAGCCGCCACCGGCAATGGCCGGGTCGGTGCGCCAATTGGTGGCGTCGGTGTCTGTTACGGCAGCGGGTTTGCACAAAGTCCAGCTCAGATGGCGCAGCTCACCGATACGCCCTTCCTGCAGCCAGGTGCGCACTTGCTGGAAGCGTGGCAATGAACGCCGGTAATAAGAAACAAACAGGTGCAGCCCGGCGCGCTCAAATGTGCGCTGCATCAACGCGCTCTGTTCAGCATTCAGCGACATCGGCTTTTCGACGCAGCAATGCTTGCCCGCCGCCGCCACCCTCAAGGCGTATTCAAGATGGCTGGCGGGTGGAGTGGCGATGTAGACCGCATCCACCTCGGGGTCATCGATCAAAGCCTGGGCGTCGGTATAGCAACGGGCAATACCATGGCGCGCCGCATAATCGCGCACCGCCTCGGCACGCCGCCCCATCACGGCGACCAATGCCGAACCTGGCGCCTTATAGAAAGCCGGTCCACTCTTCAATTCAGTGACACTGCCACAGCCGATCATGCCCCAGCGTATGGTCTTCATCTAATGTCCTCGGTCGTATTCGTCAATCGGGCAGTATCCACATACCGGCCCTGGCGCGCCATAACCACTTAGCATGACAATTGCATTACACTTTTATGACATTCATCCGGCACGGGGGCACATTCGATGAAAATTAGGGCAACCGTCATTTGCGAACATGAGGGGCATATCCTCTTCGTGCGCAAGGCCAGATCAAAATGGGCATTGCCCGGCGGGAAAGTAGAAGCGGACGAGCGCCCGGTAGGCGCGGCGGAACGCGAACTGGAAGAAGAAACCGGGTTAAACGTGGACGGCTTGTTGTACCTGCAGGAGCTCAAGGCCCGCGACACCGTCCACCATGTGTTTGAGGCCTCGGTGGTCAATATCGACGAGGCACGGCCGTGCAATGAGATTGTCGATTGCCAGTGGTACGCCTACAGCGCCCTGGACGAGCTGGACACCACAGACGCCACCCGCCACATCGTCAAATCCTTCCTGCGGCGCCTCTGACGCCCTGGACAGCCGCTAAACCACCGCCGCGAACCCACGGCGCCCGGCCTTTATCTCGGTACGCAACTCACCAATCAGGTTGGCGATGGCACGGATGCTGTCCAGGCCCTCGGGCGATACACGGGTCAGCAACAAGTCGACACGGCCGGACGTGGGCTCGAACACGCTGATGCGCAGCGAGCCGTCGCTGTTCAGGCAGCACTCACACGCAAGCGGAAGGAAGCCTGAGGCCATGATGCGGTTGAATTCGGTGATGGAAATCATGATCAGCCCCCCGTCCCTGGGTTCTACCCGATTGAGGTGATGCAAGCAGCATAGATAAGGTTTTGCCGGCCACCGGACAATTAATGCAAAAGTGTTAGCCAGCCCTCATTTTGTCGGGCGTAAAAAGTCATGTACTGCGGGCCGAGATTAAATCGCGGGCAAAAAAAATCCCAAGTAGCTGATGGAAACTTGGGATTTAAAAATGCATAAACCGTGGGAGGTGAACGCCCGGCTATAGTAACGATTGTAAAAACATGTAACAAGATTATTTTAATCCTTTCGTCGGATTGAAAGCGTCGTAAGTCATTCAATAACCACATGTTTTTTAAGGTGGAAGGCGGTAGTCGTGCTACTTTTTGGTGCAAGTAACGGGTATAAACCCACGTATAAAAAAGGGCTATTGATCCGGTGCCGTATTTTTAAGTAATTGTTCACTTAATTGCTTGCACGTTTCTTGAAGGGCCTCACGACTCGAAGCGGTGGCGCCCACCACAGCCTCCAGGTGACGACACAGCGCCAAACGTTCAGCGGCTTCTTCACGTTGGCGGTCGACCTTGGCGTTGAGCTGAACAAAATAGAACCCCAGTAACACGGCGACAACCAGCACCCCCACCGCGAAGTAGCGCAAGCTGTTGGACGATGAAGGGGCTGGGGCATTCATGGCCTTACGGCACCCGGCTCTTTTCATAACGCACATCATCGCCATCGACCGGGCCCACGACGAACCAGCCCAGGCGCTGATAGAACCCATTGGCCCGGATCCCATCACGCCCATCAGTCACCAGGTAGAGCCTGTCGTGGCGCTCAAACAGGGCCGCCTCGGCCAACGCCATCAGTTGACGGCCCAGGCCAAGCTTCTCGTGCGATGGCAGCACGAACATCGCGAACACTTCACCTTCATCCAGGTCGACCATGGAAAACCCCGCCGCCTGGCCGTCCACTTCCGCGATCCAGCCGCAAGGTGCTGCGCGCAACGTGTCGCTCAATACCTGCGGGGTAATCCCCAGGCCAGCCATCTGTTCAAGGCTCAGGTGGTTTTGCACCACCGAGGTGCGAATCGCGCACAGCGTGTCGACGTCATCAGGTGTCGCCGTTCGAATCAGTACTTGCATACCGGCCTCCATGAAGAAGTGCGCAATTGTATGCAAATACTCACACGGGGGTTGTCGTGGATTTGTAAAGGCCCCACGGCTGGTACGGGGCTACGAATTACTTGCGCGCGACCTTGTAGCGCAGGCAATCTTGGTAAAAGCTTTGACGAATCGCCTCGGGCTTGAGCCTTGAGCGGCTGTCATAGGTCTGCTCGGTGATCCCCATGGCCATCATGCGCATCCACGATTTGCTGAACTTGAGGGTCTGGATCTTCTGCCGGGCCGCATAGAGCGAAACGCCGGATAACTTGAGCTCCTGGGCCCTGGCGGCCGTGCCTGCGCCCCAACTGCACATGTACTTGTCACCCTCGCGCAATTCCCTGGCCTGCGCGACAGTCGCGCCGCCGGCCAGGGAGCAGGCAATCAGCATCATTCCCACAGAGCGCATTTGCATCCTCACCTAACCACCTGAAAATAAAAGTGATTTTGGCGAGGATTTTGTTACAAAGGGGCCATTAAATTGCCTTACTGCGCAAAGCGACTCGCGGATGCTTCCTATCAAGGCTTGAGTTCGAACAGCGCCGGCATCGGTGGCCACTCCGAGGGCACTTTACGAAAGCGGCTGAACCCGGCTGCTTCAGCCATCTGGCGGGCACGCTTCTCGCCCATGAACGCCCCCAGCCCGGCGCCGCCATGGGACAGCGAACAGGTCATGCAATAGAGGGTGCTCTGCGGGTACATGACGCGCCCGAACAGGTTCATGTTCTCGTGCAGTTCTTCGGACAGGTTGAGCTCCACCATCAGGTAGGTGCCGTCTTCGGCCGTAGCGGCGCGCAGGTCCTTGAGCATCTGCTGAGGGTCGGTGGCATCGTGGATCACCACAAAGGTGGTCACGAAGTCGAATTGCTGGCCGCGCAAGGCATCGGAGTCGTTCACCTCGAATTGCACCCGGTCACCTACACCGGCCGCCTCGGCGTTGGCCCGCGCCAACTCGATGGAAGGTAGGTGGAAGTCACAGCCGACAATGCGCGCCTCGGGGTAGGCCTTGGCCATAGTGATCGCCGCCAAGCCCGCACCGCAACCGAAATCCAGCACACTGCCGCCGGTCTTGAGCTTCTCTTCGACGCCGTCCAGGGACGGAATCCAGTGCTGAACCAAATAGTGCTTGTACCAGGGCATGGTCATGCGCTCCATGCCTTTCCAGGTTTCCAACGGGAACGCCTCTTCAGCGCAGCCACCACCATGGCGGAAGGCTTCGATGACCTTGGGCGCCATGCTCACGAACGGCACGCTCAGCTGAATGATGCCGCCGGCAAAATACGGCGAGTCTTCATCGGCCAGCACCGGCACAAATTCAGCCGGCATCTGGTAGCGGCGGGTTTGCGCGTCGTAAGTCACATAATTGCCGGTGGCCATGCTGCCCAGCCATTCACGCAAGTAACGCGCGTTGTAGCCGGTCTTGTGCGCCAACTCTTCCAGGGTCACCGCCTGGCCGTCGGCCAATGCCTTGAACAAGCCGAGTTGGTCGCCGATGTAGAGCATCGCGCCGCGCAGCGTGTTGCCGTAATCCTCCATGATGCGCGCCGAGAACTGTTGGACCTTGGCTTTATCAACTTCCATAACGTTGGACATCTGTCGCTCCTTGATGAATTTGCAAGTCTGTTCAGAGATCAGTGATTAACGGGCTGCGAGTTTGGCCAGCACGTTGTCGACGATGCGTTCGGACATCCCCAGGTGGGTCCTGGGCTCGAACAGCCGTGCCAGGACGCCGTCATTCATGACCGCAAGCACCCGCGCATCGGCCTCGATTGCCTCGCGGATCGACACGTGGTTGCGCTGGCTGGCCTGGGACACTTCGAAGATGATCTGGTAGGCGCTGCTCTTGCCCAGCTTGCGCGCCATTTCGAACACCACCGCTTCGGTGCAGATGGCATCGCCATACGCCTGGGCGGTGCCTTCCATCTTCTGCACATTCACGGTGAGCCCCTCGATGGTCTCGGTCAGAATCGAGAGCGCCATCAGTGCATAGTGGGAGACGTCCGCGACCGCGCACCACTCCAACCGCGTACCGCGGTAATCGCGCTCATGCTCAAGAATCATCGCGTCCAGCGCGAGCATGACCTGGGCCTTGGCCAGCCGCGCCAGCACCACCACCTGCTCACAGCCTTCGGGGTTGCGTTTGTGCGGCATGGTGCTGCTGCCGATCTGCTGGTCGCTCCAGCCCACTTCCACTTCAGCGATTTCCCAGCGATTGAGCGTACGGATTTCATCGGCTACGCGGGCCAAGGAGGCGGTGACCATGGCCAGGGTGCTGACGAACTCCGCAACGCGGTCACGGGACACATGCCAGCCCGTCAGGGGCACTTGCAGCGACAAGCGCTGGGCAAAACGCTCCAGCATCGGCATGGCGTCCGGGCCGAACGCCGCCATGGTGCCGACCCCGCCGAACAGTTGCACCACCAGTACACGCTGACGAGCTTCGGCCAAGCGCTGCTGATGGCGCAACAGCTCATCGATCCAGCCGGCGACCTTCAGCCCGAAGGTGGTCGGCAAGGCGGGAATCGAGTGGGTCCTGGCGACCATCAGCGAGTCACGGTGCGCATCGGCCAGGGTCGACAACTTGCCCAGCAAAGTCTCCAGGGCCTTGTCCATGGCATCGAGGACATCGCGCATTTCCAGGGACTGGGCGGTGTCCTGGATATCTTGGGTGGTAGCGCCGTAATGCACGTATTCACGGGCACTGGGGCTGCAATTTTTTTGCAGGGCGCTCAGCAATGGCATCAGCGAATGCCCAGTGGCAGCCACGCCCTCGGCCAGTTGGCGCACATTGATGCCCGATAGCAACGCGGCCTTTTCGATCTCCAGGGCCGCCTCGCGCGGGATGATGTTGACATCGGCCTGGGCCATGGCCAGCGCGGCTTCCACGTCCAGCCAACGTTGCAGGCGACAATGACTGCAAAAAATCTTGCGGCTCTGCGGGCCGGCATAACCCGAACCGTGGGTTTTCGAATCGAGGATGTGGCTGTGTTCGTGGCGGCATTGCTCGCCGTCATGATCAAAACCTGGGTGGTCCGAACGTGCGGTGCAAGACGCACGGGCTGTCGTTTCCAAAGTTTGCGCATCCATCACATACCCTCCGTAGCGTACAGGGACTGACTGGTATTGCCTTGGGTTGCCATCACTGCTTCAGCACCATCGCCTGAAGCGCGAGGTCGTGCTTTAGTTGCCACCAGATCGACCATCTCCGCCGCCAGCCCTGTGTAGGCTGTCGGGTCAAGCAAGTCATCGAGCGTTTGCGGGCTGAAACAACCGCGCAGCCGAGGGTCGCCAAGCAGCGCGTCGCGAAAGCAAACGCCCGCGTCTTGGGCCTGCAGGGCGATGTCGTGCACCAGGTGATGGGCCGTCTGCTTGCCACACCGAGGCGCCAGCGCGAGCATCACGCGCTCCGACAGGATCAGCCCGCCCAACAAGTCCAGGTTGCTGCGCATGCGCGCTTCACGCACCTCCAACCCAGCCAGCAGCAAGCCTTCCATACGAGCGAGCAACGCACCGGCGTAAATGAACAGCTCGGGTAAGGCCGCCCATTCGATGCGCCAGGTGGTGCCGTCACGCTCGTGCATCTGGAAAGCCGCATCGGTCAGCGCAACCATCTGCGCACGCACCAGCCGTGACAGCGCGCTGATCAGGTCCACCGTCGATGGGTTTTGCTTGTGGGGCATGGTGCTACTCCCCACTTGCCCGGCTCGCCGCCCCTCGCGCACTTCGTCGATCTCGGTGCGCTGCAGGTGGTAGATCTCATTGGCGACACGCCCCAACGTCGCCGACGCCTGCACCAGCAACCACGCCGCTTCCAGGATGCGGTCGCGGGCGCTGTGCCAACTGCTCAACGGCGCCGCCAGGCCGAGGCTTTCCAAGGTGCGGCGCTGCACGTCCAAACCCTGCGGGCCAAGCCCGGCCAGGGTGCCCACGGCGCCGGTCAGGTTGCCGACCATCACCCGGGCGTAAGCTTCGTCAAAGCGTTCAAGGTGTCGATCAATCTCATCGACCCACACCGCCACCTTGTAGCCGAACGTGGTGGGCAGTGCGTGTTGACCATGGGTCCTGGCGACCATCGGCGTGTGCTTATGGCGCAGGGCGAGCGTGAGCAGATGCCCACGGATCCCGCGCAAACGCTGCACCACCAGGCCCCAGGCATCGCGGATTTGCAGGATCAGCCCGGTGTCGAGGATATCCTGGGTGGTCACGCCGTAATGCACGTATTCGCCCAGCCCATCGGCACATAACCCTTGCAAGGCGCGCAGGGTCGGCACCAGGATGTGCCCGGTTTCCAGACCCTCGCGCCCCAACGCGTCGAGGTCCAGCAGTTCCACGCTGGCCACCCGGGCAATTTCCCGGGCGGCCTCGTGGGGGATAATGCCCATTTGCGCCTGCGTCGCCGCCAGCGCTGTTTCAACATCGAGCCACTTCTGCACCTGATTGGCATCAGAGAAGATCGCAGCAAATTCCGGAGACGAGTAAGCGCCCCCGTGGATACGGGATTCGGTGATATGACTTGGCATGTCGGGTTACTCGGGTTGTCCAGGGAGGGCTACTTCACGCGTTGTACTTCTTCCCAGACTGCATCGTAGTAAGCCCGCTCCAGCCGGAAGTGCTCGGCCAGTGACGTCAGGAACGCATTCTGGAACCCCAGGTCCGGAATACGCCGTGAGATCAGCGCCCATTCACGCTTGGCCCGCGGCGGCACCAGGCTGATATGCACTTCGTAGTACTCCGCATCATCCTGGCTCAAGCCCGCGTTGCGCAGGGCGCTGTACAGCTTGCCGTGGTTACCCGGCACCACCAGTTCGGTGATGTAGAACACCGCCAGGCCCCAGCCGACATCGGGGTTGCGGAAACAGCGTGCGCGGTTGTTGAGGTAGGCGATTTCCTCGGGCATCGTCGAGAGCGCCTCGAAATCGGCATTCAGGCCCACGGCCGCAAGCAGCTTGGCTAACAGGCGCGGGTGGGAGCGCCGCTCGTCTTCTTCGCCCAACTCGCCGTAGAGATAACGCGCCAGGGCGGCCGCCTCGTCCACATCAGTCAGGTTAACCAACAGGTCGGCGGCGTCCCGGTACAGGCGGTATGTGCGGAACCATTGGTGGCGCAAGAACACCTGCAGTTGCTCGCGAGAGGCTTTGCCTTCAAACACATACTGCGACATCGGATGGTTTTCCCGCGACTGCGCGGCAATCTGCTCTTCCAGGCGCTGCTGGAAACCGGCCTCGGACAAGGGCGATGCCAGGTCGGCTGACGGCATGAAACGCTCTTGCACGCTATAGATGGCATTGGCCAGCCAGCGCCGGGTCGAAGCGGTGGCCACGTCATCGCTCAGCGACAGGATGTACAGCAGTTGCTGGCACTGCGCTGCATTGGCGGCGTCGCCACGTTGGCCGGTCTCGCACAAGGCGCGCAGCATATTGGCGGCAATTTCGATGCGATTGAACGTCGCGTCCGGCTTCAAGGCTTCCGCCAACAGACGGGCTTCGGCCGTGTGAATATTCTGCAATTGCGACAGGGAAAAATTACGTGGGCTCATCATGTGCTCCATTATTTTTGT
The DNA here is from genome assembly GCF_003408955.1 of Pseudomonas sp. GL93. Lineage (NCBI taxonomy): Bacteria > Pseudomonadati > Pseudomonadota > Gammaproteobacteria > Pseudomonadales > Pseudomonadaceae > Pseudomonas > Pseudomonas sp. GL93. Next base: position 13,461 of record NZ_NKRF01000033.1, read on the forward strand.
TTTCAGATCGCAGTTCGTTCAGGCAGACAGGCGTTGGGTCTGCATCTGCTGCCACAGGCCGTCGAAGTAGGCCTTGTTGATTTCGAAGTGGCGCTTGAGTGCGCGCATGAACGTGCGCTGAAAGCCCTCCTCGCTGGCGAACTTGGCAATCAGTGCCCACATTTCCTCGGTGTCGATCTCATCCTGGGTGCCATGCAAGCGGTGGAATTCGCTGGGCTGCTCTGGAACGTCGAGGCGCTGCAACAGCTCGTAGATGCGCCGATGGTTGACGCAACTGACAGACTCCACCGCATAGAGCAGCGCAAGGCCCCAGGCGACATCGGTGTGGCGCACGCAACGAATGCGATTATTCAGGTAGGCCTTTTCCAGCGGGTGCAGCGCGGGGAAATCGATGGCCAGCGGAATATCGAAATACTCCATCAGATGGGCGAGCATCGCCGGGTGCGAACGCTCCGGTGTCTCAGCCCCTGCTTCGCCGTACAGGTTGCGGTAAAACACCGAGGCGTCTTCGATAGCTTCGAAGCGAAAAGCCAGTTCAGCCAGCAGGCTGTAGAAGTTGTAGGAACGGGTCCAGTGATGCTCCAGGAAGAAGCGCACATCCTGCACCGGCGGCGTCCCTTGGAACAGGTGCACCGACATGGGGTGGTTGACCCGGCTACGTGCGGCGATTTCAGCGTCGACCTGCTGACGGAACTCGTCCGCCGGCAACACTTTAAAGCCCGGCACGTCGGCGGCGAACTCATCTTCGACGCGGTAGACCTCGCTGGCCATCCAGCGCCGGGTCGGCTCGGTGCGCGGGTCACCTGGAATGTGCAGTTGCAGCAGGGCTGACTGGTAGTGCGCGTAGGCGTCGGCGTCTCCCGCCAGGCCTTGCCGAGTCAGTGCGAGCAGCGCTTCCAGCGCGCGGGTGACCTGGGTGTAGTTGGCGCCGGTTTCCAAGGCATTCGCCATCAGCCGCGAGGCGGTGGTGAACAGATCGGAATCCGAGCGTTGTTGCAGGGCAGCAGTATCCATTGATAACCCCTGAATCTTGTTTTTGTGGTTGGGCATACTCGGAAAAAAGCCTAAAGGTTCCCGTAGTGGCAAGGTCAACACCTGTAGGAAAATTCTTTCAAAGGCTTGGAGATAGGCGGATGGCGCCCCCCAACCACAGGCATAAACACAACCCTGCAGCAACCGACGGTAACCACGATGCGAAGCGAGCCGCTCTTGATCTTGATCTGCTTTTGATCTCAAGCGCCCCGTCAAACCACGCTGGCCGGAATTCGACAGGGATTTGGGGGGTAAACCGGCAGGGATGCCGGTTTAACCGCCCCGCGCCATGGATGGCGCGTGGCGGCGGCCC
>NZ_NKRF01000032.1:0-14473 GCF_003408955.1 Pseudomonas sp. GL93
GGATGGCGCGGGGGGGGTAAACCGGCAGGCCTGCCGGTTTACCCCCCAAATCCCTGCCGAATTCCGGCCAGCGTGGTTTGACGGGGCGCCTAAGATCAAAAGCAGATCAAGAGCTACTCGCTTCGCATCGTGGATACGTTTGACGGCGCCGGTCGCCACTGTTGCTCCAGCAACAGCAGATCCACAAATCACTGCGATACCAGACACTGGCAAGCCAACGCTTCAATCCCCCTTTTTGCGCCGTAACCCCCACGCTACGGGCATTTGCCTGCCCCTGGCACGCTTGCTGCCTAAGCACTGGTACATCCCTTGTGCGAGGTACCGTCCGATGAGTCAGCAAGCCGTGAAATTTGCCTATTGGGTACCCAACGTTAGCGGTGGGTTGGTCGTCAGCAAGATTGAACAACGCACCCACTGGGGCATCGAGTACAACCGCAAGCTGGCGCAACTGGCAGAGGCAGCCGGCTTTGAGTATGGCCTGACGCAAATTCGCTTCACCGCAGGTTACGGTGCCGAGAACCAGCATGAGTCCGTGGCGTTCAGCCATGCGTTGCTGGCGGCGACCACCACCCTCAAGGTCATCGCGGCGATCCTGCCCGGGCCGTGGCAACCGGCGTTGGCGGCCAAACAACTGGCGACTATCGACCAGCTCACCAACGGGCGCATTGCGGTGAATATCGTCAGTGGCTGGTTCAAGGGCGAATTCCAGGCGATCGGCGAACCCTGGCTGGAACACGACGAACGTTATCGCCGCTCCGAGGAATTTATCCGCGCCCTCAAAGGCATCTGGAGCCAGGACGATTTCACGTTCAAGGGCGACTTCTACCGCTTCAACAATTACAGCTTGAAACCCAAACCGCTCGGCCAGCCGGAAGTGTTCCAGGGCGGTAGCTCACGGGCGGCGCGGGACATGGCGGCACGCGTGTCGGATTGGTACTTCACCAACGGCAACACGCCCGAAGGCATCAAGGCCCAGGTTGACGACATTCGCACCAAGGCTGCAGCCAATCACCATTCGGTGAACGTGGGTGTAAACGCCTTTGTGATCGCCCGCGACACCGAAGAAGAAGCCCGCGCCGTACTCGCCGAAATCATCGAAAAAGCTGACCCCGAAGCGGTGAATGCGTTTGGCGATGCGGCCAAACAGGCGGGCAAGGCCTCACCGGAAGGCGAGGGCAACTGGGCCAAGTCCAGCTTTGAAGACCTGGTGCAATACAACGACGGCTTCAAGACCAACCTGATTGGCACGCCGCAGCAGATCGCCGAGCGCATCATTGCGCTCAAGGCCGTGGGCGTGGACCTGATACTGGCTGGCTTCCTGCATTTTCAGGAGGAAGTCGAATACTTCGGCCAACGCGTCTTGCCGCTGGTGCGCGAGCTGGAAGCCAAGGCCGGGGTCAGGCAGGTGGCTTAAACAGCACCACCGCCGCTCGCAATTGTTTGCTGCCAAAGCGGCACATGCGCTCGAACTCCCCATGGCTGACCGGCAGATGCTGGCAGTCCAGGGGCTGGCGATGCTGGCTGTGGCCCACGTCGGGGTCATGCAGGTAGACGAACTCTTCGTCGCAGTCGGTGACCATCACCCAGTGTGGCGACTTGGAACGGGTCAGGCGGTAGCTGCTGATCAGCACCAGCGGCTGCCCGCCGGCCTGCAATACCTGGGGTAGATCCAGGGCGCCGCCGAGTATCTGTTCGACATCGCTGCCGGCCAATTCCTCTTCAAACGCTTCGTGCACTAAGCGCATGACGTCCTTTTTGTGCGGGGCGCGCACGCCATCGAGAAACAACGGCCCGCGCACATTCACCTGCATACGCACCCGAAAACCCCGGCGCCAGGCCGCCAAAGCCAAGCCTTGCGGGCTGCAGCCGCCGTGGCCTGCGGTCATGAACACGGTGGTGGCTTCACGCCAGATCTGCAGTTCTTCGCGCCGCCCGGCCACGCGCCCAGGCAGCCACGCGCCCATGGCCATCAGCAGGCACGCGGCGCCACAGGTGAAGTCGGTGGTCTGTTGGTAATACGGTATGTTCTGGGGGCGTGCGACCTGGTGCTGGAGGATGCGTTTTTCCAGCCGAATAGCGGCGGTGTGATCCTCGTAATAGTTATTTATCAGCGCAAAGCGGCGATAGCCATTGCGCTCGTACATCGCCAGGGCACCGCGGTTGTCGATGCGCACCTCCAGGCGCAGGTAGGCGCAATCATGCTCCAGGGCGCAGGCCTCGATGCGCGTCAGCAATTGCTTGCCCAGGCCCATGCCGCGCGCATGTTCGGCGATGGCGATGGAGTACAGGCGCGCCAGTGAAGTGCCGCGATGGAACAACACCAGTGCATAACCGAGCAATTGCGCGTCGTTTTCCGCTACCAGTAACTGGCCATGGGCACGGCTGATCATCCACTGGAAACTGCGCGGTGAGAGCCGGTCGGTGGTGAAACAGTGGTGTTCCAGCGCGACCAATTGAGGCCCATCAGCGGGGGTTGCAACGCGAAAGGAAAGAGCCATATAACCGCCGTAAAAGTTACGTAACGAAACGGGACTTCTCTAAAAGATCGTGCTTAATAGAAAAGGTCGAGTTCTCTAAAGCGGATCAAATATTATGTCAGCGGTACAAGGTCATTGGCGTGAAGTATCCGAGCAAAACGTCGCGGCGACAATAACTTCCAGCGGTTATTTATCGGTCGCCACCAAAGCGTCCAAGCAAGTGGTGATCATTGTCGAACGCAAGGAAGATTGGGCCTCCTACTTTCCCAGCGAAGACATCGTGACGGCCCAGGAATACCTTGAGCAAACCCGTGAAAACGAGACGGGTAAACGTGTGCAGGTCATCAACCTGTGCCGCAGTTACAAGTACCTGGGCCATGGCTACTACTGCTCATTGCTGGCCGAAGCGCGCGGGCACAAGGTGATTCCGTCGGTGCGCACCATCAGTGAACTGACTAAAAAGTCGCTGTATGGTTTGTCACTGGACGACCTGGATAAAACCCTCGATAAAGCCCTGAGTCATCACCTTTACAGCAATACCGAAGGCTTTATCCTGACGCTTTATTTTGGTCGAACCAATATGGAACCGCTGCAAGAGTTGGCCCGCCAGTTATTTGAAATCTTTCCGTGCCCGATCTTGTTAGTTGAGTTTAGCAAACACAATGGCTGGCATATCGACGGGGTTAAGTCCGGCGTATTGCACAAGTTGCGTGATGACCAGGAAGACCAGTTCGCCCACGCCCTCGACAACTTCAGCCGCAAGATCTGGCGCCAGCCTCGCTCACGCCGCTTGGCGCGGTATGACCTGGCGATTCTTCACGACCCTCAGGAGCAACTGCCACCGTCCAATGCCCGCGCCCTGGAAAACTTTGTGCGGGTCGGCAAGGGCCTGGGCATCGATGTGGAGTTGATCGAGCGCAAGGACTATTCACGTCTGGCCGAGTACGACGCCTTACTGATCCGCGAGACCACCAGTGTCGACAACCACACCTACCGCTTCGCCAAAAAAGCCGAAAGCGAAGGCCTAGTGGTGATGGACGACCCGGCGTCGATCCTGCGGTGCACCAACAAGGTTTACCTCACCGACCTGCTCAACAGCCATCAACTGGGCATGCCCGCCACCGAGATTCTCTACAAGGAGCGACCGGAAGACTTCGAAAGGGTCGGCGAGCGCCTGGGCTTCCCGCTGGTGGTGAAGATCCCCGACGGTTGCTTCTCGCGCGGCGTGATCAAGGTGCAAAGCCAGGAAGCCCTGCTCAAGGCCACCGCCGAGTTGTTTGAACATTCGGTGCTGTTGCTGGCCCAGGAGTTTTTCTACACCGAGTACGACTGGCGCATCGGTGTGCTCAACCGCAAGCCGATCTTCGCGTGCCAGTACTTCATGTCCAAGGGCCATTGGCAGATTTATAATCACAAGGCTACCGGCCAGAACATCAACGGCGAATGCCGCACCCTGGCGGTCCATGAAGCGCCCAAGGCGGTGGTGGAACTGGCGGTAAAGACCGCCAACCTGATCGGCGACGGCCTCTACGGTGTTGACCTCAAGCAGTCCGGCGACAAAGTCGTGGTGATCGAGGTCAACGACAACCCCAACCTGGATGCGGGCATCGAAGACGCCTACTTGCAGGACGACCTGTATGGCTTGGTGCTGGAGGAGTTTGTGCGCCGCCTGGAGCTTAAGCGCCAGGGACAGGTGTGGTAACAATCAAGCAGATCGCCGAAACTCGCGGTTGCCAGGGCAGGAAGGCGAGCAACCTTTACCTGCCGTCGGACGGTTGATTCGATACCAGTAAAATCGACATCCGGTTATGTTCAGGTTGTCCGCCTGAGTCTATAAATACCGTTCCCAGATGGGAATATAACGACGTTCATGATTCAGGCTCGCAACGTTGGGCCTGAAGCAGTTCCGTTGATGGAGCAGTTCAGCGTCACATTTGTGAGTGCACGTCTCTTTAATGGATTTAAGGAGACACGACATGACTGACTTAATAACTTTTGCCCTGCCTGAAGCTGTAACTGATAGCAAGGCCGATCGCCAATTGGGCCGAGCGCTAATAGATGCGTGGCGCAAAGACGGTATTTTTCAGATCAGCATCCATGACGAACAGGACCAGAAGGTCAAGCGCGCCATGGCAGCCAGCAAGGCTTTTTTCAAACTGCCCCGGGAAGAGAAGTCGCGCTTAGTCAGCAGTCTTACCTATGCAGGGTATGTTGCTTCTGGCGAAGAGGTCACGGCTGGCGAGCAGGATCAATCGGAAATTTTCACCATTTGCAAAGATCTACCACTGGAGGATCAGCGCGTCGTAGACGGCTGGCCGTGCCACGGTCCCGTGCCATGGCCCAATGACGAATACCGCGACAGCATGAAAGCCTTCCTGGAGGAATTGGGTGACACGGGCGAAAAGTTGTTGAAGTTGGTGGCACTCGGACTGGGATTGGAAATAAATGCATTGACGCAGCTTAGCCAGGATGGCTGGCACCATATGCGTGTTCTGCGTTTCCCTGCCGAGTCGGCGCAAACCTGCCGAGGTATTGGGGCCCATACCGACTACGGCATGCTGGTGATCGCTACTCAGGATGAGGTGGGAGGTTTGTATATTCGCCCTCCGGTCGACGGTGAACATCGCAAGCGCAACTGGTTGCCTGACGAAAGCACTGCAGGTTTATTCGAAAACGACGAGCCCTGGACGTTCGTGAAACCGGTACCGCGCGTGTTCACAGTGTTTCCGGGTGATATTTTGCAATTCATGACCGATGGACTTCTGCTCTCGACGCCTCACAAGGTCAAGCTAAACTCACGTGAGCGTTTTGCCATGGCCTACTTTCACGAGCCGAGTTTCAGCGTTTCAGCCAAGCCATTACTCAGTCAGAGCCGTACTGAACGTATTCATTACGGCACACATTTCACCAACATGTTTATGCGTTGCTATCCGCAACGGATAACGACCCAGTGCATTCTCAAGGATAATCGCTTGAGCCATCTGGAAGGTATTAGTCTAGCCCACGCGCACCCTTGAGTTTGTTACTCTCCCGAGCGGGTAGGCCGCTCGGGAGACTTTTCAATGGCCGATCAGCGCCCATTGCTCAAGGTAGTGATTCCATCGGTTCTGCATCAGTTTGTTTTTGCAACGTGAGCACCTCAAACCCGTCCGCCGTCACTGCCACAGTATGTTCCCACTGCGCCGACAGACTGTTGTCCTTGGTCACCACCGTCCAGCCATCCTTGAGACTGCGCGTCTTGGCGCCGCCTTGGTTGAGCATGGGCTCCACGGTAAACACCATACCTTCGCGCAGAACGAGGCCGGTGCCAGGGCGGCCGAAGTGCAGGATCTGTGGCTCTTCATGCATCTGTTTGCCGATGCCATGGCCGCAGTATTCGCGCACCACGCTGTAGCCGTTGGCTTGCGCATGGGTCTGGATAGCATGGCCGATATCACCCAGGCGCGCGCCGGGCTTGACCTGACGGATACCGGCCCACATCGCCTCGAAGGTCATCTCCACCAGGCGCCTGGCCTTGGGCGTCACGTTGCCGATCATGTACATCTTGCTGGAGTCGGCAATGAAGCCGCCTTTTTCCAGGGTGATGTCGATGTTGATGATGTCGCCGTCCTTGAGCAATTGCTTGGCGCTGGGCATGCCGTGGCACACCACCTCGTTGATCGAGGTGTTGATGCAGAAGGGGTAGTCGTACTGCCCCAGGCTGGCAGGGCGGGCCTTGAGGTCGTTGCGGATGAAGGCTTCGACGGCGCTGTCCAGCTCCAGGGTAGAGCGGCCGGCGGCGACGAAGCCGTCGAGCATGTCGAAGACTTGCGCCAACAGGCGCCCGGCTTCACGCATGACGGCCAACTGTGCGGGAGTCTTGATCATCAGCTGCGCCCCCGGATCAGGTCGGGCTTGTCCAGCAACAACTTGTTGATCAGCTCGTTGTAGGGCAGGTGCGGGTTGAGTTCGGCGAGCAGGCCGATCTTGATCCAGAACTCGGCTTGGGCGTTGATGGAACGGTCCATGGCGGCGCTGGCCATGCGCAGTTGTTCGTGCAGCTGATCGGTGATCTTGACGATGCCCATGAGGTTCACTGTGTTTAATAGATATACAAATCGTATACGTTTCGTATGTTGAGCGCAAACCTGCTTCGGCTTAGCGGTGATGAGTTGATTGTTTGCGATATGTTGCCGAAAAAAAGCTTTTCACATAAGCGCTTGGCTCGATGCCGCGGGTTAAACGTTTAATCGCGGCGGTTCGACGATGATGTCAAGAGGGTGGCTTTCTTTAATATCAGGAAGCGGTTTGCTTATGAGGAATGGTTACAACCACGGCAGTTTTTGCCGAGTAGGCTTACTGATTGAAAGCGTCTTCCAGGGTTGGCAAGACGTGGCAGGCAAGTGCCTGTCGGATACATATAACTGTTGGCAGTCTCAAAAAAGGAGAGGTTAGCCATGCTTTCAGAACTAGAGCTTCGCAGCATTATTGAAGGAAGTTTCCTGCCTAAACGGTGCGAATGCACCAAGGCCGAAGATGCCTCGTTGACGATCAAGGTCTACGACGACCGCGACCGGGACCGGGTGGATTTGGAAGTCAAAGGTATACACCCTGACAAGCTCGACAGCAGTCGAGCGATTTGCAACCTGATCTCCGGGTTGCGTGAAGACCTCAAGCAAAGCCACGCACCGGTGCAGCGGCGCGCTGGTGGGCGCGGCTATCATTAATTGATCGCTTGAATGTAAGTCGACACCCTGTGGGCCTGGTATGTGCCAGGCCCAATGCTGACCAACCGTGCGCTTTACCAGCGTGCTCTCACGCCGGCAGTGCCGCTGATACCCTCAAAGTTATTGGCGTCCAGATGGGTTCCATACTTGCCCTCCATATACACGCTGAACGCGGACGACAATTGAGCCACCACACCGACGCCCATATCAGCCGTGGAGGACTTGTGATCGCTCTTGATCCGGTCCACCCCGTCGAACGTCACCGTGTCGCTACCGCCGAAGGTGTGCCAGACATTCGCCCGTACGTACGGCTCCACGGGTGTGTTGCTGACCAGATAGCGGCCCTTGAGGCGTGCGCCGATGCGGCCGGTCCAATATTCCTGGGAGTCGAAAGACACCTTGGAAATGCCATCGTGCTGACTATCCAGATCGATCTTCTGGCCGATGACCTGGGCCTGAGGTTCCACCTCCCAATGCTCGGACAGCCTGAACGGGTAGCCGGCCTCGGCGGATAACGCCAGGGCGTGGCCCTTGGTATCCATCTTCACCCCTCGGTCAGACTTGTTGTCGCCATCCAGGCGGGTACCCATGGCCACCAGGTCGACGTACCAACCGGTCGGATCGGTGAGTGTCCAGTAGGCGCCGAAGTTGTCGCCGTCGAGTTTGACTCGCCCGGAGCGATGGTTCTGCCAGCCCATTGCAAAGCCCTTCACGTCGCCGCGCAGGCGGCTCTGGCCGATAAAGAGGCCAAGGCGTTGCGTCTGCCCGCCGCTGGTTTCGGCGGCGTAAAGGTCATGGCCAACCTGATAGCCCTTGACCGTGCCGTCAAAACTCGGCGCCACGGTGCCCGACCAGCTTTTGTTGAAATCACTGCCATAGGCGCGGCCCCAACCTGCCGGCACTGCACCGGTCTCGGTCAGCAGGCTTTGCTCGCCCTGGCGTTCATGGAAGGTGCCCAGCGCCTGCAACGTCATCAGTTGCGCAGCGGGGATGTCCACGGAGTAGACCGGAACTTCCAGGCGATACAGAGGAATCGGCGCAGCACCCGCCACGGCGGTGGGAAGCACAGGGTTACTCGCCGCCGATTGCGGCGACGTGGCCGCGGCGACTTGGCTGGGCGGTGGCGCGGCAGGCTCGACCGGGGGCTGCGGTTGCGCAGTGGGCGGTTCCACAGAGGGCTCATCCGAATCCACTACAGGTGGAGTGGCGGTGATCGGCGGCACCGGCACCACCACGGGCGGTGTCGGCGGTACGGGTGGGACCGCCGGCGGTTGCACGGCCACCACCGAGGAACGAAGGAACCAGCTGTTTTCTGTAGTGGCGGTGGTGCCGCCCTTGAACAGCAGGTATTCATACGCCCCGGCGGAGACCGAGCCCTTCAAGGCAAACGCATCGTTGCTGCTGACGGCGCCGTTGAGTGCCTGGACCACTTCGATGCCGTTGTTCTGGGTCAGCCCGCCGATACCGCCGAGGTTGCTGACGCTCAGTTGGGTGTGACCGCTGATGTTGCCATCGGACACTACCAGCTTGTCGGTGGCCGAGTGCTCGTCACCCAGCACGGTTTGCAGGCGCAACTGGCCGTTGTTGCCTGCGTAGTTGCCATGCACCGTCAATACGCTGGTCGCGCTGTTGTCGGTGGTCATGTCGACGGTGCCGGCGTTATTGAGCGTCGCCAGTTGGCCAGCCGTATAGGGGCGGATGCCGCCTTGCGCCACGGCCAGGGTACTGCTGCCGTCGATGTTGAACGTGCCGGTATTGCTGCCACTGTCACCGAGGAAAAAATCCCCGGCCAGGTCCAGGCGCGAGTTGTGGGTGAGGTTGACGGTCTCCCAGCCGATATAGCGGGCCGCGGTGCTGGATGTTGTCGCGTCGAAGGTCAGTTGATCGTTGCCCAGGCCGCCATCGACGGAGGGCGTGGTGGCCAGCAGGCTTTCATTCAAGCCGCGCAGCAGGGCGGTGTCGTCACCATCGCCCATCAACACCGAGGACTTGATCTGCCCACCGTCAAGCCACCGGAAAGTGTCGTTGCCGACGCTGGCACGGATCTCACCACTGATCACGCCGCCACTCACGGTAATGCTGTCGTCACCACCGCTGGTGCTGATATTGCCGCCGATGCTGCCTGCGGAAATGATGATGGTGTCAGTATCAAAACCGGTGACCAGGTTGCCCAGAATGGCGCCTCCGGACATGTCATAGAGGTTCTTGTCCAGCTTCATATTCACTCGGCCAATGGTGCCACCGCTCTGGTAGGCCACATCGCCGTCCTCAAAGGCATCGACGATGGTGCCTCCCTCCATCCTGAAGGTGTCGAGCCCATCGCCCTGGAACAGCGCTTGTATTTGCCCACCCAGCATGACGAAGTCATCGATGCCGGCCCCTTGTTGCACCGCGCCGGTGATCTGGCCGGATTCGATGCGCACGGTATCCACGCCAGGGCCAAAGGTGACATTACCGTTGATGGTGCCGGTACCGCCCGCAGGAAGGGTCAGGCGGTTATCCCCGGAAAGGTCGGTAAGGCCGGGGCTGCTGCCGCTGTCGCACGTATAGGTATCGTTACCGGTACCCGGGGTGAGAACGCAGGCGGCGTGGGAGGGGTGAGGGTTCATGTACTGCAATGAGATGAGGCCGACAGCTAAAACGGCCCGGGTCGAGAAACCACTGGGCATTTGCATGGGTGTGTCCTAGGTTTGTTGTAATAACTGCTCCTGTTTTTGGGTTTAGCACAGTTTTTCAGTAGCGCAATTTTTTGTGCATGGCGTGCAGGCCACGGAATACGTGGCCTGCGTGATGGCACTTTGGGTTTTTTTCCGCCCAGCTCAACCCAATTGGTGACGATAGGGCAGGTCCGGGCCGGTCTTGCCGCAGGTCAGTGCGGCAGCCCGGATCGCGAAGCCCAGCATGGCGTCGATCTGCTCGCGGCTCAGGTTTTGCAGCCCGTCAATCGAGTCCAACTGCTGTTCCGTGAGCCACGCAATCAGCGCCGCCTGGAAGGTATCGCCGGCACCCACCGTATCGGCCATCACCACCTTGACCGCAGGTTGCGACCAACTGCCATGCTGGCGGCTGAACACCGACGCACCGTCGCCACCACGGGTGAGGAACACCAGTTGGCAGCGGTGTTGCAGCCAGCCTTGCAGCACGCTTTCCGGTGTCTGGTCGGGGTAGAGCAGGTGCAGGTCTTCGTCGCTGACCTTGATCAGGTCGGCGTGTTGCACCAGCTCTGCGACGCGTGCGCGCCACAGGTGGATATCGGGCTGCGGGTTAAGGCGCACGTTGGGGTCGAGGCTGATCAGGCGTTTGCCACTTTCACGCTTGACCAGGCTGAGCAGCGTGTCGCCAATCGGTTGCACCACCAGCGAAAACGAGCCCACATGCAGCCCGCGAATTTCATCGCCCAGGGGCGGCAGGTGCGTCAGTTGCAATTGCCGGTCGGCGCAGCCTTCGCCGCGAAAGCTGTACTGCGGCGAGCCATTGGCGCCCACCGCCACCATCGCCAGGGTGGTCGGCGCGTCGAACTCAACCAGAAAGCGTTCGCTGATACCTTCGTCTTTCAGCACCTGTTGCAAGCGCCGGCCGAGGTAATCGGTGGACAGGCCGGCGAAGAACCCCGACTCGATCCCCAGGCGGCGCAAACCCACCGCCACGTTGAACGGCGAGCCACCGGCAAGCGCCTTGTAGTTGAGCTTGGCGGCCTGCCCGCTGGCATCCTCCTCGCTGAAGAAATCAAACAGCGCTTCACCACACACCAGATACATAGTTGCTCGCTCTTAAAGGGTTGCCACGTGCTGTTGATAACGCTCATACGCCTGTTGATAGGCGCTGACATTGGCGGCCACGGGTAAGGTGCGGCTGGCCGGGTCAATGCTCACGCATTTGTCGCACAGGCTGGTCAGCGGTTCGCCGCTCTGGCACCACGCCGCCTGGATCGCCGCGCCCAGGGCGGCGGCCTCGCTCTGTTCGGTACACACCACTTCGGTGTGCATGATATCGGCGACCATTTGCCGCCACAGCGGGCTTTTCGAGCCGCCGCCGATCAGGCGGATGCTCTGGCTTTGCAGGCCGGTCTGGCGCAGCAGATCAAGGCCATAACGCAGGCCGAAGGTGGTGCCTTCGACCACCGCACGGCTTAGGTTGGCGCGGGTCAGGTTGGTCATGGTCAGGCCCAGCAGGCTGCCGGTGGCGTGGGGCAGGGCGGGCACGCGTTCGCCGTTGAGGAACGGCAACATGCTCACCCCATCGGCCCCGATCGGCGCCTGTTCGACAAGAGCGTTGAAGGCGTCGAGGTCCAGGTCGAACAGCTCGCGAATCACCCCGGTGGCGTTGGTCAGGTTCATGGTGCAGATCAGCGGCAGCCAGCCGCCGCTGGAGGAGCAGAAGGTCGCCACCGAGGCCTGGGGGCTGACGTTTGGCTGGTCGGCAAAGGCATACACGGTGCCCGATGAACCGAGACTCATGGTGATCACGCCGGGGGCGATATTGCCGGTGCCAATGGCGCCCATCATATTGTCGCCGCCGCCACTGGACACCACCGCGTTGGGGTTGATCCCCAGGCGCTCGGCAATGGCCGGCAGGATCGTGCCCACCGCTTGGTCGGCTTCGATCAGTGTCGGCAACGCGGCTTGCAGGCGGCCGGTGGGGTCGATGTGCTGGAGCAACGCCACATCCCATTCGCGGCGGCGCACGTTGAAGTATCCGGTGCCCGATGCATCGCCGTACTCGGCGCAGGCGCGGCCGGTGAGCCAGTAGTTGAGGTAGTCGTGGGGCAGCAGGATATGGGCAATGCGTGCGAAGACGTCGGGATGCTGCTCGCGGGTCCAGAGCAACTTGGACACGGTGTAACCCGGGGCGATGGCCACGCCCAGGCGTTCCAGGGAACCGCGTTCGCCACCCAGATGCTGCAGCAGCCGGTCGTTCTCCGGTGTGGTTTCGGTGTCGCACCACAACTTGGCCGGGCGCAGCACTTCACCTTGTTCGTCCAGCAACACCAGGCCGTGCTGCTGGCCGGACACGCCGATGCCAAGGATGTCCTGGCCGTCCACCCCGGCTTGTTGCAGGGCGCGGTGGGTGGCTGCGGTGAAGGCGTCCAGCCACTCCTGGGTATGTTGTTCGCGGCGGCCATTGGCGCCGCTGATCAAAGTGTGCGCGGCGGCGCCCAGGCCCAGCACCTTGCCGCTGGACGCATCGAGGACGATGGCCTTGGTGCCTTGAGTGCCGCAGTCGATTCCGAGGAACAGGTTTTGCTGGGTCATGATGGAGTGCTCAGCATTATTATTGGGTTGAACATACGGTCGATGTGGGAGCTGGCTTGCCTGCGATAGCGGTAGTCCAGTCAACCCTGTGGTGACTGCCGGACCGCTATCGCAGGCAAGCCAGCTCCCACATGTTTAATCCGGTTTGTTCAGGAGGTTTTGCAGTGTGGCTGTGACGCCTTTGTCGCGCAGGCTTCCATAGCAACGCTCGAACGCTGCCACAAACGCCGCCGACTTGGGAATAGCCGTGCCAAAAATCTCTTCCACCCCCAGCAAGCGCTGGCTGACCAGTGTGTCATCACTCACCAGCCCCTGGCAGAACTCGGCCCTTGGATCGGGGATCTTGTAGCTCACGCCGTTCTCATCCACGCCCTTCAAATACAAGGCCCAGGCCGCCACTACCAGCGCTGCACGCTCGGTCTCGCGGCCGTCGGCAATCAGGCGGTTGATGGTCGGCACGGTGAACTTGGGAAACTTCGACGAACCATCGGAACACACGCGCTCCAACTGGTCGGCAATCGCCTGGTTGGAAAAACGCTCCACCAGGGTCTGCTTGTATTCGGTCAGGTCGATCCCGGGGACCGGCGCCAGGTTCGGCGTGACGTCCAGGTCCATGTAGGCGCGCATGTACGCCACGAACACGGGGTCGTTCATGGTCTCGTGAACGAACCGATAGCCTTTGAGGAACCCCAGGTAAGTCAGGGCCAGGTGGCTGCCGTTGAGCAGGCCGATCTTCATTTCTTCGTAAGGCGTGACGTCATCGGTGAACTGTACGCCGACCTTTTCCCAGGCCGGGCGTCCGTTGACAAATTTGTCTTCCAGCACCCACTGCACAAACGGCTCGCACACCACCGGCCAGGCATCGTCGATCCCGTGCTGGTCATGCAGTTGCAGGCGGTGAGCCGTGCTGGTCATTGGCGTGATGCGGTCAACCATGGCATTCGGGAAGCTCACGTTGGCCTTGATCCAGTCATGCAGCCCGGCGTCGTGCAGGGCGGCGAAGGCCAGCAAGGCCTTGCGGGTGACGGCGCCGTTGTGGGGCAGGTTATCGCAGGACATTACCGTGAAGGCCGGGGTGCCCGTTGCGCGGCGCTGGGTCAGCGCCGCGCAGATAAAACCGAACACGGTTTTCGGTGCCCTCGGGTACGCCAGGTCATGCTGGATCTGGGGCAGGTGGGCCATGAACTCGCCGTTACTGTCGTCGATGCAGTAGCCGCCTTCGGTGATCGTCAGCGAGACGATGCGGATCTGTGGGCTGGCGAGCTTATCGATCAGCGCTTGCGCGCCGTCTTCGGCCAGCAGCATGTCACTGATCGAGCCGATCACGCGCACTTGCGTGTCGTCGGTGTCGCCCAGTTCATACAGGGTGAATAAATAATCCTGGCCGGCCAGGTCATCGCGGGCCTTGCGGTCTTCACTGCGCAGGCCGACGCCGCAGATGCTCCAGTCCAGGCCCTCGCCGGTGTTCATCAGGGCATCGGTGTAAAACGCCTGGTGCGCACGGTGGAAACCGCCGACGCCAATGTGCGCGATGCCCTGGCGGGTGTCGGCAAGTGCGTAGGTCGGCACCTGCACTTCGGGCGCCAGTCGGGTGAGGTTGGCTTTATTCAATTTCATCTGGAAATACTCGCGAAATCAGGCGGCAGCGCGCAGTGGACGGGCCACGGCCACGCCATCGGTGTCGAACAAATGGCAGTGCGCCGGGTCCAGGTGCAGTTGCAGCGTCTCGCCGTATTGGCTGGCCATGTCGCCACGGATACGCATGGTCAGCGGTTCGCCGTTGCGGGTGATGACGTGGCAGAAGGTGTCGCTGCCCAGGCGCTCGCCGACGTCGGCGGTGACGGTCAGGGTGGTTTGCCCAGGTGTGGCCATTTCCAGGTGCTCGGGACGAATGCCCAGGGTCACTGCGCTGCCCACGCTCAGGCTGGCGCCGCTCAGCGGCAGGCTGATCAGGGTGCCGGCCTCCAGTTGCACCTCGCAGCCTTGGCTGTCGACGCGGGTGACCTGGCCCTTGAGGAAGCCCATCTTCGGCGTGCCG
>NZ_NKRF01000025.1:0-12263 GCF_003408955.1 Pseudomonas sp. GL93
CGCGCCGACAGGGGGCTCTCTGGGCTTCCTGGCGGCCCTGGCTGGGCCCCCGCCCGGGTTGGCGGGCCAATTTGGCCTTCTTCTCCCCCCCCCCCGCCTTCCCCCCCCCCCCCGCCCCGCGGGGGGGTTTCCCCCCGCCGGGGGGGGGGTTGGCCCCGGGGTGGGTCCCCCCCGCCGGTTCCCCCCCCCCGCCGCTGGCCGCACTGGGTCGAGTACCGCCGCTGCGGGTATTGCGCCGCGATTTGCTGCCTATTCCCTCAAGCACTTGGATGGTCTACGGCGCGGCGCTGTTTGCCTTGGGCCTGATCATGTGGCGCCTGAGCCTGGACCTGGTATTGACCTTCGCGTTACTCGGCGGCGGTGTAGTTGCTGCGCTGCTCCTGGGCGGCTTGCTGCTGTTGTTGCTGCAGAGCCTGCGGCGGTTACTGGCTCGTGCCTCCCTGCCGTGGCGCCTGGGCCTGGGCCAATTGTTGCGTCACCCGTTGGCGGCGGCAGGCCAATCCCTGGCCTTTGGCTTGATCCTGTTGTCCATGGGGTTGATCGCGCTGTTGCGGGGAGAATTGCTCGACACCTGGCAAAACCAGTTACCCAAGGATGCGCCCAACTACTTCGCCCTGAATATCCTGCCAGCCGACAAGGATGCCTTTGGCACCCGCCTGCTGGACGTACAGGCACAAGCAGCGCCGCTCTACCCGGTGGTACCGGGGCGCTTGATCAGTATCAATGGCGAACCCGTGCAGGAGATTGTCAGCAAGGACTCCAGTGGCGACCGTGCCACTCAACGTGACCTGAGCCTGACTTGGGCAGCCGACTTGCCAGCGGGTAACGTCCTGACGGCAGGTACCTGGTGGTCGGCGCAACCCACTGACGGGGTTCCTGGCGTGTCGGTGGAAGCCAAAGTGGCCGAGAGCTTGAAGCTCAAGCTCAACGACCATCTGTTGTTCACCATCGGCGGGGAAAACCGTGAAGCGCGGGTCACCAGCCTGCGCACCATCAACTGGGATAACTTCCAGCCCAACTTCTTCATGATTTTCCAACCGGGCACCTTGAAGGATCTGCCCGCGACCTACCTCACCAGCTTCTATCTGGCTCCCGGCCATGACCAACAGATCGTCGACCTGTCACGGGCCTTCCCGGCGGTCACTATCCTGCAGGTCGAGGCCCTGCTGGAGCAGTTGCGCAGCATCCTCGCCCAAGTGACGTTGGCGGTCGAATACGTGCTGTTGTTTGTACTCGCGGCGGGCATGGCAGTGTTGTTCTCTGGCCTGCAGGCCACCCTGGATGAACGAATCCGCCAAGGTGCGTTGCTGCGCGCCTTGGGTGCCGAGCGCAAGTTGCTGGTCAAGGCCCGACGCATCGAATTCGGTCTGTTGGGGGCGGTCAGTGGCTTGCTGGCGGCACTGGGCACCGAACTGGTGACCTGGGTGCTGTACCGCTATGCCTTTGACCTGGCGTGGCATCCCCACCCGTGGTTGTTACTGCTGCCCGTGATCGGTGCCGTGCTGATTGGCGCTGCCGGGGTATTCGGCACGCGTCGTGCACTGAATGCCAGCCCGCTGACCGTATTGCGCGAAGGTTGAAACCCGGATGGCACGCACCCAGCCAAGGGTACGTGCCATCAGGCGGCTTTCACATATTCGATCTTGGTGATCCACCAGCACACCTCTCCGCTGGGGGTTTGTACGATTGCCTCGTCGTCCACCTCCTTGCGCAGCAGGGCCCGTGCCATGGGTGAGTCGATGGAGATGTAATCCATGCGATCATAAATCTCGTCATAACCCACGATGCGAAAACGCTTGGTCTGGCCCTGTTCGTTTTCGATTTCGACCCATGCACCGAAAAATACCTTTCCCTCCTGCTCGGGCATGTACTCCACCACACGCATGTCTTCCAGGCGTTTGCGCAGGTAACGCACCCGTCGGTCGATCTCCCGCAACAGCTTCTTGTTGTACTGGTAATCCGCATTTTCACTGCGATCTCCCAGGGAGGCGGCCCAGGTCACTTTGCGTGTGGTATCCGGGCGTTTCTCTCGCCACAGGTAATCCAGCTCTTTTTTCAGCGCTTCATGACCTTCTTTGGTAATCAGCTTGGTACTCAAACGCTTGCATCCCCAGGCAATGTCCAATGGTGCCGATACGCCAGGGCATCATGCCCAGGCAGCGGCTGGCTGGGCATGATGATAAATGAACCCTGGAAAGTATCCAGGCCGGCGCCCCATTACCTTACCCATGCCCCTCCAGCACTTGATCCAATTCAAGCAGCGTGCCTTGCATACGCTGGCGCATACCCGACAACTGCAACATCATCATCGCCAGCTTTTCGGCCTTCTGGCTGACCTCCAGTCCCTGCTCCTGCAAATAGGTATGGCGCTGCTCAAGTTCACGGCCCTTTTCTTCCAACTGGCTCTGCTGCTGTTGCAATCGCGCCTGCCACTGTTCAAGCATTTGCTCCTTCTCTAGGACCGCGCATTTTTTTTGCGTCAGTTCCTGGGCAACTTTGGCCAGATTGCTCAGCGCACTGTCCATTTCGAGCAAAGAGGTATGGTCCAACTGGGCAGGCGGGTCCAAGGGTTCGGGCTCCGGCTCGGGTGGCTCCAACCGCAGGTTGTTTGGCTCAAAGTGACTGTCATCTTGTTCAACAGGAACAGGCGACGCACTAGGCTCAACCTGCTCCTGCGGTATCGCGACCAGCGACCGCGCCGGTTCTTCAACGGTGTCTTCAACCATAGCCTGCGGCGCAGTCGTGGCTGAGCGCGGATTTCGCGGCGGCGCAACCATTTGCGACGAGAAGCGAATGGACGGCACGATCACTGCGCTGCTTTCGATCGCAGGCAACGCCGGGGCCGACATGCCCAAGGTGATGACCTTCATGACCAAAGCTTTCTTGATGATCACCGAGTGATGATCCTCTGGCCTGGCAGGCGGCAACCGGCAGCCTTTCAAATCAATGAAATGAAAGGGCACCTGGGGTTCGGCAATCGGCGTTGTCTTCGAGCCGGCTGCCGCTGCCATCGTCAGGATCTGTTTGAAGACTTGCATGGCTAATTGCAGGTCCTCTTTGGAATCAACGCCTCCCAGGAAATACCGGTCAATCTTTTTACGCAGTGCCGCGATATAGACCCTGGAGTGGCCGGGCTCTGCTTCCTCATCCAGGCTATACACCAGAAAGTTGGACGCCGTTTGCGTCACAGCAAACCCGCACAACAAGGCGCCGTTAACGGGCTTCCCTTCATCGTTGCGCTCAAGAACAAGAGTACGTAGAAGCATCATGGCAATCAGGCCTCATTACAAAAGAGAAAACCTTATATAAACATCAGATAAACATCTGGACATTAATAAGTATTCAAAACAAAACAATTGTTTCAGCGGATTATCGTGCCGAACGTAGGATTCTTCTTATTAATCATACTTCGCGTTCCCAAGCCTTCATATTGAACGTACCCTTTTTAAAGCACTTTCCCCTACAGCCAGCCCCTCTCACACGCCCTGCAAAACTTATTCGGTAAAACCATGATCGAGATAAGCAACCTGACAAAACAGTTGGGCAAAACACACCTAATCAGTAACTTGTCCTTCTGTGCCCAGCGCCAGGAGTGTGTGGGCTTGCTGGGAGAGAGTGGTGCGGGAAAAACAACGCTGTTGAGCTTGATCGCCGGGGCGATCAAGCCGACGGCCGGGCAAATCATTATTCAAGGCTTCAATACCCATACCCACTCAATTCAAGCCAAAAAGGTCATTGGCTATCAACGCCAAGGCGGCCTCGACCATCACACGATGTCCGTCAAAAACATGCTCAATTTCATTGCTGCCATTCGCGGTTTGAGCGGGATGGAAAAACGCAGCCAGGTGGCGCAGGTAGCCGCACGACTGGAACTGCTGCCCGTACTCGACTGCCCCATCAACGTCCTTTCCCTTGGTTTGAAGCGCAGAGTGGCAATGGCCCAGGCGCTCCTGCATTCCCCAAGCCTGCTGCTGCTGGACGAACCCACAGAAGGGCTCTGTCCTGATCAACGCCTCAAGTTCCGGGCACTCATCCAGTCCCTGAGCGAGGAAATGACCATCATCATCGCCTCCCGCCATTACCAGGATCTGGCGGACGTCTGCACCCGTGCCTTGGTTATCGCCGGTGGTCGCCTGGTGGCCGATGCCTCGCTGCCCGACTTACAGCGCAGCTCCCGGCACTTCCAGGCCGTCACCCTCGCGGCAGACGCCCCCCTGGATTTGCTCGCGTTGGCCGTATTACCCGGCGTCGCAGGCATCGAGGAAGACCGGCATGCGCCCGGCAAGGTGACGGTACTGGCCATGCCCGGGCATTCCATCTTTCCCTCGATCAACGCGCTTATCACCCATCGCGGCTGGAACATCACGTCAATGAATCTGGAGCCGGGTCGCCTGAACGATGTCGTTCACCATCTGAGCCAAGAGGTAACACCTTGAGACTGCTACCTGTCATTTTCAAACGACAACTGGCCAGCTATGCCTGCGCCCCCAGCACTTACCTGAGCGTGGCGGTTTTTCTCGCACTGTGCGCAGCGCTGGGACTGCATTCCAACCAATGGATGGAGCGAAACAGCAGTGATTTGCAGGCTTTTTTCGAACTGCACCCCTGGCTCTATCTCCTGCTGGTCCCCCTTTTATCGACGCAGTTGTGGTCGGATGAATCCAACGCCAGCTTTTACGACACCCTGAATGCCTTGCCTGTCACCTCGATGGAACGGGTGATCGGAAAATTCATCGCGGCATGGACTGTCTGTGGCATTGCGCTGATGCTTAACTTCCCCCTGGTGATTGCCGTGAATTATCTGGGCACGCCTGACAATAGCGTTATCGCCTCACAATTCCTGGCCAGTTGGTTACTGGCGGGAAGTTATCTTTCCGTAGGTTGTTTCATCTGTGTACTTGCGAGCCAACGCCTGCTGATTTTCTTTTTCACGCTCGGCTTGTTGCTGACCGCCAGTGGGCTTTCGTCAGTACTGGATGCACTTGAACAACAAGCACCGATATGGATTATCGACAGTCTGATGTCCCTGGATCCCATTGCCCGCTTCAGCGCGATGGATAACGGCAAGCTCACACTGCAGGACAGCCTGTACTTTATCAGCATGATCGTTGCTTTTCTGTTTGCGACCACCCTCACACTCAATTACAAAAACAGCTGAGAAAAGGAAAACCACTGATGGGATCCGCTTTTCGTGCGGGTATGACACTTCTCGTCATATCACTGCTGTTTCTGGCATTCAATCTAGTCTGGGTACCCAAACTGCCCACTGTTCGCTGGGACTTTTCCGAAGAAAAAATCCACACCTTATCGCCAGGGGCGCAGCAACTGCTGCTGTCACTTGAAAGCCCACTGGATCTGTATTACTTCAATACCCTCAATGCGCCGCAAAAAAGCCAGGCATTAGAACGTTATGGCCGGCGCGTGGAAGACGTGCTCAAGGCGTTCGAAAAAGCGGCAAACGGCCTGATCAATTTACATATCATTAACCCCGCGCCCTTTTCTGAAGATGCCTACAAAGCCAGCTTGTTTGGGCTTGATGACACACAAGGATTCCTTGGCCTTATCGGCACCCGCACTGGCCAGAGCGCCCAACGCATCGAAGCGTTCCGCCCTGAGCACGAGCCATTACTTGAATATGAGATCAGCCACCTGATCTATAAGTTGGGGCACCCTGAACGTGCCACTATCGGCCTGCTGTCGGGACTGACGTTAAACAAACCGGCCAGCGAGTTGCTGGCGTTGATGCGCGAGCAATTCAACGTGGTGGAACTAGCTGCCAACATCGCCCAGGTTCCGTCATCCATCGCGACATTGATGGTCGTACAGCCGCACGCTTTACCTGAGCGAGCGCTATATGCCATTGAGCAATCGGTATTGAAAGGCACCCAGTTGATGATGTTTATCGACCCCGTGAGCGAGATGGGCGCTGACGCCGTGCCAGAGAACGCCAGGATGGAGGGGCTGCTAAACGCGTGGGGCATCCATATGCCCGCGGATAAGCTGTTGGTCGATAACCTCTATGCCTCATCAGCCACGCCCGGCCCGGGAATGCCCCGGGTACTGCACCCGGCCAGGCTACACCTTCCATCACAGGCCATAACTACGACGGATATCAGCGCCTGGGGGCTGGACGCCGTGACGGTCTCAAGCAGCGGCGCGCTTTCCCTGGCCCCCAAGAGCCGTTCACTGTTGACCCCGCTTCTACTGAGTTCACGGCAATCGGCCCTGCTGGATGCAAAACGCTTTGGCTTGGCGACGACATTCGACTCACTGATCGATGAAACGGCGACTTCAGGGCAGCGTCATGTGATCGCTGCGCGCGTTGAAGGGCCCGCTTACTCAGCGTTTCCCGACGGCTTCAAGGGCCAGCCGCCTGGGCTGCAAAAAGCAGAACTGATCCAGATGGTGGTCGTGGCCGACACCGACTTGCTCGGGGACACGGTCAGCCATGCACGCAACGGCAACGCGCAGTTTGTATTGAACACATTGGATAACCTGGCGGCGCCCGAAGCACTCAAGCGCATTCGACCCCGTGTCATGCGCCAACCGTTGCACAGGCTGGATCACATGCGCGACGAAGCGGCACAGGCTTATCGGAAAAATTCGCTTGAGCTCCAGCGACGACTTGAGCAGACAGAGCAAGCATGGCGCGAGTTGAACCCAGCGCACACGCAGCTTATCACCCAGGCGGTGGATACCAATACGCAGTTGCAGGTACTCAACAAGGAGCGCCTGCAGTTGCCCATCGAGTTGCATGCACTCAAGGCGCAGGCCTATGCCCCGGTGCAGCGTTTCGAGCGACAGCTCAAAGGGCTGATGGTCGCGCCTCTACCGCTACTGCTGTGCCTGATTGCCGGGTTACTGTTCCTGTACCAGCGCAAGCGTCGGCTCCTCGCACTGGCAACCTTTCACTAGTCGCTCAGCGACGGGCAATCAGCCCTTGCCGGGCAATGCGCGTCAGTTGGTGGATCACCTCATGGGCGTTGCTGGCACTCGGAGCCTGAATCACTGCCAGGTCGAAACTGTCGCTGGCAAAACGGGCCAGGGAATCGCCGTCCTCAACAAACTGGATCAGGAACGCCGAAGGCCGACCGGAACGGCGTGGCCAGCCATCCAGATAGCGCAGCAGTGTCGGCTGGTGCTTGCCGCCTAGAAGGATTTTCGGATTGCGTTGAGTCAGGTCCGCGGTGATCGGGGCCAGGCGTATGAGGGGGCGTAGTGCATTCATCGTGTCGTGTCTCTGCCTCAAAAGTCTGCGGGCAGGTGAGAGGCAACACCGAACCAGCGCTTTAGCGGTATTTCGAAGAACGCCCTGCGTGAGCAAGCGTGCTTCTGTCGGGCTGCATTGAGTCCCAGTGGCGCCCCGCAATTAGCTGTTTAAATCGGCGCATGAGCAGCATCCTAGAGAAGCCGGTGGGGCAGTGTCAAGAATCCCGGGCAACGAAAAGGCCCGCATCAGCGGGCCTTTTGTGCAGCTTGCTAAACGATCAGTGAGTGATCGCGCGGTCGACAGACAATTTGCCCGCCCCTTCCAGCAACACCGCCAGCGCGCCGCCGAGCAGTGCCAGTGCGAACTCATATCCGTTGTTGGCCATGAACAGCCCGTTGTGGATGTGTACAGAGAAGATAGCCACCAGCGTCAAGAAGGTCAGGCCCAATGCAGCAGGGCGAGCCAGCAAACCGATGATCAGGGCCAGGCCAGCGAAGAACTCGGTACCGCCCGACAGCAGCGCCATCAGCGTGCCCGGCGCCAGGCCGATACTTTCCATCCATTGTGCGGTGCCCGCGAGGCCACCACCGCCAAACCAGCCGAAGAGTTTTTGCGAGCCGTGGGCAGCGAAGATGATGCCGACGAAAATGCGCAGAATAGTCAGGCCATAGCCGGCGCGAGTGGACAGTACACGGGTAATCATTGGGCTCATGGGGCAAATCCTTTTTCAGGTAGGGGTTGGTTGGCCGCTATATTAATCAGTTTAAGCAATGATAAAAGCCGAAATATTGCCTAATCGAAATCTAAAAATTCGATTATTTACGCGATGCAATTTTAGCCGCAGGCGGCTCCAGAGACTCGCGCTCCCGATCGAACGCCAAATAATACTTGTTGACGCTATTAACATAGCTGACGCCGCCCATCCCTACCTGCTCCATGGCAATGCGTTCAACCTGGAAGAACCACTGATTGGGGTTAAGCCCACGGCGCTTGGCCTCGGTGCGCATGCCCTGCACCCGCTCCGGCCCCATGTTGTACGCCGCTAGCATAAAGGCCATGCGCTCACGCTCATTGAGCTTGGGGCTGGCGAAAAACTTGCGGCGGATCATCGCCAGGTAACGTGCCCCGGCTTGCACATTATTGTCGAGCGTCTCGATATTGTTGACCCCCACCCGTTGGGCCGCCGACGGCGTGATCTGCATCAGACCGGTAGGGCCGCCGCTGTTTCGTGCGCCTGGGTCCAGGGAAGACTCCTTAAACGCCAACGCCGCCAGGTTCAGCCAGTCCATACCTTGCTCACGCGCATGTTTTTGCAAAACCGGGCGCAGTTTTTCCAGGCGCTGACGGTCAGCCCGCGCCAATGGGTTACGGACCTGGTAGAGGCGTCGATAGATACGCTGGAATGCCACATCCTGGTCGGAAGGCGTGTGATAGGTCTTGAGAAACCGATCGATGCTGGCACGCAGCATCGACGCGTCTTGACGCACAAACCAGAACTCGTCGCCTGGCTCGCTGATGACGACCTGCTTGTCAAAGCGCAACTTGGGCAGGATTTTCGACCAGCGTTGGGCAATCGGTTTTTCCACGATCGTCAGGTGAAAAATCCCGGCCTGCACCATCTCCAGGACATCTTCCACCGCCAGGCTCGGGTCAACCCATTCCACTTTCACCGGTGGGCGCTTGTGCAGGGCCAGCTTTTGATTGACCTGACTGATAGCGTCCACCGCCGCACTACCGGTGGTCAGCGTCACCGTGCGACCCGACAGTTGCTCCAGCTTGGTATACCGTCGTTCACCCTTGACGCCCACCAGCCACAACGGCACATCGCTGACAATCGGGGCGCTGGCGCTGACCTTGTGCACGCCCTTCACATCCAGCAACTCACCGGGCGCCACCAGGTCACCTTCACCACGGGCCAGCGCACCGAGTAACTGGTCCTTGGCCTTGGGGATGATCTTGAGGTTGATGGCCTGCCCATCACGGGCATGGCCGTTGAGGTACTGCTCGAAGGCGCGCAACCGATGATATTCGACACCGATGGCCTGGCCCTGCACTTCACCGGAACTGTTGCGGCTCTGGTTGACCAAGACGCGCAGGGTGCGGCTGGAGCGAATTTGCGCCAGGTCGCGGACCTTGCCGGGCTTGGCCACTTGCAACGGCCCATCAAGACGCGCGACCGCCACCATGGGCAGCAGCAACGTCAGGCATAACATAAGCAACGCCGAGGGTCGGATCATCCGCTCTCCGGAAAGAAAACTGGCCAGCGCCTGCGCAAATTACGCAGTGCTGGGGGTCAGAAACAGAGCGCTTTATGCGCTGGCAAGGCGTGCAACGGCGCCACGGTGGCAGGCAATCGGCCCACCACAATGTCGCTTGCGACGTTCAAAGACAGCGTTAACGCATTGTAGTTCTTGGTTTTTCTTATCAATCTACAGCTCTGATATGCTTTCCGGCCGCAGGCGGAGATAGCACCATGCAACTCATTGATATTGGCGTCAACCTGACCAACCCCAGTTTCGACGAGAGGCACCCGGCCGTTCTCGAACGCGCTTACGCCGCTGGCGTGCAGCAATTGGTACTCACCGGCACCAGCGTCGAGGGCAGCGAACAGGCCCTGCAACTGTGTGTGAAACTCGACGAAAGCGGCCAGCGCCTGTTCAGCACCGCCGGCATTCACCCCCACTCTGCCAGCGACTGGAACAACGACAGCGCCCAACGCCTGCGCAGCTTGCTGGGCGACAGCCGAGTGCGCGCCGTGGGTGAATGCGGCCTGGATTTCAATCGGGACTTCTCCCCTCGCCCACAGCAGGAAAAAGTCCTCGAAGAACACCTGGCCCTGGCGGTCGAGTTGCAACT
This sequence comes from Pseudomonas sp. GL93, assembly GCF_003408955.1. NCBI lineage: Bacteria > Pseudomonadati > Pseudomonadota > Gammaproteobacteria > Pseudomonadales > Pseudomonadaceae > Pseudomonas > Pseudomonas sp. GL93. Next base: position 10,067 of record NZ_NKRF01000025.1, read on the forward strand.
GCCGGTGTTTCTCCATGAGCGCGATGCCAACCAGCGCCTGCTGGAGATCCTCAAAGACTACCGCGACCACCTGCCAGCCGCCGTGGTGCACTGCTTCACCGGTGAACAGGCAGCACTGTTCAGTTACCTGGACCTGGATCTGCACATTGGCATCACGGGTTGGATCTGCGACGAACGCCGTGGCACCCACCTGCATCCCCTGGTAAGGGAAATTCCCCGAGGCCGTCTGATGCTGGAAAGCGATGCACCCTACCTGCTGCCACGCACCCTGCGCCCCAAGCCGAAGAATGGTCGCAATGAGCCGGCGTACCTGCCCGAAGTACTGCGCGAAGTGGCCCTGCACCGTAACGAAACGGTGGAGGATCTGGCGCTGCACAGCACCGCCTGCGCCCGCCGCTTTTTCGGCTTGCCTGCCATCGATTAATGCAGCGCATTGACCCATGTCAAAAGCGCTTTTCTGAATAGCGGCACAATAATGGCACCTTGCCAATACTGTTTCCGCTATCAGAGAAAACCTTCCATGGGTGCCTGGCTTAGCAATATCTCGCTCAAATACAAATTCTGGGCCGTCAATGCGGTCGCCTTCATCACCACCCTGCTGTTGGTGCTGTACGCGGTACAGCTTGAACAACAGGCGCGCAGCCAGGCGTCGCAGGCATCGGCCCAGGCCCAGGGACGCTTGCTCAGCGCCTGGCCAGCCGACAGAACCTTGCCCACGGGTGAGCACTGGCTCGCATTTTCCAAAGGCCAGATCCCCCAGGATCTGCCCGCCCTGAGCACTGCCAACGGCTGGACTGAACCCAACCACATGCCGTTGTTCGGTGAAAACCCGCTTATCGGCGCCGAGGTGATCAGCCGGGCCGACGGCCAGCAAGTCGCAGTCCTCGCCTACGCGCCGAGCCTGAGCCAAGTGTTCAATGAACGTTTCAGCCGCTACGCCGTCGCTGTGGCAGTGCTGATGCTGGCCATGCTCGGCGCCTCGCAGTTGTTGATCCGCTTCCTGCTCAGCCAGCTCAACACCCTCAAGGATGTGATGCTGCACGTTGAAAAAACCGGCGACCTGTCGGCGCGGGTGCCGTTGGCCTGCAAGGATGAAGTCGGCCAGATGGCCAGTGCCTTCAACGCCATGCAAGCCGGCTACCAGCGCGTGGTCAATACGGTGGCACGCACCGCCCGGCAACTGGACGACGGCGCCGCGCGCCTGGCCAGCAGCATGAACGAGGTGCAACACGGCATGCTGGGCCAGCAAAGCGAAACCGACCAAGCCGCCACCGCCATCAACGAAATGACCGCCACCGTCTACCACATCGCCCAGCACGCGGGCGCCACCCGTGACTTGTCGCAGTCCGCCGACACTCTCGCCGGCAGCGGCCAGGCAGTGGTCACCCGGGTACAACGTTCGATCGCCGGGCTGTCCAGCGGCGTACAGCAGACCGCCGAAATGATCCAGAAACTGGCCGAAGACAGCCAGAAAATCAACGGCGTGGTCGGGGTGATCCACAGCATCGCCGAACAGACCAACCTGCTCGCCCTCAACGCCGCCATCGAAGCCGCCCGCGCCGGGGAAATGGGCCGCGGTTTCGCGGTGGTCGCCGACGAAGTGCGCAACCTGGCCAAGCGCGTGCAAAGCTCCACCGACGAAATCACCCGCATGGTCTCGGCGCTGCAAGCCGGCACCCGCGACGCCGTGGACTTCATGCAAGAAAGCTCATTCAAGGCCGATGATTGCGTGCAACAGGCCCAGGAAGCCGGCATCGCGCTGGCTGAAATTACCGGCGCCGTGGCACAGATGCGCGAAAGCAACACCCAGATCGCCGTGGCCGCCGAGCAACAAAGCCATGTCGCCGAAGAAATGAACCGCGCCGTGGTGAGCATTCGCGATGTAACCGAAAACACCGTGCATCAAACCGTGGCGTCGGCCACCACCAGCAATGAGCTGGCGACGTTGGCCGGGGAGTTGAGCAAGGCGATTGGGCAGTTGAAGTTGTAAGACTGCTCCAGCTGTAATCCGACTCCTACGACCAAGCTTCGGTTTACCTGAGGTTAAGACGAAACTTCCTCGCTATTTCCGCGCATAACGCCGACTTCTTTTACCTGACAACCGCTGCAAAGTCCCTCGCCTGATCAAACAGTGCGAGGGATTGCAGATGGTGGTGTTCGTTAGAGCCCTGATGAATGGGGCTGTCTCTTGATCTCG
>NZ_NKRF01000056.1:0-12162 GCF_003408955.1 Pseudomonas sp. GL93
TGTGGCGAGGGAGCTTGCTCCCGCTCGGGTGCGTAGCGCCCGCAAGTATTTTGGGCCGCTTCGCAGCCCAGCGGGAGCAAGCTCCCTCGCCACAAAAGCATCTTTCTACAGGTGAATCAGCAGGGATCAGTATTCCCAGAAGATCCGTTGCAGTTCCTTGCTGTCCTGGGTCTTGGTCAGGGCGACCATGGCCAGGATGCGGGCTTTCTGCGGGTTCAGGTCAAGGGCGGCGACCCAGTCGTATTTATCGTCTGGCTGTTCGGCGTTACGCAGGACCATGCCACCGGCGTTGACGTGGGAAGAGCGAATGATCTGCACGCCTTGCTTGCGCAATTCCACCAGCGCTGGAACGACCTTGGACGATACCGACCCATTGCCGGTACCGGCGTGAATGATCGCTTTGGCGCCCGCTTGGGCCAATGCTTTGTAAGCGGTGTCGCTCACGTTGCCGTAGCCGTAGGCAATTTCCACGTCAGGCAGGCTTTTGATGGTCTTGATGTCGAACTCAGAATCCATGGTGTGACGCTTGGCCGGTAGGCGGAACCAGTAGGATTTGCCCTCAACGACCATGCCCATTGGGCCCCATGGGCTCTTGAAGGCTTCGGTCTTGATGTTGATCATCTTGCTGACATCGCGACCCGATTGGATCTCGTCGTTCATGGTGACCAGCACGCCTTTGCCGCGGGCTTCCTTGCTACCCGCGACCGCAACGGCGTTGTACAGGTTGAGCATGCCGTCTGCCGACATCGCGGTGCCTGGGCGCATGGAGCCAACGACCACGATAGGCTTATCGGTTTTTTCCACAAGGTTCAGGAAGTAGGCGGTTTCTTCAAGGGTATCGGTGCCGTGGGTGATCACGATGCCATCCACGTCCTTGCTGTCGGCCAATTCGGCGACACGGCGACCCAGTTGCAGCAGGTTTTCGTTATTGATGCTTTCCGACGCAATTTGCATCACTTGTTCGCCGCGAACATTGGCGATCTGGCTAAGCTCAGGAACGCCGGCGATCAGTTGTTCGATGCCGACTTTGGCCGCCTGGTAGGTGGCACTGTTGGCCGCACTGGCGCCAGCGCCAGCGATGGTACCGCCGGTGGCGAGGATGACTACGTTGGACAGTTTGGTCTTGCTTTCAACTTCCTTTGCCTGGGCGGCAACGGGGAACAGCAGCAGAAGGGCCAGGGCGCCCGGAATAACGTTCTTCAATGCAGATTTCATTATTTTTCTCTCTGGTTTTTGATGAGTGCTGTAGCAGGTTCATCTAGAACACCCGGGCGGTTCTGAACGCCGCGAGGTGCTGAGAAAGAGCAGGATTTGTACCAGGCTGAGCATGTTGGATTTTTTAAATTAACTTATTGATTTAAAACAACTTAAAGCAATATTTCGGTTTGATGGGGCTCGGTGCTGTCCGGCTTTCCGAACGAGAAGGGCTGTGGTGTTCGGTTGTCCGAAAGCGTTCACGATTTGTTCGGGCACCCTGTGTGATCATTCGCCACCCAGCCTGTCGTTTCAGCGAACGTCAGAAAGGGCGAGTTTGCTTAAACGTATCAGCGGCGGGTAGCTGAAGGGAGGGCTTGGAGGGCGTCCATGAAAGGCGTGCTGGTACCGTTGACAAATCTCGACAAGGTTCTCATAGTTTGCTCAACGCAAACGTTTGCGAGATGTTTCACTGCGCCCTTGGCACATCGTGACAGCTCGTATCAGCCGCCCAGGTGGGAGGGCTGCCGAAGGGCTCTTCGGTGCAAGCGTTGCTCACAATAATCATAAGATCGGAGTGAACCCATGAAGCTGCCATTTGCTGGACGTCTTCTTGCTGTTGCTGTGCTTGCTGCCGCATCCGCCGCTTTGCCTCTCTCTTCTGCATTTGCCGATGACGCTGCCAAAACGCCTACCGTGGGTTTGGTCATGAAGTCCCTTGCCAATGAGTTTTTTGTCACCATGACCGACGGTGCGAAGGACTACCAGAAAGCGCACCCAACAGAATTCAAGTTGATCTCCAACGGCATCAAGAACGAAACCGATACCAGCGCGCAGATCGCCATCGTCAACGAAATGATCAACGCCAAGGTTGATGCGCTTGTCATCGCTCCCGCCGACTCCAAGGCACTCGCCAGTGTGCTGAAGAAGGCTTCCGATGCCGGTATCAAAGTGGTCAACATCGACAATCGCCTGGACCCGGAAGTACTCAAAAGCAAAAACCTCGATATTCCGTTTGTAGGCCCGGATAACCGCAAAGGCTCCAAGCTGGTGGGCGACTACCTGGCCAAGCAACTGGCCGCTGGTGACAAGGTCGGCATCATCGAGGGCGTACCCACGACCACTAATGCCCAGCAGCGCACCGCAGGCTTCAAGGATGCGATGGACGCGGCAGGCATGAAGATTGTTTCCACCCAATCCGGTAACTGGGAAATCGACCAAGGCAACAAGATCGCGGCAGCGATGCTGAGCGAAACGCCGGATATCAAGGCGCTGTTGGCCGGTAACGACAACATGGCCCTTGGCGCTGTTTCCGCCGTGCGTGCGGCAGGCAAGGCCGGCAAGGTGTTGGTGGTGGGCTATGACAACATTGACGCGATCAAACCAATGCTCAAGGACGGCCGCGTGTTGGCCACCGCTGACCAGGCGGCCGCCCAGCAAGCCGTATTCGGTATCCAGAACGCGCTGAAGCTGGTCAAGGGTGAGAAAGTCGATGCCAAAGATGGCGTGATCGAAACCCCGGTCGAACTCGTCATCAAGCAGTAATCCTGGCAGTACCCAACAGCGCCCGCTCGTCCTGAGCGGGCGCCTGGAGATTTTCCTATGTCATCTTCCGCCCCGAACGCTGTCCTCTCGGTCAGCGGTATCGGTAAGACCTATGCCCAACCGGTTCTGTCCGACATCACCCTGACGCTCAATCGCGGGGAAGTGTTGGCGCTGACCGGTGAGAACGGCGCAGGCAAAAGTACCTTGTCGAAGATCATCGGCGGCCTGGTCACGCCCACCACCGGGCACATGCAATTCAATGGTCAGGATTACCGCCCCGCCAGCCGCACCCAGGCCGAAGCCTTGGGCGTGCGCATGGTCATGCAGGAACTCAACCTGCTGCCCACGCTGACCGTGGCGGAAAACCTGTTCCTGGATAACCTGCCGAGCCGCTGTGGCTGGATCAGCCGCAAACAACTGCGCAAAGCCGCGATCGAAGCCATGGCCCAAGTCGGCCTGGACGCGATCGACCCGGACACGCTGGTGGGCAGCCTGGGCATTGGTCACCAGCAAATGGTCGAGATCGCCCGTAACCTGATCGGCGACTGCCATGTATTGATCCTCGACGAGCCCACGGCGATGCTTACTGCTCGTGAAGTCGAGATGCTGTTTGAACAAATCACGCGCCTGCAGGCCCGAGGCGTGGCGATCATTTATATTTCGCACCGGCTCGAAGAGTTGGCCCGTGTCGCCCAGCGCATTGCGGTATTGCGCGACGGCAAGCTGGTCTGCGTCGAGCCGATGGCCAATTACAACAGTGAGCAGTTGGTGACCTTGATGGTCGGTCGCGAACTGGGTGAACACATCGATTTGGGCCCGCGCACCATAGGAGGCCCGGCCTTGACAGTGACGGGCCTGACCTGTTCGGACAAGGTCCGCGATGTGTCCTTTGAAGTGCGCGCCGGTGAAATCTATGGCATTTCTGGCCTGATCGGCGCCGGCCGCACCGAATTGCTGCGCCTGATCTTCGGCGCTGACCCGGCCGACAGCGGCACCGTGGCCTTGGGGTCGCCGGCCAAGGTGGTGAGCATTCGCTCGCCGGTAGACGCGGTCGGTCATGGTATTGCCCTGATCACCGAAGACCGCAAGGGTGAGGGCCTGCTGCTGACCCAGTCCATCAGCGCCAACATCGCCCTGGGCAACATGCCGGAAATTTCCGGCGGTGGCGTCGTCAACAGCCGCAACGAAACCGCTCTGGCCAAGCGCCAGATCGACGCCATGCGTATCCGCAGTTCCAGCCCGACGCAACGGGTGTCCGAGCTGTCGGGTGGTAACCAGCAGAAGGTGGTGATTGGCCGATGGCTGGAGCGCGATTGCGCGGTGATGCTGTTCGATGAGCCCACCCGCGGTATCGACGTCGGTGCCAAGTTCGACATCTACGCCTTGCTCGGTGAATTGACCCGTCAGGGCAAAGCGCTGGTAGTGGTGTCCAGTGACCTGCGTGAGCTGATGCTGATCTGTGACCGCATCGGTGTGTTGTCCGCCGGGCGCCTGATCGAGACCTTCGAGCGTGACAGCTGGACCCAGGACGAATTGCTCGCCGCCGCCTTTGCCGGCTATCAGAAACGTGATGCGCTGCTCAACGAAGCCGCGCCTAGGAATACCCCATGAAAACAAACATTTCCCCCGGTAAAACTGGCGGCAACTTCTATGGCCTGGGTACTTACCTGGGGCTGGCAGGTGCCTTGCTGGCGATGATCGCGCTGTTCTCGGTACTCAGCGATCACTTCCTGTCCTATGACACCTTCAGCACCCTGGCCAACCAGATCCCAGACCTGATGGTGCTGGCGGTGGGCATGACCTTCATCCTGATCATTGGCGGCATCGACCTGTCCGTGGGCTCGGTGTTGGCATTGGCGGCCTCGGCAGTCAGCGTGGCGATCCTGGGCTGGGGCTGGAGCGTGTTGCCCGCCGCCCTGTTGGGCATGGGCTGCGCGGCGTTGGCCGGCACCATCACCGGTTCCATTACGGTGGCCTGGCGCATTCCGTCATTTATCGTATCCCTCGGCGTGCTGGAGATGGCCCGCGGCGTGGCCTACCAGATGACGGGCTCGCGCACCGCTTATATCGGTGACTCGTTTGCCTGGCTGTCCAACCCGATTGCCTTCGGTATTTCCCCGTCGTTTATCATCGCGCTGCTGGTGATCATCGCGGCCCAGTTGGTACTGACCCGTACGGTCTTCGGTCGTTACCTGATCGGCATCGGCACCAACGAAGAAGCGGTGCGCCTGGCGGGTATCAATCCCAAGCCTTACAAGATCCTGGTGTTCAGCCTGATGGGCCTGTTGGCTGGTGTGGCGGCGCTGTTCCAGATTTCACGTCTGGAAGCGGCGGACCCGAATGCCGGTTCGGGCCTGGAGCTGCAAGTGATCGCCGCCGTGGTGATCGGTGGCACCAGCCTGATGGGCGGGCGTGGCTCGGTCATCAGTACGTTCTTCGGGGTGTTGATCATTTCGGTCTTGGCCGCCGGGCTGGCGCAGATTGGCGCGACGGAACCGACTAAACGCATCATTACCGGTGCCGTGATCGTGATTGCCGTGGTCCTCGATACTTATCGCAGCCAGCGCGCCAGTCGGCGGGGCTGAACCATGGCAACGATCAAGGATGTGGCAGCGCTTGCAGGTATTTCCTACACCACCGTGTCCCATGTGGTGAACAAGACGCGCCCGGTCAGCGAGCCGGTACGCATCAAGGTCGAGGCGGCGATCAAGCAGTTGGACTACGTGCCCAGTGCCGTCGCGCGCTCGCTCAAGGCCAAGACCACGGCGACCATCGGCCTGCTGGTGCCCAACAGCCTCAACCCGTATTTTGCCGAGCTGGCTCGGGGTATCGAGGATTACTGCGAGCGTAATGGCTATTGCGTGATCCTCTGCAACTCGGATGACGACGCAGAGAAACAGCGCAGTTATTTGCGCGTGTTGTTGGAAAAGCGCGTCGACGGCTTGATCGTGACATCCGTGGGCGGCGATGACAGTGGCCTTGCCGCAGGCTTGAGTGCAGTGCGCACGCCCATGGTGATTGTCGACCGGGCGCTTGATGGGATTGATGTGGACCTGGTGCGCATCGATCACGAAGAGGGCGCTTACCTGGCGACCCGGCACTTGCTGGAATTGGGGCACCGGGACATCGCCTGTATCGGCGGCCCTGGGCATACCCGCGTGGCGCAGATGCGCCTGGCGGGTTACCAGCGTGCATTGCGCGAGGCGGGCATCGAGGTGTTGGCCAGTCGTACCCTGGAAAGCGATTTCACCAGCACGGGCGGGTATGCCGCAGCCGTACAGTTATTATCGCAACACCCGCCCAGCGCGATTTTCGCCAGCAACGATATGATTGGTTTTGGCGTGCTGCGCGCCGCCGCCGAGCGCAATGTGCGGGTGCCGGGCGAGCTGTCGGTCATCGGTTTCGATGACATCCAGATGGGGCGCTACGTCTACCCGGCGCTGACGACGGTTGGCCAGTCGATCCTGCAATTGGGCGAGACTGCGGCCGAATTATTACTGCAACGAATAGCAACACCCCAACTGCCGATCGATCAACGTATCGTGACGCCCAGTATTGTTTTGCGTGAGTCGACCGCGCCATTGGCTGATGTGTTCGCCCAATACCGCTGAACCGAATTGATGAGTACTGATGTATGCCAGCAAAAGTAGTGGTAATAGGCAGCTTGAACATGGACCTGGTCACCCGCGCCAGTCGCTTGCCGCGTGCCGGTGAAACCCTGATCGGCCAGACATTTTCCACTGTGCCCGGTGGCAAGGGCGCCAACCAGGCCGTCGCCTCGGCACGCCTGGGGGCGAGTGTCGCAATGGTGGGGTGCATCGGTACCGACGCCTATGGCAGCCAATTGCGCGATGCGCTGCTGGTGGAAGGGATCGATTGCCAGGCCGTCAGCACGGTGGACGGCTCCAGCGGTGTGGCGTTGATCGTGGTCGATGACAGCAGCCAGAACGCCATTGTCATTGTGGCTGGCAGCAACGGTGAGCTGACGCCTGCGTCACTGCGAACGTGCGACGCTGTGCTGCAGGCGGCAGATGTGATCATCTGTCAGCTTGAGGTGCCGATGGAGACCGTTGGGTATGCGCTCAAGCGGGGTCGCGAGCTGGGTAAGACGGTCATCCTCAACCCGGCCCCGGCAAGCGGACCGTTGCCCGCTGATTGGTATGCCTCGATCGATTATCTGATCCCCAATGAAAGCGAGGCCAGCGCTCTGAGCGGCGTGACGGTCGACTCCCTCGACAGCGCCAAGGTCGCCGCGACTGCGCTGATTAAAGCGGGCGCCGGTAAGGTCATCATTACCCTGGGCGCCCAGGGCGCGCTGTTTGCCGACGGCAAGAGCTTTGAGCACTTGGTGGCGCCGAAGGTCAAGGCGGTGGATACCACCGCTGCTGGCGATACCTTTGTCGGTGGCTTTGCCGCCGCGCTGGCCGCGGGCCAGAGCGAAGCCGAGGCGATCCGTTTTGGCCAGGTGGCAGCGGCGTTGTCGGTGACCCGCGCCGGCGCTCAGCCTTCCATTCCTACGCTGCACGACGTAAAAGGTTTTGTGCCCGCATGAAAAAGACCCCTTTGCTGAATATCGCCCTGTCACGCGTGATCGCGTCCCTGGGCCATGGCGACATCCTGGTCATCGGCGATGCCGGCCTGCCGGTGCCGCCCGGCGTCGAACTGATCGACCTGGCACTGACCCAGGGTATCCCGGATTTCATCAGCACCTTGCGTATCGTGCTGAGCGAAATGCAGGTGGAAAGCCATGTGCTGGCGCAAGAGATCCTGCTGAAGCAACCGCCCGCGCTGACCGAGCTTGATGTGCTCACAGAGCAGGCTGTACTGGGCGAGCGACGCCTGCTCAGCCATGACCAATTCAAGCAATTGAGCCGCAATGCCCGCGCCGTTGTGCGCACTGGCGAGTGCCAGCCGTACTGCAATATCGCGCTGGTGTCCGGCGTAACGTTCTAGCGTCCCCCCCCCCCATGACAAGGAGTGCTTTATGCAACGTGGTCTACCTACCCTGAAAAACCTGTTTCGGAGTGTTCTGCTTTTGTCCGCGCTCACAACTGCAAGCGCCCAAGCGGCGGAAAAAATCGACCTGATCATTGACACCGACCCGGGTGCCGATGATGTGGTGGCCTTGCTGTTCGCCATGGCCTCGCCGCAGGAGTTGAGCATTCGTGCGCTGACCACCGTCGCCGGCAATGTGCGCCTGGACAAGACCTCCCGCAACGCGCGCCTGGCGCGCGAGTGGGCAGGGCGCGAGGACATCCCGGTGTACGCAGGTGCGCCAGCGCCGCTGCTGCGCAAACCGATCTACGCCGAGAATATTCATGGCAAGGAAGGCATCTCGGGCGTCACGGTGCATGAACCGAAAAAAGGCCTGGCCGAAGGCAATGCAGTCGATTACCTGATCAAGACCCTGAGTAGCGCCAAGCCGCACAGCATCACCATCGCCATGCTCGGCCCGCAGACCAACCTGGCACTGGCACTGACTCAAGCGCCCGAAATCACCCAGGGCATCAAGGAAGTGGTCGTGATGGGCGGCGCCCACTTCAATGGCGGCAATATCACCCCAGTGGCTGAGTTCAACCTGTTCGCCGATCCGGTGGCGGCGGAGATCGTGCTCAAAAGCGGTGTGAAGCTGACCTACCTGCCGTTGGACGTGACCCATAAAGTCCTCACCAGCGACGCCCGCCTGAAGAAGATTGCGGACCTGAACAACAACGCGAGCAAGGTCGTCAGCAGTATTCTGAATGAGTACGTCAAAGGCGATATGGAGCACTACGGCATTCCGGGTGGCCCGGTCCACGACGCTACCGTGGTTGCCTACCTGCTCAAACCATCGCTGTTCAGCGGTCGTGAGGCCAATATGGTGGTCGACAGCCGCGAAGGCCCGACCTTCGGCCAGACCATCGTCGATTGGTACGACGGCCTCAAGCAGGAGAAGAATGTGTTCTGGGTTGAGAATGGCGACGCCCAGGGCTTCTTCGATCTGTTGACCGAGCGCCTGGCGCGTCTGAAGTAAGCTGTGTTACCCGGGCGGCACTCGTCGCCCGGTTCTATTCGCGCTCTTGGGCGCCCCTGTAGTCGGCCGGGTATTTCTCGAATATCTGGCCGATGAACGCTTGCGCCGCCTGGGTGCCCAATTCCTTGACCAACAGGTCGATACCAATGATCGCCAGTTCTTCCGGGCTTCCGGGGCTGTAGGAACTTTGCCCTTGGGGCCACTTGGCTTTGATGTCGGCTTGAAGCGTTACGGTGGTCATGGAAATCTCACGGGCTGAAAATTCGGACAATGCGCTGGAACGCCGTTCCAGCGGGCGCAGTTAAGCATTTTGTACGGCATTTGGCACTGCTACTTAGGCATGAAGCAGCGGCTGTGCGACACTGTCGGCCTGTTAAATGGCCGGGAAACACCGCGTGCAAATCGATTTGAGCAACCCCGACAACCTGACGCTGGAGGCCGTGCGCCAATTGCTTGGTAGAGCCAGTGACGACGAACATACCCAGTTGCGGGTGAGCAAGGCAGGCGTTGCCTACATTTCTTCCGGGGTAGTCGGGGGGGCTGAGATCGGTGGCCTGCTGTTTCGCCTGGAGACCTGGGCCAAGGGTTCCGGTTATGTCGGCCTCGTGGCGGCCAGTGATGAAGTGTGGGTCATGCAGATTTTTAACGCGCTGAAGCAGAATTGGCCTACAGCGACGTCAGACTATATCGACATCTACTAAGTGCGTTCATATCTAGTCACGATTGACAGGGCGCTTGCCAGCAGTGAGTCAGGCAGACTTGCCCACAAGCGGTTAACGTCTTGAAACCAATCGCTTTGACTGATGTCGCACGATCTCTGTCCACTTTTTATCATAGGAGGCTTCATGCCTTGGAAGCTCGCATCATTCGGTACTTTGTTGGCTGCGCTCGCGTTGGCAGGTTGCAGCACCCCGGGTGCCTCTGAGCCAGGCAAAGCTGCCACTGCGACCGATGCCGGTCATAGCCGCTGTGAGTCGAAGGCTGCAGAGTTCGCCATCGGCCAGAAGGCCTCGCCCCAGTTGCTGGAGCAAGCTCGCACGCGTGCCGGCGCGCAGAATGCACGTATTCTCAAGCCCAATGACATGATCACGCTGGAGTATCGCTCCGACCGCTTGAACCTGAACACCGACAACAATCTGGTGATCAACCGGGTTAACTGCGGCTGATACGGTTTTTGCATCACCCATAAAAAACCCCGTCACATGGACGGGGTTTTTTTAGCTCAGCGGAGAATTACTCGCCGCGAACCTGTGCAGCTTGCATACCCTTTTGGCCTTTCTCAGCCACGAAGGAAACGGTTTGGCCTTCTTTCAGGCTTTTGAAACCGTCGCTTTCGATAGCTTTGAAGTGTACGAACAAGTCGTCACCGCCACCTGTAGGAGTGATGAAGCCGAAGCCTTTTTCATCGTTGAACCATTTAACGGTGCCGGTTTGGCGATTAGACATGGTGTATCTCCAAGAAACATATATTTTCAGTAGTGCTGTGCTGCTCAGGCCAACTGGGCACACTGGGCTATCATAGTCGAAATGTTCGGCTTGGGAGCCCCCCCAAGGCACTGTTTGCTAATCAATCGCTTTGCGTTTGATTCATCATTGGGCTGAAAGCCCCGATTTACGGGGCTTTGCGACGAAATATCAGCTGTTAAAAAAAGCCGTAAAACCTGCATAATTTGTGTGAAATGGCAGTTTTCAGGCTGTTTTTCCAGCGAAATGGCCGTCGAATCGTCAGCCAATCTTACTTTTTCTTCGCCACTCTGCAGGACGAAATAGCCGCGACCGCTTTGTTTTTAAGCTCCGGGCTGGCGTTCTGGTTGGTCATCAATTCCTTGATCTCGGCAGTGCTCAATTCGGCATTGATCTTGTCAGCACCGCATTCGCAGTGGGCCTTGGCGGTCTTGGCGTCCACGTTCTGGCTGGCGGCGGCACTGCAGTCGTTGACGAAGGCGTCACGGGCGCCGGCTGGCCAGTTGGAAGGGGCTGCAGCCTGCGCGCCGAGGGAAAGGAGGCTCAGGGTAGCGGCGACAGCGAGGGTAGAGGTAAAACGCATCATGGGATGCTCCTTTGGGTCGAGGACGAACGGCGATTCTCAGTGGCTTTGAGGCCCTGCGTACAGCTCAAGTTCACTTTCGCAACTATAAAGCCATGAATTGCTCTTTACTCAACGCTTGGCCGACGCGATGACCGTTCATCTGTGCTAGCATCCTTGCCTGGCTATTTCCGGGCGCGCCATTTGCCGCCTTGCCAGGTCCTTTTTGTTCACTCCAGTCACTCTGGTTCGATTATCGGTTGGCCGAAAGGCTCCTGCCGCTGTAAGGCAGGCGTTCTTCATTGAACGGCCTGGTGTTGGATCTTGTACTGGCTCATCCCAACCCACGTGACCTTTGGTAGGGGTCACCACTAGGAGAGGAGGCGCCATGCCAACTATTACTCTTCCCGACGGCAGTCAACGTTCATTCGATCATCCGGTTTCCGTAGCCGAGGTCGCCGCATCCATCGGTGCTGGCCTGGCCAAGGCCACCGTGGCCGGCAAGGTCGACGGCAAGCTGGTTGACGCCAGCGACCTGATCACCAGCGACGCCAGCCTGCAAATCATCACGCCCAAGGATCAAGAGGGGCTGGAGATCATTCGCCACTCTTGCGCGCACTTGATTGGCCATGCGGTCAAGCAACTGTATCCAACCGCCAAGATGGTGATCGGCCCGGTTATTGACGAAGGCTTCTATTACGACATCGCCTATGAGCGTCCTTTTACTCCGGACGACCTGGCGGCCATCGAGCAGCGCATGCACGCGCTGATCGAAAAAGATTACGACGTCATCAAGAAAGTCACCCCACGTGCCGAAGTGATCGACGTGTTTACTGCACGTGGCGAGGACTACAAGCTGCGTCTGGTAGAAGATATGCCGGACGAGCAGGCCATGGGGCTGTACTACCACGAAGAATACGTGGATATGTGCCGTGGCCCGCACGTGCCGAACACGCGCTTTCTCAAATCGTTCAAGCTGACCAAGCTGTCCGGTGCCTACTGGCGTGGTGATGCGAAGAACGAACAGCTGCAACGGATCTACGGCACGGCCTGGGCTGACAAGAAGCAACTGGCCGCCTATATCCAGCGCATCGAAGAAGCTGAAAAACGCGACCACCGCAAGATCGGCAAGCGCCTGAACCTGTTCCACCTTCAGGAAGAAGCGCCGGGCATGGTGTTCTGGCACCCGAATGGTTGGACCCTGTACCAGGTGCTTGAGCAGTACATGCGCAAGGTGCAGCGCGAAAACGGTTACCTGGAGATCAAGACTCCACAGGTGGTCGATCGCAGCCTGTGGGAGAAATCCGGGCACTGGGCCAACTACGCCGACAACATGTTCACTACCCAGTCGGAAAACCGCGACTACGCCATCAAGCCGATGAAC
>NZ_NKRF01000052.1:0-11967 GCF_003408955.1 Pseudomonas sp. GL93
GAAAACTGTAGGAGCGAGCTTGCTCGCGAAGATCGTTAACGATGACGCGGGAAGCCTGGCGCCCAGCGGGGCTCTCAGGTTTTTCGCGAGCAAGCTCGCTCCTACAGAGAGTTGACCGGGGATATTCTCAGGGCAAAAAAACGCCCCGAACCAGTCGGGGCGTTTTTGCTACCACTTGATCAAAACATCAATCAATGGTGATGACCGCCTTCACCGTGGACGTGGCCGTGAGCCACTTCTTCCTGGGAAGCGTCGCGGATGGCCACGATCTTCACTTGGAAGTTCAGGCGCTGGCCAGCCAGAGGGTGGTTGCCGTCAACGGTGACGTCGTCGCCGTCCAGGTCGCGGATGGTGACGATCTGCATTTGGCCGTCCGGCGCGGAAGCGTGGAACTGCATGCCCACTTCCAGCTCATCAACACCTTCGAACATGCTGCGGCTCAAGGTGCTGACCAGTTCGGCGGAGTATTCGCCGTAGGCATCTTCAGGTTCTACGGCGACGGTCAGTTCGTCACCGACGTTCTTGCCTTCCAGAGCCTTTTCCAGGCCCGGGATGATGTTACCTGCGCCTTGCAGGTAAACCAGCGGCGCGCCGCCGGCGGAGCTGTCGATGACCTCACCAGCGTCGTTGGTCAGGGTATAGTCGATGGAGACAGCCTTGTTAGCGGCGATCGTCATGGGGCGAGACCTTTTGCAAAAGAATGAAGAACGGACAAGTCTAAACAAGGATTTGCCCGAAAGCGAACGGAACCCGGACGGACGGGGCCGATCAACGGTCACGATCACAGGTTTTCATCAGGACGACGATGGGCACTGGGTGGCCGAGTTGTCCTGCGGCCACACCCAGCATTTGCGCCACCAACCGCCCTGGCAGTCGCGCGCCTGGGTGCTCGACCCCGCGCAACGCCTTGAAAAAATAGGCCAGGCCTTTGCGTGCGGCTGGTGTGCGCAAGGGCACGAATAACGATAACCTTGGCGCCTGATTCGCGGTAGGCACTCACCCATAGAGCGCCACCCAAGCCAGGCACCTCCAGAGAATTCGCATGCAGACTTTTTTTATCGCGCCCACCGATTTTGGTGTGGGTCTGACCTCCATCAGCCTTGGGCTGGTGCGCACCCTGGAACGGGCCGGCCTGAAAGTCGGTTTTTTCAAACCCATCGCCCAGCCACACCCAGGCGATACCGGGCCGGAACGCTCCACCGAGCTGGTGGCGCGCACCCACGGCCTGAAACCGCCGCAGCCACTTGGCCTGGCTCACGTAGAGCGCATGCTCGGTGACGGCCAGCTCGATGAGTTGCTCGAAGAGATCATCACCCTTTACCAACAGGCAGCCGTAGGCAAAGACGTGCTGATCGTCGAAGGGATGGTGCCGACCCGCAGCGCCAGCTACGCGGCACGGGTCAACCTGCACCTGGCCAAGAGTCTGGACGCGGAAGTGATCCTGGTCTCAGCGCCGGAAAACGAAGTGCTCACCGAGCTTTCCGGCCGTGTGGAATTGCAGGCCCAACTGTTTGGCGGCCCCAAAGACCCGAAAGTGCTGGGCGTAATCCTCAACAAGGTACGCACCGACGAAAGCATGGAAGCCTTCTCGGCGCGCCTCAAGGAGCATTCGCCGCTGTTGCGCAGCGGCGATTTCCGGCTGCTCGGCTGCATCCCCTACCAACCCGAGCTGAATGCCCCGCGCACCCGCGACGTGGCCGACCTGATGGGCGCGCAGATCCTCAACGCCGGTGACTACGAAAGCCGGCGCATGACCAAGATCATCATTTGCGCACGCACCATGCGTAACACTGTCGAGCTGCTCAAACCCGGCGTGTTGGTGGTGACTCCGGGAGATCGCGATGACATCATCCTCGCCGTCAGCCTGGCCGCCATTAATGGCGTGCCGCTGGCCGGGCTGCTGCTGACCAGCGACACCCTGCCCGACCCACGCATCATGGACCTGTGCCGAGGCGCCTTCCAGGCCGGGTTGCCGGTGTTGTCGGTGAGCACCGGCTCCTATGACACCGCCAACCAGCTCAATAGCCTCAACAAGGAAATCCCCATCGACGACCGCGAGCGCGCGGAAATCATCACCGATTTCGTCGCCAGCCACCTCGATGCGCGCTGGCTGCACCAGCGTTGCGGCACGCCACGGGAGATGCGTCTGTCGCCGGCGGTGTTCCGTTACCAGTTGATCCAACGCGCCCAGGCGGCCAACAAACGTATCGTGCTGCCCGAAGGCAGCGAGCCGCTGACCGTACAGGCCGCCGCAATCTGCCAGGCCCGCGGCATTGCCCGTTGCGTGCTGCTGGCCAAGCCTGCGGATGTGGAGGCCGTTGCCCGCGCCCAAGGTATCGACCTGCCCGAAGGTCTGGAGATTCTCGACCCCGACCTGATTCGCCAACGCTACGTGGAGCCAATGGTCGCCTTGCGCAAGAGCAAAAGCCTCAACGCGCCCATGGCCGAGCAACAACTTGAAGACACCGTGGTGATCGCCACCATGATGCTCGCCCTCGACGAAGTGGATGGCCTGGTCTCCGGGGTGATTCACTCCACCGCCAACACCATTCGCCCGGCCCTGCAGCTAATCAAGACCGCGCCGGGCTGCACCCTGGTGTCGTCGGTGTTCTTCATGCTGTTCCCCGAGCAGGTGCTGGTGTACGGCGACTGCGTGATGAACCCGCACCCAAGCGCTGCGGAACTGGCGGAAATCGCCCTGCAAAGCGCCGACTCGGCAGCCGCGTTCGGCATCACGCCACGGGTGGCGATGATCAGCTATTCCAGCGGTGACTCGGCCAGCGGCGAGGAGGTAGAAAAAGTCCGCGAAGCCACCCTGCTCGCCCACGAGCAACAAAGCTCGCTGCTGATCGACGGCCCGTTGCAATACGACGCCGCCGCCAACGAAAACGTCGCCCGACAACTGGCGCCCAACAGCCAGGTGGCAGGCAAGGCCACCGTCTTTGTGTTCCCGGACCTGAACACCGGCAACACGACCCACAAAGCCGTACAACGCAGCGCCGATTGCGTGAGCCTGGGGCCGATGCTTCAGGGGCTGCGCAAGCCGGTCAACGACCTGCCGCGCGGCGCCCAGGTAGACGACATCGTGTACACCATCGCGCTGACCGCGATCCAAGCCGCCAACCGACCCATGGATATCTAAATGCTGGATTTTCTACCTGCCGCCGTGCGCGGGGTGATCGCTTCGTTGTTGCTGGCGCTGAACACGATCCTGCTGTGTTCGTTCCTGTTCATCGTGGCGCTGTTCAAGGCGTTGCCATTCGCCAAGCGCCTGAGCGAATGGCTGATGAACCACACCCACGAAGCCTGGGTTACCAATAACAAGGGCTGGATGAACCTGGTACGACGTACGCGCTGGCACCTGACCGGCCTTGAGGGCCTGGACTACCAGCACTCGTACCTGGTGACCAGCAACCATCAGAGCTGGGTCGACATCATGGTATTGCAGTACGTGCTCAATCGGCGCATTCGCCCCCTGAAGTTCTTCCTCAAGCAAGAGTTGATCTGGGTACCGGTGATTGGTCTGGCGTGGTGGGCACTGGGCTTTCCCTTCATGAAGCGCTACAGCAAGGCTTATTTGGAGAAGCACCCGGAGAAGAAAGGCAAAGACCTGGAAACCACGCGCAAGACCTGTGCGAAGTTTCGCGACAACCCCGTGGGGATTTTCAACTTTGCTGAAGGCACACGCTTTACACCGGGCAAGCATGCGCAGCAGCAGTCACCGTTTCGCTACCTGCTTAAACCCAAGGCGGGCGGTATTGCGTTTGTGCTGGATGCCATGGGCGAGCAGCTCAAATCACTGGTCAATGTGACCATCCACTACCCTGCCGGGCGCCCAGGCTATTGGGATTTGCTGTGCGGTAACGTGAAGGAGGTGGTGGTGCACTTTGAAGAGGTGCAGATCCCGGCTGAGTTCATCGGCAAGAATTATGAGCAGGATGGGGACTATCGGCTGGCGTTCCAGGGCTGGATCAACCAGTTGTGGCAAGACAAGGATGCATTGTTGGAACAGCTGCACAAAGACTTTCCTGCCAGCCGCTGATCAACATGTGGATGCAATTTAATGTGGGAGCTGGCTTGCCTGCGATAGCGGTGGATCAGCTAAGGATAAATAAACTGACAGTCCGCCATCGCAGGCAAGCCAGCTCCCACATTGCCCGCGTCCACATTTGAGAATATGTAAAAAGCCCGCCACCGGGTGACCGGTGGCGGGCTTTTTTGTGCGGCAATAAAGCTTAGATCGCGCCGCGCTGACGCAACAGTTCCAGCACTTGCTTGACGCTGTCTTCCAGCGACAACGCCTGGGTGTCGATCACAAGGTCGGCATTCAACGGCACGTCATACGGGAAGGATTCGCCAGGGATGTTATCCCCACCGGCCGCGTACAAACCTTGCGGGTCACGCTCGGCGCACACCAACGGCGATGCCTGTACGTAGACGGTCAGCAGGCGATCGGCGCCAATCAGCGCCTTGGCCTGCTCACGGCCTTCGGCATCCGGCGCAACGAAGGCTGCCAGGGTCAGCAGGCCGGCTTCGTTGAACTGACGCGCCACGTGAGCGGCACGACGCCAGTTCTCGGTACGCCCGGCCCGGTCCTGCGGCAACCCTTTGTTCAGGTCGTGACGCAGGTTCTGGCCGTCCAGCACGAACACCGCACGGCCCATGTCGAACAGCTTGCGCTCGACCGCATAGGCCAGAGTGCTCTTGCCAGCGCCCGACAAGCCGCTGAACAACACCGTGGCCGGCTGCTGGCCGAAACGCAGGGCGCGCTCTTCGGTGGCGACATGCGCCAGGCTGCCGTGCTGCGCAGCGCCGCCATGACCCACCGGTGGCGCGATGATCATGCCCGCGGCCACCGTGCCGTTGGTCAAGCGGTCGATCACGATGAACGCGCCGGTGGTGCGGTTGCTGTCGTAACCGTCCAGGGCGATGGCGGCGTCCAGGCTGACCTTGACCCGGCCAATCTCGTTGAGCTGCAGCGAGCTCGCCGGGCCTTCGGCCAGGGTGTTTACGTCCACGCGGTGCACGATGCTGGTGATGGAA
The DNA here is from genome assembly GCF_003408955.1 of Pseudomonas sp. GL93. NCBI lineage: Bacteria > Pseudomonadati > Pseudomonadota > Gammaproteobacteria > Pseudomonadales > Pseudomonadaceae > Pseudomonas > Pseudomonas sp. GL93. Next base: position 5,044 of record NZ_NKRF01000052.1, read on the forward strand.
CCCGGCACGTAGCTGGTGGCGCGCTTGATGTCGTATTTCTTGCCCGGCAGCATCGGTTCTTCGGCCATCCACACCAGCATGGCGTCGAAGGCGTCGGTCACTTGCGGCACGTTGTCGGCATGCACCAACAGGTCGCCACGGGAGATGTCGATCTCGTCTTCCATGGTCAAGGTCACGGCCTGGCCTGGGCCTGCGTGTTCCAGCTCACCTTCAAAGGTGACGATGGATTTGACGCGGCTGCTCTTGCCCGACGGCAATACCACCACTTCGTCGCCCTTGTGCACGATGCCGCTGGCCAGGGTGCCGGCAAACCCACGGAAGTTCAGGTTCGGGCGGTTGACGTACTGCACCGGGAAACGCAGGTCGGTGTAGTTGCGATCATTGGCGATCTCGACAGTCTCCAAGATCTCCATCAGCGACTGGCCGGTGTACCAGGGCGAACGCTCGCTCTTGTTCACCACGTTGTCGCCCTTGAGCGCCGACATCGGCACGAAGGCCAGGGTGCTTGGCTTGAACGCGATACCTTCGGCGAACTTCAGGTAATCGGCCTTGATCGACTCGAATACGCTTTGGTCAAAACCGTTGATGTCCATCTTGTTGATGGCCACCACGATGTGTTTGATCCCCAGCAACGAGGCGATATAGCTGTGGCGACGGGTCTGGGTCTGCACGCCGTAGCGGGCGTCAATCAAGATGATCGCCAGGTCACAGGTGGACGCACCGGTGGCCATGTTGCGGGTGTACTGCTCATGGCCGGGGGTGTCGGCGATGATGAATTTGCGCTTGGCGGTGGAGAAATAGCGGTAGGCGACATCAATGGTGATGCCCTGCTCACGCTCGGCCTGCAGGCCATCGACCAGCAACGCCAGATCGATATCGTCACCGGTGGTGCCGGACTTCTTCGAGTCGCGGGTAATGGCTTCCAGGTGATCTTCGTAAATCATTTTGGAGTCGTGCAGCAGGCGCCCGATCAGGGTGCTTTTGCCGTCGTCGACGTTGCCGCAGGTCAGGAAGCGCAACATCTCTTTGCGCTCGTGCTGGCCCAGGTAGGCGAGGATGTCCTCGCTGATCAAATCAGATTGATGCGACATGACAGCCCCTTAGAAATAGCCTTGACGTTTTTTATCTTCCATCGAGCCTGCACCATCGTGGTCGATGACACGGCCCTGGCGCTCGGAAGTTCGCGTCAGGAGCATTTCCTGAATGATGTCCGTCAGCGTCTCGGCTTCGGACTCCACCGCGCCCGTCAACGGGTAGCAGCCAAGGGTGCGGAAACGTACTTTCTTTTTGACGATGCGGGCTTTGTCTTCGTCGGACAGGTGCTCGAGGATGCGGTCGTCGTCGATCATGATCAACGTGCCGTTCTTCTCGATCACCTCGCGCTCGGCGGCGAAATACAGCGGCACGATCGGGATGCCTTCCAGGTAGATGTACTGCCAGATGTCCAGTTCGGTCCAGTTGGACAGCGGGAACACGCGGATCGACTCACCCTTGTTGACGTTGCCGTTGTAGACGTTCCACAGCTCCGGGCGTTGGTTCTTCGGGTCCCAACGGTGCTTGCTGTCGCGGAACGAGTACACGCGCTCTTTGGCACGGGATTTCTCTTCATCGCGACGGGCACCGCCGAATGCTGCGTCGAAACCATGCTTGTCCAGCGCCTGCTTGAGGCCCTCGGTCTTCATGATATCGGTGTGCTTGGCACTGCCGTGGGTGAACGGGTTGATGTTCTGCGCCACGCCATCGGGGTTGATGTGGGTGATGAGGTCCAGGCCCAGCTCCTCGACCATCTTGTCGCGGAACTTGTACATCTCCTGGAATTTCCAGCGAGTGTCGACGTGCATCACCGGAAATGGCAATTTGCCCGGGAAGAAGGCCTTGCGTGCCAGGTGCAGCATCACGGCGGAGTCTTTACCGATCGAGTAGAGCATCACCGGGTTATCGAACTCGGCGGCGACCTCGCGGATGATGTGGATGCTTTCCGCCTCCAGCTGTTTCAGATGCGTCAGTTTGTCGACCATGGTTACTCACGGAAAAACGATCTTATGGACGGCCAGCGGGCCGTGTTCGAGCGAGGCATGCTAGCACAGCAACTTCTTCTATTTAGGGCACCGGCTAGACCGAAACGATATATGAATATACCGCCGAGTTTGGCGCTCAACTCGGTCAATGTGGGAGCTGGCTTGCCTGCGATACAGGCGCCGCGCTGATTCAGGCTGACCGAGGTGATGCCATCGCAGGCAAGCCATAATGCCAGTCAGTTAAGGCTTTTGTAGGAGCGAGCTTGCTCGCGAAAAACTCATAGGCGCCGCGTTCATTCAGGAAGCACGCGTTATCGTTGCGGTTTTTCGCGAGCAAGCTCGCTCCTACAGAGGGCGATGCACGCTTAACTGACTGGCATTAAGGCAAGCCAGCTCCCACAGTGTTCAGTGCTGTGCTTTAGATCGGATTGGGGCAGTCGATGAACAGATGCTCCAGGGCAAAGCGCCGCGCCAGGTAGTCGCCTAACGCCTGCACGCCGTAGCGTTCGGTGGCGTGATGGCCGGCGGCGATGAAGCTGATGTTGTTTTCCCGGGCGCTGTGGAAGGTCTGTTCGGATGCTTCACCGCTCAGGTACAAATCGACACCGGCGGCAATCGCCTGGTCGATGTAGCCCTGGCCGCCACCGGTACACCAGCCAACGCGGCGAATCATCTCGCTGCCTTCGATCAGCAGCGGTTCGCGGCCCATCACCTCCTGCACGCGGCGGGCGAAGTCACGGGGTGACAAGGGCTCGGCCAGGGAGCCGACCAGGCCGACGATTTTTGGGTTGCCGGGGTCCAGCGGGCCTTCGACGGTGATGTCCAGGTGGCGAGCCAGTTGCACGTTGTTGCCGACATCGGCGTGCAGGTCCAGGGGCAAGTGGTAGGCCAGCAGGCTGATGTCATGCTTGAGCAGGGTTTTGAGGCGGCGCTGCTTCATGCCGGTGATGCATGGGTTTTCGCCCTTCCAGAAGTAACCGTGGTGCACCAGCACCAGGTCGGCCTTGGCTTCGACGGCGGCGTCCAGCAGGGCTTGGCTGGCGGTCACGCCGCTGACGATGCGTATCACTTGGGGCCGGCCCTCGACCTGCAGGCCATTGGGGCAGTAATCGGCAATTTTGGCGCTGCCGAGGTAGCGGTCGGCTTCCTCGACGAGGGTAGTAAGGGGCACGGCCATAAAAGACTCCTAAATATCCCGTTCGCAGGCGTCACAGCCTCGTATAATGCGCGACATTATGGGCGCTCTCCCGCCCCCTGCAACCTGTCAGGACTTACTTGATGCTCAAGGCACTGCGTTTTTTTGGATGGCCATTGTTGGCTGGCGTGCTGATCGCGATGCTGATTATCCAGCGTTATCCCCAGTGGGTGGGCCTGCCCACACTGGATGTGAACCTGCAACAGGCGCCGCAGACCAACACGGTGGTGCAGGGTCCAGTGACCTATGCCGATGCCGTGGTCATCGCCGCCCCTGCGGTGGTCAACCTGTACACCACCAAGGTCATTAACAAGCCCGCGCACCCGTTGTTTGAAGACCCGCAATTTCGCCGCTATTTCGGTGACAACGGCCCCAAGCAGCGCCGCATGGAATCCAGCCTCGGCTCCGGCGTGATCATGAGCCCTGAAGGCTACATCCTCACCAATAACCACGTGACCACCGGCGCCGACCAGATCGTGGTGGCCCTGCGTGACGGCCGCGAAACCCTGGCCCGCGTGGTGGGCAGCGACCCGGAAACAGACCTCGCGGTACTCAAGATTGATTTGAAGAACCTGCCGGCCATCACTCTCGGCCGCTCCGACGGTTTGCGCGTGGGCGATGTGGCGCTGGCCATCGGCAACCCGTTCGGGGTGGGGCAAACGGTGACCATGGGCATCATCAGCGCCACCGGGCGTAACCAGTTGGGCCTTAACAGCTACGAAGATTTCATCCAGACCGACGCGGCGATCAACCCCGGCAACTCCGGCGGTGCGCTGGTGGACGCCAATGGCAACCTGACCGGCATCAACACCGCGATTTTTTCCAAGTCCGGCGGTTCACAGGGCATTGGCTTTGCGATCCCGGTGAAGCTGGCGATGGAAGTGATGAAGTCGATCATCGAGCACGGCCAGGTGATTCGCGGCTGGCTGGGCATTGAAGTACAGCCCTTGACCAAGGAACTGGCCGAGTCATTCGGCCTGACCGGGCGTCCAGGCATCGTGGTAGCGGGGATCTTCCGCGACGGCCCGGCGCAGAAAGCCGGCCTGCAACTGGGCGATGTGATCCTCAGCATCGACGGCGCCCCGGCGGGTGATGGCCGCAAGTCGATGAACCAGGTGGCGCGGATCAAGCCGACCGACAAGGTGGCGATCCTGGTGATGCGCAACGGTAAGGAGATCAAACTGTCGGCGGAAATCGGCCTGCGCCCACCACCGGCGACCGCGCCCGTGAAAGAAGAGCAATAACCGTCGCGACCCAAGCGCCCGTTCGCGGGCGCTTGTAAGGCTACATTTCTTAGCGATTCATTCTCATTAGGCATGTTATATTGTTTCAATATCGCTATTGGAACGCTCTATCATGCCGTCTCGAAAGTTTGTACCCTTGGCCGGCCTGGCCCTGGGTTTGCTGCTCGACCCTGCCTACGCCGAAGAAAACACTCTGGAACTGGACACCATCAGCGTCACCTCCGACGCCTATGAGTCCGCCACCGGCCCGGTCGACGGCTACCGTGCCACCCGCTCTGCCAGTGCGACCAAGACCGACACGGCTTTGCGCGACATCCCGCAATCGATCAGCGTGATTCCGGCCACGGTACTCAAAGACCTGGGCAGTACCAGCGTTGAACGCGCCCTGGAATTCGCCGGCGGCGTATCCAAGCAAAACAACTTCGGCGGCCTGACCCTCTACGAATACAGCGTGCGCGGCTTCACCACGTCCGAGTTCTACCAGGATGGTTTCAGCGCTAACCGCGGTTACCCCAGCACCCCGGACGCAGCGAATATCGAGCGCATCGAAGTGCTCAAGGGCCCAGCCGCCAGCCTCTATGGGCGTGGCGATCCCGGTGGCACGGTGAATATCGTCACCAAGAAGCCCCAGCCCGAACCCTTCACCACATTGCAGACCAGCGCCGGCAGTTGGGACCGCTACCGCACCGCGCTGGATGTGAATACGCCGCTGGACAGCGAGGGGCGCGTGCTGACGCGAGTGAACCTGGCCGTTGAAGACAACCACAGTTTTCGCGATCACGTCGACGCCAAGCGCGTGTTCGTCGCGCCCTCCTTCAGTTGGCAGTTGGACCCGGACACCACCCTGCTGGTGGAAAGTGAGTTCGTGCGCCACAGTTCCACCTTCGACCGAGGCATCGTCGCCAACACCGGCATGTCCCATTCCACTTTCCTCGGCGAGCCCAACGACGGCAATATCCGCAACCACAACAACCGCATTCAGGCAGCGTTGGAACACCACCTCAATGACGCCTGGAAACTGCGTCTGGCCAGCCACTACAAGCAAGGCAGCCTGTGGGGCGATGCTTCGGAAAGCCGGGCGTTGAACGCAGACGGCCACAGCGTCAATCGCCGCTACCGGGAGCGCTCCACGGGCTGGCATGACAGCATCACCCAGCTGGAACTGCGCGGGGTGTTCGATATAGGCAGTTGGCAACATGAACTGTTGATCGGTACCGAATACGAGGATTACCGCAAGAAAGAGCGCGTGACGGCGATCGCTGGCGACTATCCCATCGACATCTACAAGCCGGTGTATGGCCAGCCCAAACCCAACGGCAAACGCTCCGGCACCGACTTCTTCGAACAGACCAAAAGCCACGCACTGAACCTGCAAGCCCAGATCATCTTCACCGACCGCCTGCGCGGCATGATCGGTGCGCGCTTCGAACACTTCGAACAAAGCACCGACGACTTCACCCGCAACCACGCAAAGGGCCGTCAAACCCACGACGCCTTCACTCAACGTGCCGGCCTGCTCTACCAGCTCACGCCAGAAGTCGGCGTTTTTGCTAACGCCTCCACCTCGTTCAAGCCCAATAGCGGCCTGGATGCCGGTGGCAAGTCCTTCAAGCCCGAAGAAGGCGTGGGTTATGAGGTGGGAATCAAGAGCGAGCTGTTTGACGACCGCCTCAGCGCCACCCTGGCGGCCTTTCATATCGAAAAGGAAAACGTGCTGACCCTGGACCCGGCGACCAACCTCAACCGCGCCATGGGCAAGGCCCGCAGCCAGGGCTTCGACCTGCAAGTAACCGGGCAAGTGACCGACGCAGTCCGCGTGATCGGCGCCTTGGCCTACATCGACGCCGAAGTGACCAAGGGCGACAAAACCATCCCCACGGGCAGCCGCATTCTCGGCGTGGCCAAGCGCAGTGGCAGTGTGTTGGGTGTGTATGAGTTCCAGGACGGCGCGTTGCGTGGCTCAGACCTGGGCGCAGCGTTTACCTATGTAGGTGACCGCTCAGGCGAAGCCGGCACAGGCTTCGAACTGCCCGCCTACCACACGGTGGATTTGCTGGCCCATTACAAGGCCACGCAGAACGTGACGGTGGGGCTGAACCTCAACAACCTGTTCAATGAAAAGTACTACGAGCGGTCCTACAGCAACTATTGGGTCAACCCCGGCGAGCCGCGCAACTTCACGGTTAGCCTGACCCTTAGTCTGTAAATACAGTCAAATTGTGGGAGCTGGCTTGCCTGCGATAGCCATAGGTAACCACGATGCGAAGCGAGCCGCTCTTGATCTTGATCTTAGGCGCCCCGTTAAACCACGCTGGCCGGAATTCGACAGTGATTTGGGGGGTAAACCGGCAGGGATGCCGGTTTAGCCGCCCCGCGCCATGGATGGCGCGTGGCGGCGGCCCCCAAATCACTGGCGGATTACGGGCACACCGAGCCAAAGCGAGGTGCCGAGTGGTGGGGCAAGAGC
>NZ_NKRF01000121.1:0-11539 GCF_003408955.1 Pseudomonas sp. GL93
TGGGCCTTGTTCTGCGACGGTATCCTCTGGATCCACAGGCCCAGGCGCATGTCGTTGACGAAGATAAAACCGTGCACCGGGTCGGTGGAAATGCTGCCCCAGTTCATACCGCCCAGGGAACCCGGGAAGCTCAGGGATTTATCGGTGCCCGGCGCGGTGTACAGGCCGTCGTAGCGCATGCCCTTGAAATCGATGCGGCACAGCAACTGGTCATACGGCGTCGCGCCCCACATGTCCGATTCGGTCAGGGTTTGTGCGCCGATCTGCGGCATGCCCACGGATTTCGGCTGGGTGAGGGAATAGGGCTCGTTGGGAATGTTCGCCGCTTTGACCGGCACTTCCTGCACGTCCGTCAGCGGCTTGCCGGTGGCGCGGTCGAGCACGTAAATCTGCCCGGCCTTGGTGCCGATGACCACGGCCGGTACGGCCTTGTCGCTGCCTGGCGGGGTGAAGTCGATCAGGCTTGGCTGCATTGGCAGGTCGAAGTCCCAGAGGTCGTTGTGGACTGTCTGGTAGACCCACTTCTCGGCACCGGTGGAGGCGTCGAGTGCCAGCACCGAAGCGCCGTATTTGTGGTTGAGCTGGGTGCGTTCCACGCCGTAGATATCGGTGGAGGAGCTGCCCATCGGCAGGAAGACCGTGTTCATCAGCGGGTCGTAAGACATCGGCGCCCAGCTGTTCGGGGTGCTGCGCACGTAGGTGGCGTCGCCCGTCGGGGCCTGCTTGTCTTCAGGGTTGCCTGGGTCGAAGGCCCAGCGCATCTGGCCAGTGATCACGTCAAAGCCACGGATCACGCCACCGGGCATATCGGTCTGTACGTTGTCCGCCACGCGACCGCCGACCACTACAGTGGTGCCGGCCATCAGCGGCGCCGAGGACAGTTGGTAGTAGCTGTCCGGCACATTGCCCAGGCCGGCCTTGAGGTCCACCTGGCCATGGGTGCCGAAGTCTTCGCAGAACTTGCCGGTGTCGGCATCCACGGCGATCAGGCGCGCATCAATAGTGTTGGTCAACAGGCGACGCTGACACTGCGCACCGGCAGGCACGCTGGCGGCAAGGATCGGCGAGCTGTTGGGTTGGGTCGGCTGGGCAATCGGTGCGCTGGCGTCGAAATACGCCATGCCCCGGCAACGCTGCCACACTGCCGATTTGGCGTTGACTTCGTTCTTCCACAGTTCTTTGCCGGTGTCGGCATCCAACGCGATCAGGTTGTTGTGCGGTGTGCAGATAAACACTTTGTTGCCGACCTGCAGGGGCGTCAGCTGGTCCTCGGCACCGTTGCCGTCGCTGATGGCCACGTCGCCGGTGTGGTAGGTCCAGGCGACTTTGAGCTTGTCGATGTTGTCGCGGTTGATCTGGTCCAGCGCGGCGAAACGGCTGCCACCTTCAGTATTACCGTAGTGGGCCCAATCTTTCTGTGCATCGGCCGCAGCCACCGGGGTAACGCCCGGGCCTGCACCGGTGGGCGCAACGCTTGGGTGCGCGACAAACATATTGCCCGCCGCCACCGCCACGCCCAGCGCCAACACGGCGGCGACGCCATAGGCACCCCGCGCCGGTTTGCCGGCCAGCAATGGATACACCAGCGCCACCACCACGCCAATCACCGCAAACATGAACAGTCGCGAGAACAGCGGCCAGTATTCCAGGCCCACGTCGGCCACCGCCCACACGGCAGTAGCCACCAGGAACGCGGCGAACAACCAGGCGCCGGCCGGCTTGCAGCGGGCAATCAGCAGCCCGGAAATGGCCATGACCACGCCGCCCAGCAGGAAGTACCAGGAACCTCCCAGGCTGACCAGTTTGGCGCCGCCGACGGCAAGCGCAAGGCCGAGCAGGGCGATGACGACGCCCAGGCCCAGGAGTAAGAATCTAGAGACGCCAGCGGCGCGCGATGCTCGTTTCATGTCGAATGGACTCGAGTGAGAGAGGGCAAAGACGCGATTTTAGCAAGATAAGTAACCGGTTAGTACATTTGAGTCCTGCAATAGACTGTTACAGGTACTGCGATGATGGGCAGGGCCGCTGGTACCCTGTGGCGAGGGAGCTTGCTCCCGCTGGGGCGCGAAGCGGCCCCGCTCTTTGTTTAAAAGAAGGGGCCTGCTACGCAGCCCAGCGGGAGCAAGCTCCCTCGCCACGGTACAGCGCTGCTTTTTAATGGGCGGGCATCAGAACTTGAAGCGGCCCACCAGCCCATTGAGCTGGCCGGAAATATCAGTCAGCCGCCCTGAACCGGTCTGCGCCGAGTGCGCAAAGCCTTCCACCAATTGCGCGTCGGCGTGGATCTGCGCGATATGCCGGTTGATCTCTTCGGCCACCTGGTGCTGTTCTTCGGCGGCGGTGGCGATCTGGGTGTTCTGGTCGCGAATCGAGTCCACCGAACCACGGATCTTGTCGAAGCTGTCGCGGGCCTGCTGGATGCGCGCAACGCTCGTGTTGGACACCAGCAAGCTGCCTTGCATCTGCTGGGTGACTTCCTGGGTGCGGCGGGCGAGGTTGCCCAGCAGGCTGTCGATTTCGCCGGTGGAGTCGGCGGTGCGACGCGCCAGTGCACGCACTTCATCGGCGACCACCGCAAAGCCGCGGCCCTGGTCCCCAGCGCGCGCGGCTTCGATTGCGGCGTTGAGCGCCAGCAGGTTGGTCTGTTCGGCAATCGAGCGGATGGTGTCGAGGATGGTGTTGATGTTCTGGCTGTCTTGCTCGAGCAACTGCATGGTCTGTGTGGATTTTTGCAGGTCTTCGCTGAGCTTGAGCACGCTGCCGGTGGCTTCGCCGATGTGCTGCTGGCCGGTGTGCACGTCGCGATAGCCCTCATCGGCACTCGTGGCGGCGGCGCTGCATGAACGCGCGACTTCGTTGGCGGTGGCGACCATCTCGTTAAACGCGGTGCTCACCAGTTCCACGGCTTCGCGCTGGCGGCCGGCGGCCTGGTTCATATTGTTGGCCACGGCGCTGGTGTCGGCGGCGGCGGTTTGCAGGTCTGAGGAGGCGTTGCCGATGCGCTGCACCAATTGCGCGATCATGCTCAGGAACTGGTTGAACCAGCCGGCCAGGCTGGCGGTTTCGTCCTTGCCCTGCACCTTGAGCTGGCGCGTGAGGTCGCCTTCACCTTCGGCGATTTCCTGCAAACCGTCGGCCACGCCGCGAATCGGGCGCACGATCACACGGGCGAAACTGGCGCCGACGATTGCGAACACTACGGCCAATACAGCGGCAATCGCTGCGATCAACCACGTCAGGCGAGTGGAGCCGGCCATCACTTCGTCCCGCTTGATCAGGCCGATAAAGCGCCAGCCCAGGTCTTTGGAACTGACCACGTTAGCCATGTAGGCCACGCCATTGATGCTCACCTCGGTCACGCCACCGCCGTGCTTGGCCAGTTCGGCGTAGTTCGCTCCCAGGCCTGCCAGTGGCTTGAAATTGTGCGTGGCATCGCTGGGGTCCACCAGCACGTTGCCGTCGGCTTCCACCAGCATCAGGTAGCCGCTGTCGCCCAGCTTGATGGTGCGCACCAGCTCGGTGAGTTGCTTGAGCGACACGTCCAGGCCAACCACCCCAAGCACATTGCCCGTGGCATCCGCGACGGTGCGCACGGTGCCGATCAGTACCACATCGTCCGGGGCCCAGTAGTAGGCGCCTGTGCGCACGGTCTTGCCTGGCGCTGCGATGGCGGCCTGGTACCAGGGGCGGGTGCGCGGGTCGTATTGCGTCAGTTTGGCGTCGTCCGGCCAACTGGCGTAGCCGCCATCGCTCAGGCCCAGGGACAGGTAGGCGGTGCTGGGGTGGCTCTTGGCGAACTGATCGAAAATCGCCAGCAGTTCTGTGTTGGTCGGCGTCAGCGGAATTTGCGCTGCATCGGCGCCGGCGTAGTTCTTCAGGTTCTTGGCCGCGATCACGCGGGGATCCTTGGCGACGAAGTCGACATTCTGGCTGATGCCGTCGAAAAACTGCTGCATGCCGTTGTCGATCTGGCGGATCTCGCGGCCGCTGCTGTCGAGGAAGTTGGCCAGTGCACCCTCGCGCAGGTTCAGCACCACGATAATGGCGACCAGGATGACCGGCACGCACGCGATGGCCGCAAACGCCCATGTCAGCTTCTGCTTGATATTCATGACTTCACCCGCGGGTATTTATAGTTTTGGCAAGGGGAGAAAAATGGCTACTGCGTGTCGCAGGCGTTTTTGTGAGAGGCGAGGCCATGCGTACCCTCGGTATATCGGCCGAGGGAGTTGGCACTTGAGGAGGGGGAATCAGGCGATCGGGTCACCGACCAGGGCATCGCGGCGCATCGACTGCAGGTTCTTCTCGATGGTTTCGCAGATGCTTTCCATCTGGATCTGGTGTTCGCTGGAATTGAACGGGCTTTGCAGGTCGGTACCGATGCGTTCGATGGCCAGCAGCATGAAGCCCACGACTGTGGAGGCCAGCGGCGTGAACCAACCGAGGGATTCCACCAGCCCCACCGGCACGATCAGGCAGAACAGCGAAATGAACAGCCGCGGGAAATACACATAAGGGTAGGGCAGTGGCGTGTTAGCAATCCGCTCCATGCCGCCCTGGGCGTTGGAGAGGTCCACCAGGGTCGACTCCAACCGCGCCAGGCGAATACTGTCCAGGCGCCCGGCCTGGTATTCGCGCGCCAACAACGAGGCTGAGCCGGTGAGGATGTCATTGGCAAAGTTATTGGTGGCGCCGTTGCGCGCAAATTCTTCGGCGGGGATAAAGGCTCGCACTTCTTCCGGGCACGGCTGGCCCTTGAGGTGCGCAGCCAGGCAATTGACGTAAGCCACGTGACGGCGCAACAGCGTCGACTTCACCGGGTTCACCTCACCAGGGGCGTCATCGAGCAGGGTCAGTACTTGCCGGGCAAAACTGCGCGAGTTGTTGACCATCGCACCCCACAGCGTGCGTGCTTCCCACCAGCGGTTATAGGCGCTGCTGTTGCGAAAACTGATCAGCACCACCAGTGCCGAGCCGAGCAAGGTCAGGGGCATCAGCGGCAAATTGATCTTGGCGGTGAGAAACAGCATGAAATCCACCGTCACCGCTACATCCCACAACAACAGCCAGAACAACGCCCAGCCCACATAGCCCATGGTCTTGATGATCAGGCGGTATTTCTTCAGAAGGGCAGCTTTCAAACGAGAACCTCGCGGCGGGCGGTTGGCAATAATCCCCTGTTACGACGCCGCCGAGGAAGGAAGGTTCGCAGGGTGCTGAATCGATTAGTCCTCTAACCGCCAGGCGGAGAGAATGTAACCAAAGGTTGCGCGTAAGTGTGTGCCATGGGGCATTTGACTGTGGAACAACTTTGGTACTGATGACGTCTTGTCCGGCAATCGCTGTACATTGCGTTCGAGGCAAAAAGCCATTAATGGCAGGAATTTTGAAGTGATTTGTTTTGGGGCCGGGCTGCAGGGATTTCGTAGCTGAGATCAGTGGCATCAAGTTGGATGATCAGGGCTCTTTCATGCGTGTCAGTTCGTTGAAGTTGGCTATGTGTAATACCGCGCAAGCGCTCGAACGTCATAAGGATTTTGAATCGTGCATGAGAGCGCATTACCACGTGCTGCTCGTGCCCTATTCGAGACGACCGTTTTTCTACAAGAGTGCCCTTAAATACAGCCGCTTGATGGTGTCGTTTGCATTATTGAGCCAATACTTTTCCACACCGCTGCCGTTGTTGGCAGAAGTTAAAGCCTTGTGCGTAACGCGCAAATATTGTTCGAAAAACAGCCTGGAATCGATCTTTTTGCTGTTCCGGGCCCTGGGTTTCATGGAGGTTGCGCCGCACCCCGAAGACAGTCGCTTCAGGGTGTATGCACCCTCGGATGAAGCCTGCCGCGAAGCGCGGTTGATGCTCACCGCCCTCACTGAGTCGTTGGCGCTGCTCTACCCCGAAAGGGAAGTGTTCCGGCAGATGCGCGACCTGGATGACCGCGAGTTCCTGGCGCTCTATTTCAAGGGTTTTGCCATGATTCTCGCGGCCGAATTGACGGTGGATGTCTTGCTGCCCGAATGTTATTGGCTGGTGAAGCGCGACGCCGGCCATCTGTTGATGCTGGCGATCTACAACGACGCCTTTGCCCCTGAGAACGACCGCGCCACCTTCCGGTCATCTTCCTACCTGGCCTTGGCCAAGCAACTTTCCGTGTCCAAGACCCACATTATCCGTATGGTGCAGGAGGGGGTTGAAAAGGGTTATTTCAAAGCCCACTCCAAAACCCGGCTGGAAGTTCTGCCACCCTTTGCCAGCCTGGTAAAGCGGTTCATGGCCTTTTCATTTGCGATGGGCCTGCATGCTATTGAGATGGGAGCGTAAGGATGCCTGCTAACTTGAAGTTGCGGCCCAGAATGCGCAGTTTGTTGTCACCTGCGGTGACCCAAGCCGAATGGGTAGGGATCATTGCCTGGGTCGGCATGCTCCTGATTCCGCCGACCCTGAAGTTGGATCTTTATATGTTGGGCGTCACGGTGGGCCTGCTGATTGTTTGCCGGGTACATGCGACCACCGCGAACTTTCTGCTCTGGCGAGTGCTGGGGGTCATCTATATGGTGTTGTTATCCGTCGGCTTCGCCTATCTGATTCGTCTGAATGAAGAGTTGCGTATCTATAGCTTGCCGTTAGCCGTGACCCTGGTGGTGGGCAGTGCGATCTTGTTTATCAGTGTCCAGGATTACCTAGCCGATGCGCTATTGATCTGGCTGATCCTGTGGCCGCCCATGCAGGCGGATATAGATGCTGGCACCGAGGTGTTTTTGCTGCTGTTCTGCGCGGCGTCGGTGTCCATCGGGTTTATCTTGAGTTATTCCTACTTGAAGAACCTGCGTTCGGTATTGCTGGTGGAAAGTGAGTTTCGCGCCTTGGCCGAGACCGATTACCTGACGTCCATCCTCAACCGGCGCGCCTTTATGCAGAGCTTCGAGAAGTTGCTCGGTGGGGAGCAGGGCGGCTACTTCATCATGTTGGATATCGACAGTTTCAAAGAAAAAAATGACCTGTATGGCCACGACGTGGGGGACAAGATCCTGCGCGCCATGGCCCTGTGCCTGAAAAACGCCAAGGGCAGCTACAGCTTTGGACGGATCGGCGGGGAAGAGTTCGGCGTGTTATTGCAGGGCGACGATGTGGAGGTGGCCTGTGATTATGCCCTGGACTTGTTGCAGGCGATCCGCAGCAGTGTGCCTGCGCCGCACCATTACACCTGCAGTGCAGGGATGGCGCGTTTTTCGCCGGGCGACGAGTTGTCGGCCGTACTCAAGATGGCGGACAAGAACCTGTACGGCGCCAAGCGCAATGGCAAGGACTGTGTGCACCTGGACGGCGCATTGCTACAAGCGGTCTTGTCCTGACGCGTGCCGTCTAGTGCTGTGACAGAACGCTCGCCAGCAACCCAGGGAAGCGGCTTTCCAGCTCGTCACGGCGCAACGAGTTCATATGGGTGGTGCCCACATTGCGCGTGTGCACCAGGCCGGCATCGCGCAATACCCGGAAGTGATGGGACATGCTGGACTTGGGCCGCCCTCCGTCCAGTTCGCCACAGGTGGCCTCTGGCACGTTGGCCAGGTAGCGCACGATGTCCAGGCGCACGGGGTCGCTCAAGGCGTACAGCACACGCTCAAGCGTCAATTCTTGCGGGGTAGGGTGTTTGAAGGCTCGCATGGGGCGGATCATAACAGGGGGGTAGCGCTCAATACCATAGTTCGATTACCATCGAACTATCGAATCACCCACCCCTTCCTGGAGTTCTCAATGTCGGCTTTGTTCGAACCGTTCAAACTCAAAGATGTGACCTTGCGCAATCGCATTGCTATCCCACCGATGTGCCAATACATGGCCGACGACGGCATGGTCAACGACTGGCACCACGTCCACCTGGCCGGCATGGCCCGTGGTGGCGCCGGCCTGCTGGTGGTTGAGGCCACCGCGGTCGCCCCTGAAGGACGCATCACCCCAGGCTGCGCCGGGATCTGGAGCGACGCCCACGCCCAGGCATTCGTGCCCATGGTCAAGGCCATCAAGGCCGCAGGTTCGGTGCCGGGCATCCAGATCGCCCACGCCGGCCGCAAAGCCAGTGCCAATCGCCCTTGGGAAGGTGATGACCACATCCCGGCCTCTGATGCCCGTAGCTGGGAAACCATCGCCCCCTCTGCCATCGCGTTCGGTGCCAACCTGCCTAACGTACCGCGTGCCATGACCTTGGAAGACATTGCCCGCGTGCAGCAGGACTTCGTCGACGCGGCCCGCCGCGCTCGCGATGCCGGCTTTGAATGGATCGAACTGCACTTCGCCCACGGCTACCTGGGCCAGAGCTTTTTCTCTGAGCATTCCAACCAGCGTACCGATGCCTACGGTGGCAGCTTCGACAACCGCAGCCGCTTCCTCCTCGAAACCCTGGCTGCGGTGCGTGAAGTCTGGCCGGAAAACCTGCCGCTCACCGCCCGGTTCGGTGTGATCGAATACGACGGCCGTGATGAGCAGACCCTCACCGAGTCCATTGAACTGGCCCGCCGTTTCAAGGACGGTGGCCTGGACCTGTTGAGCGTCAGCGTCGGCTTTACCATTCCTGACACCAACATCCCATGGGGCCCAGCTTTCATGGGGCCAATCGCCGAGCGTGTACGCCGTGAAGCCGGTATTCCGGTGACCTCGGCTTGGGGCTTCGGCACGCCGCAACTGGCGCAAGGCGCACTGCAGGCCGGGCACCTGGACCTGGTTTCGGTGGGGCGCGCACATTTGGCTGACCCGCATTGGGCCTACTTTGCTGCCAAGGAGCTGGGCGTGGACAAGTCCTCCTGGACCTTGCCGGCGCCTTACGCGCACTGGCTGGAACGCTATCGCTGAGGTACGCCTGCGCGTTGCATGAGCCACTCGATTGAGTGGCTTTTTTTCGCCTGTGGTTTTTGCGTTATCCACTGGACACACAGCAGATACGCAAAAAATAACAAATGAGAACCGATATCAAACGAGAATGCCCTGATATATGATGCGCGGCGAATTCTTGGCAGGTTTGCCGCCCCATCTGGCTTATTCACTAGGTTCTACACCCATGCGTCGTACCCTGATTTCCATCTGTGTGCTCCAGGCGTTTTCCCCTTTCGTGTGGGCAGAGCAAGTGCCTGCCGAGAATGCCAGTATCGAGCTGCAAGCCACCAATGTGACCGCGACCGCGGACCTTGAGTCGGCCCAAGGCCCCGTGCAGGGCTACCACGCCACACGCTCAGCCAGTGCGACGCGCACCGACACTGCCATTCATGAAACCCCGCAGTCCATCAGCGTGGTGTCCAGGGACGTGGTCGAAGACCTCGGTGCAACGCGCCTGCAGGATGCCCTCGATTACGCTGGAGGTGTGGGCCGTGCCAATAATTTCGGCGGCCAGGGCCTGACCACCTTTACCGTGCGCGGCTTCACCACCGGTGAGTTCTACCGCAACGGCTTCCCGATCAACCGCGGTTACCCGAACATGCCGGACGCCAACACCATCGAGCGTCTTGAAGTGCTGCGCGGCCCCGCGACCATGCTCTACGGCCGTGGCGACCCAGGTGGCACCTTCAACGTGGTGTCCAAGCAGCCGCTGGCCGAACGCACCGTCACCCTGGGCAGCCAGCTCAATGACCAGGGCATGAAGCGCGGCACCCTGGATGCCTCCGGCCCGCTGGACGAGGACGGCCGCCTGGCCTATCGCCTGAACGTAGTGGGCGAGGGCGGCGACACCTTCCGCGATCATGTCGAGACGGAACGCTACGGCGTGACACCGGTGATCACCTGGCAGGCCACCGATGACACCAAGGTGACCTTCGAAGGCGACTTCATGCGCAACAACCACCCGCTGGACCGTGGCCTGACGCGCTTCCCCAATCAGCGAGGCACGCCCTCGCGTGATACGTTCTGGGGCGACAAGGACGCTGGCAAGCTGCACAACGACAACAACATGGCGCAGTTGCGTTTCGAGCATGCACTGAACGACAACTGGGCCCTGGGCGGCGGTTTCCAGTGGTTGGACGGCAGCTTGAAAGGCAATGCCATCGAAGCCAACGGGCCGGGCAGCCTGGGCGCCGATGGCCGCACCCTGCAACGCAACTTCAACTACCGCAAGCTGGAATGGACTGACAAGGACTATCAGCTCAACCTGACTGGGCACTTCTCCACGGGCGGGTTTGATCACACCTTGCTTACCGGTATCGAGTACGAGGACTACGACTACAAGTCGATTATCCAGCGCTCCAGCGCCGCGGCGGGCACCTATCCAATTGACATCTTTAACCCGGTGTACGGTCAAACCCGTCCGGCGCTGACCCGAACGCCGACCCACGATAAGGAAAACCTCAAGACCTACGCGGCCTTCGTGCAGGACCAGGTTGCCCTGACTGAACGTTTGAAAGTGCTGGCCGGTGCGCGCTTTGAGCGTTTTGAGCATGATTACCAGAACTATGTTGGTAAAAGCTGGCAGGCCGCCGACAACGCCGTCACCCCGCGCGTGGGTGTGATCTACGACCTCACCGACACCGTCGCGGTCTATGCTGACGCCGCACGTTCGTTCAAACCCAACACTGGCGCCAGCCGGGAAGGTGGTGGTTTTGCGCCGGAGAAAGGCAAGTCCTACGAGATGGGTATCAAGTGGGAGGCGCTGGACCGGCAGTTGAGCGTTG
The DNA here is from genome assembly GCF_003408955.1 of Pseudomonas sp. GL93. Taxonomy (NCBI): domain Bacteria; kingdom Pseudomonadati; phylum Pseudomonadota; class Gammaproteobacteria; order Pseudomonadales; family Pseudomonadaceae; genus Pseudomonas; species Pseudomonas sp. GL93. The sequence goes on from NZ_NKRF01000121.1 coordinate 10,651, forward strand.
ATGCGGCGATCTATCAGATCGAGAAGAAAAACGTGCTGACCACCGACCCCGTGGACAATACCTTCAGTGTCGCGGCTGGCCAGGTGCGCAGTCGGGGCTTCGACCTCAATGTGGCAGGCAACCTCACGCCCGAATGGCGCGTAATCGGCGGCTATGCCTACGTGGATGCCGAAGTCACCCGTGATAACACTTTGCGCTCCGGCACTCGCTTGATGAACATCCCGCGCAACAGTTTCAGCCTGCTCAACGTCTACGAGTTCCAGGACGGCGCGCTCAAAGGCCTGGGCCTGGGCGCCGGCGGCAAATACGTCGACCAACGCGCCGGCCAGACCGCCAATACGGCATTCTCCATGGACGCCTATACCGTGGTCGACCTGCTCGGTTACTACAAGGTCAATGAGCAGGTGCGCTTGAACCTGGATGTGAAGAACCTGTTCAACCGTGAGTATGAAGAAGGCGCGTTCGGCAATATCTACGCTTACCCCGGTGCACCGCGAACTGTGCAGGTGGGCATCGCCTACACCCTGTGATGAACGGCTGCAATATGTGGGAGCTGGCTTGCCTGCGATGGCGGCCAGCCAGCCGCCACCTATCCACCTGACGCCCCGCGTTCCAACTGTGGGAGCTGGCTGGCCTGCGAAGACGGCCAGCCAGCCGACACAGGGTGTCAGACCGAGTACATATCCATTCCTGCGGTAACGGCCACTTAGGGTTCCGCCCCAACGTGAACTGCCCCCCAAAAGTTGGACAGGAGACGCTATTGATTTAGTGCCTGGGTCCGAAACTGTACCGGACTCAAGCCATTCAGTCTGAGGCTTATGCGGTCTTGGTTGTAGTAGGTGATGTAATCCTCTAAGCCTGATGCCAGTTGCTCCACACTCTCAAATGA
>NZ_NKRF01000027.1:0-11069 GCF_003408955.1 Pseudomonas sp. GL93
AAAGGGCTCTTGCCCCACCACTCGGCACCTCGCCTAGGCTCGGTGTGCCCGTAATCCGCCAGTGATTTGGGGGGCCGCCGCCACGCGCCATCCATGGCGCGGGGCGGCTAAACCGGCATCCCTGCCGGTTTACCCCCCAAATCCCTGTCGAATTCCGGCCAGCGTGGTTTGACGGGGCGCTTAAGATCAAGATCAAAAGCAGATCAAGAGCTACTCGCTTCGCATCGTGGTTACGTTGGGCCGCTTTTGCTTTTGTGTGCCACACCATGCAGCAACAGCGCCTCAAACACCCGCTGCACTCGTGGTTCGTCACTGTGGGCCACATTGAAGCGCATTGAATCGCGATGGGCCGGGTCGTAGCCAAATAACGCACCGGGCGCCAGCACCATGCTGCGTTTCAATGCCTCCTGGGCCAGCAGTTCGCCGTTCACCCCTTTCGGCAGGCGCGCCCAGATGAACATCCCGCCTTCATACGCCATGGGCAGTTCGCACCCGCAGCGTTTGAGCCATTGTTCGACGCGCCCTCCGGCTTCCAGCAGGCGCTGCACCATGCGTTTGCGGTGTTTGGCGTAGCTGCCTTCGCTGAGCATGCGGTAGACGATCTGCTCGAACAGTTCGGAGGTCACGCCGCCGCTCATCAATTTCATATTGGTGAGGTTGGCGGCCAGTTGCGGCGCGGCCACGACGTAGCTGACGCGGGTGTTGGCACTCAGGATCTTGGAGAACCCTGACAGGTAGGTGACCTGCTCCAGCCCGGCGACGGCGGCCAGGCGTGGGGGTGGGTTGGGGTGCAGGTCGCCATACAGATCATCCTCGACGATATGGCAGTGATATTGCTGGGTCAGTTGCAGCAGGCGAAACGCCTGGCTGGGGCTGAAGGAATGCCCGGTGGGGTTATGCAGAACGCTGGTGGTCAGGTAAAGGCTGGGGCGGTGTTCGGCCAGCAACTGTTCGAGGGCCGTGAAATCGAACCCATCGGGGCGGCGATCAATGGTGACAACCTTGACGCCGTGCAGCGCCAGGTTGGCGTGGAAGTTGAAATAGCACGGCGCGTCGAGCAACACCGTGTCGCCAGGGCGGGCGAGCAGACGCATGAGCATGTCCAGGCCCTGTACGGTGTTGGGCGTGGTGATGATTTGTTCCACGGGTACCGACAAACCTTCACCGTGCAATTTCTGTTGCAGCGCCTGGCGCAGCGGTAATAACCCGGCCGGCGTGCCCAAGCCTGCGATGCGCAGCGACGGCGCACGCACCACGCTGCGCATGGCCTGGCGGATCGCTTCGCCATTGAGCCAGTCCTCCGGCAAGTGCCCACCGCCGGGGCGCAGTTCGCCACTGGCGGTGACCAGCGGGCGACGCAATACGCTGAGCAGGTCCTGGGGCAACAAGTCGACCCAGGTCGCCGTCGCCGGCCGGGCGCTGTCCATCTCCACGAAGTAGCCACGGCCCTGGCTTGAGGTGAGCAAATGGCGCCCGCGCAGGCGGTCCAGCGCCTCATTGAGGGTGAACTTGCTGACGCCCAGCACCTGGGTCAATTCCCGTACCGATGGCAACTTGCTGCCCGGGGCCCATTCGCCGTTCTCGATGGCCTGGCTGAACGCTTCGACGATCTGCTGGACTTTGGGGGTGCCTTCTACAAAAGCGATGGCGGATACAAACATGACGCGTCCTTGTGTTTGCCGGTGCTTTTACCGGTGAAGTTAGGCCGGATTAGGCATTACTTTACCTGCCTTGCGCAATGCCACTCCCCTAGACTGCGCGGCATCTCGCCAGGAGATGGCGAAATTTCCTACACCTGAGCAATGGATTCTGCATTTCCATGAAGACTTATATGTGCGCACCCTGCGGTTTTATGTACGTAGAAGAATTGGGTATTCCGGAGGACGGAATTCCCGCAGGCACCCCTTGGGAAGAGGTGCCTGACGACTGGACATGCCCGGATTGCGGCGTGACCAAGGCTGATTTCATGGCCATCAATCTTCCTGAACGTCAATTCGCCTGACACTCCATCAACGAAAGGAATCGCTCCATGGAAAGCAAACTGATCAACGCCACCGTACCGTTCTGCACCGGTGTGGCCCACCAGAAATACCTGGGTGCCGAAAAGGGCCTGCAAACCGCCATCGAAGGCGACTGCACCCACTGGTACATCGACGGCAGCCTGTTTGGCGAAATGGTCGATGACTGGACCGAGGCGCGTATCGAAAGCCTGCAGGCGCAAATCGCGGCCACTGGAGTCAAGCCGGTTTTCCACGGCAACTTCAAGGCGCCGTTGGGCAGTGATGTCGAAGCCTTCCGTAGCGCGGCCGTGGAGTATGTGAAGAAAGAAATCGACATCGCCAGCCGCCTGGGCGCGCCGTTGATCATTCACGGCGGTTGCATCGTCGAGCCGAAAATGGTGCTGATGGCCAAGAAGGTTGCCCTGGAGCATTACCTCAAGTCAGTGCAGGAACTGGCGCTATACGCCGAGGCCAAGGGCACGGATATCTACCTGGAAAACCTGTCCAACTACGTCAACTATCGGCCGTTCCACTACATCTTTACCCATGAAGCGGAATACGCCTTTGTGTTCGAGCGCCTGCAAGCCCACCGCAATGTGTACTTCTTCCTCGATGCCGGCCACGCCAACATTGAGAACGGCCTGCCGGCAGAAGTGGTGCGCAAGTATCACCACCTGATCAAGGGCATCTCTTTCAGCAACAACAACGGCGTGCAAGACCAGCACTTCGGGATCCATGACGGTAACTGTGATTACGCCGATGTAGTGCAGGCCATTGTCGAGACCAACTGGAAGGGCCTGGTGGCGTTCGAAACCCGTAACCAGACCGCCAAGGCCGCGCTGGCTGACCTGGCGGTGATGTACCGCGAGTCCCTGACCACTGAAATCGCCGTCGCCTGACCGGCCTGGGGCGGGCGCTTGAGGCGCTCGCCCCGTTGCTGTTGTTCTCTTAATTCAAGGTCCCTGGCCATGACAAGTGCGTTAACCCTGTCGTCGTTTCTCTACTTTTTGCTGTTTTGCGCCACCATGACCTTCAGCCCCGGCCCCATGACCTTGTTGTTGCTGAGCCTGGGCCTGAAGGACGGCCTGCGCAGTTCGATCCCGGCGCAGATCGGCGCCAGTGTGTCTTACCTGATTTCCATCCTGATCTTTGCCGTGGGCTTCTCGGAACTGATCAAGGGCAACCTTGCCATTACCCAGACCATCCAGTTTGTCGGTGTGGCCTATATTCTCTACCTGGCCTACAAGCAGTGGACCAGCAGCGGCGTGTCGATCAACAACGCGGGTGCTGTGGAGGGCTCGCGCAGCCTGTTTGGCAAAGGGCTGTTGACCGGGTTTTCCAACCCCAAGACCATCATCATGTTCAGCGCCGTGTTCCCGCAGTTTGCCGGCGCCGGTGAACACAGCTCGGCGGCGGACATCGCCATTCTCGGGGCAACCTTCCTGCTGCTGCAATTTGCCAGCGGTTGCCTGTATTGCTATTTCGGCCAGCGCATCAAGCACGTGCTGGAAAACCCCAAGCGCCGGGTGCTGTTGCAGCGGATCACCGCGGTGTTGCTGCTGGGCGTCGCCTTGATGCTGGCACGTGGGTTTTCGCACTGAAGTATTAGCCAATAAGCGGTAGTGGCGATTTGACGTCGCCCTGTTAGACTCCAGGCATTCACCCAGGATCGCCCCCACCATGCCAGCCGTCGGAGGAAAAGGACTTCCACTCGCTTTGCGCTTGTACAAATCTCGTCTGCTGGGGCTGACGCTCGGCTTTGTGTGCGTGGCGTTCGGCATGTATCCGTTGAACCCCTCCCTGTGGGTGTGGGCCTGGATGCTGATCAATGCCTTTGCGTGGCCGCACCTGGCTTTTCAATGCTCGTTGCGCTCGGCCAATACCTTGCGCAGCGAACGCCGCAGCCTGTTGTTCGATTCCTTTTGCGGTGGGTTCTGGGTTGGCGCGATGCACTTCAACCCGCTGCCCAGCGTCACCACCCTGTCGATGATGAGCATGAACAACGTCGCCATCGGCGGGCCGCGCTTCCTGTTCGCGGGTTGGGCGGCGCAGGCGCTGGGGCTGGGCACCGCGTTGCTGCTGTTCACACCTGGGTTTATCGCCGTGACCACCCAGGCCCAGCTGTATGCCTGCCTGCCGATCCTGATGCTGTATCCCCTGGCCCTGGGTTGGATCTGCTATCGCCAGGCCGTCACCTTGGCCCGGCATAAACGTGAACTGCTGGCCTTGAGCCGCACCGACAGCCTGTCGGGCCTGCTCAACCACGGCGCCTGGAAGGACCATCTGGATCTCGAGTTTCAACGTTGCCGCCGTGGCCCGGCCGGTGCCGCCATCGCGTTGATCGACATCGACCACTTCAAGACCATCAACGACACCTACGGCCATGTGACCGGCGATATCGTCCTGCGCCAACTGAGCAAGGTGTTGCGCCAGAACCTGCGCGCCACCGACCTGGCCGGCCGTTATGGCGGCGATGAGTTCTGTGTAATCCTGCCAGACATGCCCCTCAACCGTGCCACCGAGGTGATGGAGGCCTTGCGCGGTCGCTTCAACGCCTTGGCCTACGCCCAGGACCCGACACTGCGAGTGAGCCTGAGCATCGGCCTGGCGCCGTACCAGCCGAGCCACGCCGACTCCATCAGTTGGCTCAACGATGCCGACCAGGCGCTGTACGAGGCCAAGAGCAGCGGGCGCAACCGGGTCAGTTCGGTACAGGGCAGTTGGTTGCGGTCAGTTTAGTGGGGTAGGGTGGCGGGGCACCCTCCAACAAAAAACAAGGATCGGTCCATGCTCTTCACCTTCCCGCGTACCCTGTTGGCCGCTACCCTGGCCTTGTCTTTCAGCCTGCCGGCCTACAGCGCCGAGCCTCATAAACAGATCCAGCAACAGGCCGAACAATACAAGGCCCAAGCCTTGAAGCTGCTGGAGCGCCTGGTGAATATCGACTCGGGTTCAGGCTACGAGCCGGGCCTGACCCAAGTGCGCGATATCGCCGTGGATGAGTTGAAACAGTTGGGTTTCACCATCGAACGGGTGCCGGATAAAGCCGCCAATAACAGCCATGTGGTTGCCACCCTCAAAGGCACCGGCAAGGCCAAGATCCTGTTGATGGCCCATATGGACACCGTATTCAAGGAAGGCTCGGCTGCCGAGCGCCCCTTCCACATCAAGGACGGCCGCGCCTACGGCCCCGGCGTGATGGATGACAAGGGCGGCATCGTCGCGGGCATCTACGCGCTCAAAGTCCTCAAAAGCCAGGGCTTCAAGGACTACGCGCAGATCACCTTCCTGCTCGACGCCAGCGAAGAAACCGGGTCCGACGCCGCTTCCGAACTGATCCGCAACACTGCCAAGGGCCACGACGTGACCCTGAACCTGGAACCCGGCCGCCCCGCCGACGGCCTGGTGGTGTGGCGCAAAGGCAGCGCCACCGCGGTGGTCGAAGTCAAAGGCAAGGCCGCCCACGCCGGCGTCGCCCCGGAACTGGGACGCAACGCCGCGATGGAAGCTGCACACCAGATCCTGCAACTGGGCAAGCTGGGCGATGAAGACAAGAAAACCACCATCAACTTCACCGTGCTCAAGGCCGGTGACCGCACCAACGTCATCCCTGACCAGGCCACCGCCAAGGCCGACGTGCGTGCGGCCTTACCGGAAGAGTTCGACCGGATCGAGAAAGACCTGGCCCGGGTTTCAGCCAACAAATTGATCCCGGAAACCGAAGTGAAAACCAGCCTGCAGCGCGGCCTGCCACCGATGCCACAGACGGCCGAGTCGGATAAGTTGGTGGCGATGGCCCAAGGGATTTATGGCGAACTGGGACGCAAGTTGACCATCGAAGGCAGCGGCGGCGCGGCGGATGCCAGCTTGTCCGCCGGGGTAGGCACGCCGACGTTGGATGGGTTTGGGATAGTGGGGGGCAATATTCACACGCCGGAGGAATATGCCGAGGTGGAGAGTGTGGTGCCGCGGGTTTATTTGTTGAGTCGGATGATTATGGAGCTTTCCAAGCGCTGATCAGATCGAACGAAGCGGGTTTAAATGTGGGAGGAATGCCAGCCAGGTAAACGCAGATCCCCTGTGGGAGCGGGCTTGCCCGCGAAGGCGGTGTGTCAGTCGCTGCATGTGTCACTGCACTACCGCTTTCGCAGGCAAGCCAGCTCCCACATTTGATCTTTGTTGATTTGAGCGCTGTGTTCGCTTGACTGATCGGTATTCGGGGGTGATTGTGATGGGGCAGTTTGCACATGCATTGGCTGGCCCGCGCTGATCAGATCGCTGGATTTCGAAACGAAGCTAAATGTTGGCAAACCCTGATGTCAGTCTGTTAAAAGCATGTGTAGGAGCGAGCTTGCTCGCGAAAAATTCACAGGCGCCGCGTTTATTCAGGCAACACACGTTATCGTTGACGTTTTTCGCGAGCAAGCTCGCTCCTACAACAGGTGACGATGACGCTCTAACTGACCGGCATTAGGGCTAGCCCCCTCCCACATTGAGTACTCGGTGTATTCAATGTGGAAGTCACCATGTAGAAGGGTCTTCGAGGCTGGCTTTTTGGAGGTCGTCTTTCCACAGCTCATTAGTTAATCTGTAGATTTCTTCGAAAAAACCTCTTGGATTTTCCATTTCTCCCCATCCGAAAGGCAGGTTGCAATAATAGCCGGGAGCCTGCCTCAATAAGAGTGAAAAATCATAGGTTTCGTCGCTAAGTGCATCCCCCAATTTGTCGCATAAGACCTTGCGATGTCGATAGCTTAGATCTGAAGATTTCTCAATTATGTATTTTTTGATCAGTCGCTCTCTGTCTGTGTCAAGGTTGATGTCGTAACCTGCAAGATCTTCACCTAAAGTCTCTTCGCGATCATAAATATCGAACGGGCTGAGTAAGTGCCGAAGTTTCGGTGCGTACGGGATATCTAGAAAAGGGTGTTTCAGCATTGGTCATTACTCACAGGGAATACGGTATAAAGTTCTTTGGTTTCGCGATCAAATTTTGCGATCGCTGCATCCATGTTTTCATCAAGTATTGGATTGTTTCGGTCAGAAGGGTTTGGTATGTATCCTCTTCCGCAACCCTGCATTTCGATTCGGACAACTGGGTTGCCGTAGTAATCTTCCCCGGTAAAAGGCGGTAGGTTGCGTTCTGCTCTGGTGGTTACCTCATTTAGTACAGCGAATTGCGCGCGATGACTTTTAAACTGCGTGCTTAACTGCATAGAGCTTTCCTTTTCTGTGGAGGTTGTTTATTTGCTTAGATTCGTTCGCCCGCTTCGGTCTCTAGCTTGTAGTAATACAAACAGCGCAGTAGCACTCGCATGAATTGTCGTTGGTCAGCTATCTCAGTGCTAAAATAAGTTGTCATGGTTTTGAATGCACTGTCGAAGCTATCGCCAGTTTCTAAGAAGTGTTCGATTGAGCTAATAAACCAATCTTGCTCTGGTCTGGTGTATATCAAAAACTCTGGCTTGGTCAGGTCGTTAAAAAGTTCGACGAGCTCTTTTTCGTTGTTTGCGTCTACAGATGCGATCCGCTCCTCTCTCTTTAAATCGTCAGTGTTCTCAATGTCATAGGTGAATAGCAAGCCGCGAATTATTGACATGCTAGGTGCTTTCGTTTTCATCGTCATAATTCCGTATAAGCTGTTTTGGGTTGGCCAGCGCTATTCAGTATTACTCGTGCCTTGGATTGTTGGCTGTATTGCATTTCGTTCCCAGAGTACCCTTCACCCACAATTTTCCCCATGTGCATCGGCTTTAAAGACTGGGCAAGCCCGTTTCTTCTGAATATTAGTTGAGCTCGATATATTGCATTCAGTTGATCTCTATGACTGAGAAAGTGAGTGGAAGCAGGTGGGTATTTCGGCTCTCCTGCTCTTGGTCCTGATGTGAAGTATTCGACTATTCCTGTAGTTGGGTTTTTAGCCGTCTGTAATCGTTCCAGTTGAGACGCGAGTGTCGTTTGCTTTCCGTGCTTCTCTAAAAAGTGTGCTCCGGGTGTCGCTTTTTCAAGCTCATCTAAATGTTTATAGGCGTTTGCCTCTGCAAGCTCATCAATTCTCGCTTGCCGCTGCGCACGGGTCAGTTGCGGTAGGGCCGGTTCTCCATGGTTAACACTTGCCGCAGTGTTTTGGGCGCTAGTACTGGGTTTACACCCATCACCGCCAGGGCATGAATTCAAGCCTAGCGGGTCTACCCATCCCGTCGGATTGGGCACGTACTGGTACCCATTGATCCCCCCCGCCAACTTCACCGGGTCCGGTGTCAGGTAGCGGCCAATATCCGGATTGTAGTAGCGATGGCGGTTGTAGTGCAGTCCGCTTTCCTGATCGAAGTATTGACCCTGAAAGCGCAGCGGGTTGTCGATTTTGCCCACGTCGAGCCGAGCGATCTGGCCGTAGGCGCGGTAGTGGGCGGACCAGACGATCTCGCCTTCGGTGTCGGTGAGTTCTTGCGGGGTGCCGAGGTGGTCGAGTTGGTAGTGGTAGGGCGTGGTGGCTGGTGGGCCGAAGCCTTCCAGTAGCGCCAATGGGCGGAAGCTGTCGGGTTCGTAAAGATAGCTGCGATGGCGCTCTGCATGGTGTTCGGCTATCAGCTTGTCGCCTTGCCAGAAAAACTCGGTGGTTTTGCCCTCCACGGTTTTGCTGATGCGCCGCCCAAACGGGTCATAGCGATAACTGGCGGTTTCGCCGTTGGGCGTTGTAACCCCGACCAACCGATGCTGGCAGTCGTAGCGGTACTCAGTGACAAGTTGCTGGCCCTTGCCGCGCCGTTCGCGGATGAGGTTGCCGAAGGCGTCGTAGTCGTAATGGCGGTCGCCCTGGATCATCAGGCGGTTGGCCGCGACGATGTCCGGGCCGGGGCGGTCTTGCATCAGCAGGTTGCCGGCGGGGTTGTGGGCGAAGCGTTCCTGGACGTCTTGGGAGTGATCGGCGCGGGTCAGGCGGGCGAGGGGGTCGTAGTGGTAGCGGTGTTCGCCTTTGCGGGTGTCGAGCAGGCGGGTGAGGTTGCCGGATTTGTCGTAGTCGTATTGGCGTTGGTAAAAATGGTTTTGCTGTTGGGTTACCGCGTGGGCGTGTAGGCGGCTCTGGTCGTCGTAGTGGTAGTGGCTGAGCAGTTGGCCTTGCTGGCGTTGATGCTCTCGGCCGCTCTTGAACAGATGCGAGGTAAGCACTTCACCGTTGAGTTCGACGGTGGCGAGGTGGCCGCTTTTGTCGTGGTTGAAGGTGACGCGGTTGTTGTCCGGCAGGCACAGGTTTTTCAGCTGGCCGCAGGCGTCGTAGCCGTAGCGCAGGGTGCCCCAGCCTTGGTGTTCGGCGGTGAGGCGGTTTTGGCGGTCGTACTCGTAGGCCAACGCCCAGTGGCCGTCTTCGACGCTGAGGAGGTTGCCTTGGCGGTCGTAGGTATAGTCGACAACGCTGGCATCGGGCAGGGTTTTTCGTACGAGGCGCCCGGCGTGGTCGCGCTCGTAACGGGTGATTAGCTGACTGTTATCGTCGCCGTATTCGGTCTTCTCCAGCAGGTTGCCGTTGAGGTCGTAGGCGTAGGCGGTGCGCTGGCCGTCGAAGCCGGTTTCCTGGCGGATCAGGCCGTTGGGGTGGTAGTCGAGTTGGTAGGTTTCGCCGGCTTCGTTTTCGATCTCGGTGAGCAGCAGACGCGTGTTGTCGTAGCGGTACTTGACCTGGGTGCCGTCGGCGTTGATGCGGCGGCTGATCAGGTGCAGGCCACCTTCGTATTCGTAGCGGGTGACGTGGTCGAGTTCGTCGCGTTCGGCGATGATTTTGCCGTAGGGGTTGTAGCTGAATTCCCTGCAATCGCCGCTTGGCTGGATCAGTTTCAGCAAGCGACCTGCGGCGTCCCACTGATACTGGGTCAGCGCCCCATGCTCATCCTCACGGGCAACCTGTCGTCCCAGATCGTCATAGCGATAACGCTTGATCCCACCATGGGGCAATTGCTCTTCAAGCAACTGCCCACGCTCGTTCCACACCAGCCGATGACAACTGCTGTCGGGATACCAAACCCCAATTAATTGCCCATGTTTGTCATAGCTGTAGTCAGTCGAATTGCCATCCGGGTCAGTCTTGCGGATGACATCGCCCTGAACATTGCGCTCATATTTCCAGACCGCCTCACCACGGCGCACAACCCGTACGAATCCATTGTCATGCTCGTAGGATGTCGGCTCATCCTCCCCCGGAAACAGCGCCACCAAGCGTCCGGCGTCGTCATACTGATAGGCCGTCACCGCGCCCATCGGGTCTTGCTCGACGGTCAGCCGCCCCTGGTCGTCGTAGGATTTAAAGTGCGTGGCGCCGTCCGGATCGATGCGCTGCACCAATCGCGCCCGTTGGTCATGGACATACACTTCCTGGCTGCCATCGGCGTTATGCACGGTGACGTGGCCGTCATCGCCCCAGGCATAACGCGTGTCCATCTGGGAAAAACTTGCCCAATGCCGGACGCAACGCGCCGCTTTGCCAGCGTGTTCCCATGCCCAAAAGAAACTCGCCCCACCGGCCAGTTGGCGTTCAAGAATGACGTGCTGATCGTCGTACCGATAACGCTCGCTTTCCCCGACAGCATTGGTCGCGCAAACCAGTCGTCCGTCTTCGTCATAGGCGTAGGAAACAAGGTTCTGTTCGGTCTCCCACACGTAGGGCGCATGCCCTGTGGCGCGATGCACCTGGTAGTCCACCGCCACGATTCGATCCAGCTCATAACGCAGCAGCAGCGAGCGACCAGCACCGTTATCCAACCGCTCAATTCGCCCGGAGCGATCACGGTAAATGCGCAGGCGGTTGTCATACGCATCGCTGATCGCAGTCAGCACACCGTCGCGAAAGTGATAGAACCGCGACGCCTGGGCCAGCACCAGTTCATCAGGAGCCGAGCCCAAGTAGATCGCCGCTTCCGCCAGGCTGTTGGTAATCGCGGGTCGAGCAGAAGTCGGCAAGGGCAGGGTGGTCGAGCGGTTCTCATGGTCGGTCCACACCACCGAATCACCCGACACACAAACCCTGTGCGCCAGCGCATGACTCCAGCCAAACCCCAACCCGCAATCCACATCCAC
>NZ_NKRF01000095.1:0-155770 GCF_003408955.1 Pseudomonas sp. GL93
TTGCCTGATGTTTCCCACGGCCCCACGGGCGCCGCGGGGCTGCTTTGGCGGGGTGCGGTGACTGAATGCCGGGAGTTTCCGGGGCGTTGTTCGTAAAATTGCGCAACAAAGCCCGCCACGGCAAGCGTGGTGATCACATCCAGCCGCAAAATTCTCAGGATCACTGCAAAACCCCTGTGGGAGCTGGCTTGCCTGCGATAGCGGCGGTGAATCCAACACCGCTATCGCAGGCAAGCCAGCTCCCACAGGGGGTTGCATTTCAAGACGGAAGTCAGGCGTATTGCGCCGCCGCGTAGCCCGAGGCCCAGGCCCACTGGAAATTGAATCCGCCCAGGTGGCCGGTCACGTCCAGCACTTCGCCGATAAAGTACAGGCCGGGGCTTTTCAGCGATTCCATGGTCTTGGACGATACCTCCCGCGTATCCACCCCGCCCAATGTCACCTCGGCGGTGCGATAACCCTCGGTGCCGGCCGGTACCAGTTGCCAGCTCCCCAGCTTTTGCGCGATATCGGCAATTTCAGCGTGGGTGTACTGCTTCATCGGCTTGGATTCGAACCAGCTTTGGGCCAGCAGGTTGGCCATCTTCTTGGTGAAAATCTCGCCCAGCAGGGTTTTCAACTCGCTGTTGGGGTGTTCGGCCTGTTGCTGTTGCAGCCAGGCATGGGCGTCGTGGTCGGGCAGCAGGTTGATTTCTACCGTGTCGCCGGAGTGCCAATACGAGGAAATCTGCAAAATCGCCGGCCCGCTCAGGCCGCGATGGGTGAACAGGATGTTCTCGCGAAAACTTTGGCCGTTGCAGCTCACCAGGCAGTCGACCGAGGTGCCGGACAACTCGCCGCACAACTCCTTGAGCTGGTCGGTGATGGTGAACGGCACCAGCCCGGCGCGGGTCGGCAGCAGTTCATGGCCGAATTGCCTGGCCACTTGGTAACCGAAACCGGTGGCGCCCAGCGTCGGGATCGACAAACCGCCCGTGGCGATTACCAGGGATTCACAGCGCAGTTCACCCAAGGTGGTTTGCAGTTGATAGCCGCTTTCGAGCTTGGCGATTGCCTCGATGGAGGTGTCCAGGTGCAGGCTCACGCCGGCCTGGATGCACTCATCGAGCAGCATGCCGAGGATGTCGCTGGACTTGTTGTCGCAAAACAGCTGGCCGAGTTTCTTCTCGTGGTAGGGCACGCCGTGCTTGGCCACCAGCCCGATAAAATCCCACTGCGTATAACGGGCCAGGGCCGATTTGCAGAAGTGCGCGTTGTGCGAGAGGAAGTTGGCCGGCTCGGTGTACATGTTGGTGAAGTTGCAGCGGCCGCCACCGGACATCAGGATTTTCTTGCCGGCCTTGTTGGCGTGGTCGATCAACATCACCTTGCGCCCACGCCCGGCGGTGGTCAGCGCGCACATCAAGCCTGCGGCGCCGGCGCCAATGATCACAACTTCGGTCGAGCGCACAGCCATGTCCTCACAAAACTATTGATTTGAAATGCCATCAACACTGTGGGAGCTGGCTTGCCTGCGATAGCGGGAGTGGATTCACCGTCGCTATCGCAGGCAAGCCAGCTCCCACATTGATTCGGTTCCTGTAATGGGAACTCGGTGTTATTACAAAATGCGCACGCGCAGCGAACGGCCTTTGATCTTGCCGTCATTCAAACGCTGCAACGCCTGCTTGGCGATCCCGCGTTCTACCGCCACGAAGGCCTGGAAATCAAAGATCGCGATCTTGCCGACCTGGGCGCCCGGAATGCCGGCTTCACCGGTCAATGCACCGAGAATGTCGCCTGGGCGCACTTTGTCTTTACGCCCGGCGGCGATGCACAGGGTGCTCATCTGCGGCAGCAGCGGGCCGCCGCTTTGCGGCTTGAGGTTGTCCAGTTGGTCCCAGTTCAGCGGCGACTTTTGCAGTTGCTCGATGGCCTGGGCGCGGTGGGCTTCGGACGGCGCCACCAGGCTGATGGCGATGCCGGTCTCACCGGCACGGCCGGTACGACCTACACGGTGGATGTGAATTTCTGAGTCGCGGGCCAGTTCGACGTTGATCACCATGTCCAGGGCGTCGATGTCCAGGCCTCGAGCGGCGACGTCGGTGGCCACCAGCACCGAGGTGCTGCGGTTGGCGAACATCGCCAGTACCTGGTCACGGTCGCGCTGTTCCAGGTCACCATGCAGGCCAACAGCGGAAATGCCCTTGGACGTCAGGTGGTCGACGGTTTCTTGCACTTGCTGCTTGGTGAAGCAGAACGCCACGCACGAAGCAGGGCGGAAGTGCGCCAGCACCTTGGTCACGGCGTCCATGCGTTCTTCCGGGGAGATCTCGTAGAAGCGCTGTTCGATCTGATCATCGGAGTGGAACGCTTCGGCTTTCACTTGCTGAGGCGCACGCATGAACTTGGAGGCCAGTTGCTTGATACTCACCGGGTAAGTGGCCGAGAACAGCAGGGTCTGGCGGCGCGCTGGGGTCTTGCTGATGATGTCTTCGATGGCGTCGTAGAAGCCCATGTCGAGCATGCGGTCGGCTTCGTCGAGGATCAGGGTGTTCAAGCCGTCCAGCACCAGCGAACCTTTACGCAGGTGTTGCTGGATGCGTCCCGGGGTGCCGACGATAACGTGGGCGCCATGCTCCAGGGAGGCGATCTGCGGGCCGAGAGACACGCCGCCGCACAGGGTCAGTACCTTGATGTTGTCTTCGGCACGGGCCAGGCGACGGATTTCCTTGGCAACCTGGTCGGCCAGCTCACGGGTCGGGCACATCACCAGCGCCTGGCAACCGAAGTAGCGCGGGTTGATCGGGTTCAACAGGCCGATGCCGAATGCAGCAGTCTTGCCGCTGCCGGTCTTGGCCTGGGCAATCAGGTCCAGCCCTTTGAGGATCACCGGCAAGCTTTGCGCCTGGATCTGCGTCATCTCGACGTAACCCAGCGAGTCGAGGTTAGCCAGCATGGCGGCGGACAGGGGCAAAGTATTAAAAGCGGTGGCGATGGTAGTCACGGGACTGGCTCTGCAAAACAAAATGTCGCGCAGTGTACCAGTCTCGTGGGATTTTCCTCGCAAGTTCTCGACGAGACGCCCGTTAGTGCTCGATATCGTGCTCGCGGCTAACTACGCGTTTGCCGTCCTTGGGCGACAGTTGCAGGAAGATCGCCGCCGCCAGCATCGCCATGATGCCCACAGTGAGGAAGGTCAGTTGGAACGCGCCGAGGACACTTTCAACACCGTCATTGCCGGCCTCGGCAGTAAACCCGCCAAGCAATGCGCCGGCACAGGCCACGCCCAGGCTCAGGGACAATTGCGCCACCACCGACAACAAACTGTTGCCGCTGCTGGCCTGGGCGTCGTCGAGGTCGATCAGGGTCACGGTGTTCATCGCGGTGAATTGCAGGGAGTTGATCGCGCCGAGCACGGCCAGCATAGCCAGCAACAGTGGGTAGGGTGTGTGCTCGCTGACCAGGCCCATGCTCGCCAGCATGATGCCCAGGGCCAGGGTATTGCCGGTCAGCACGATGCGATAGCCGAGGCGCTCAATCAGTGGCCGCGCCACGGACTTGGCAAACATCGCCGCCGCGGCGAGCGGCAACATGCTCATCCCGGCTTCCGACGGCGAATAGCCCAGCGCCACTTGCAACAGCAGCGGCACCAGGAAGGGCAATGCGCCGCTGCCTAGCCGTGCAAACAGGTTGCCGAGGATCCCCACGGCAAAGGTGCGCGTCTTGAACAGCACCGGCGAGAACAACGGGTTATCAATATGCCCGGCGCGCAGCCAGTACGCCGCCAGGCAGGCGAACCCGCCGAACAGCAGCAATATCACGCGCAGGTGCGGCAGATGCAGTTCGCCCAGGCCCTCCATGGCGATAGTGATCAACACCATCGCTGCGCCGAACAGCAGGAAGCCAAGGCCGTCGAAGCGCGTGCGCTCGCTGCCGCGCAGGTCGGGGATGAATTTCCACACGGCATAGCAGCCGATCATGCCCACCGGCAGGTTGATCAGGAAGATCCAGTGCCAGGTCAGGTATTGCACCATCCAGCCGCCCATGGTCGGGCCAAGCAAGGGGCCGAGCAGGCCGGGAATCGTGATGAAACCCATGATCCGCACCAGCTCGGAGCGTGGATAAGCCCGCAGCACCACCAGCCGCCCGACTGGCAACATCAGCGCACCGCCCAGGCCCTGGATCACCCGTGCGCCCACCAGCATGCTCAAGCTACTGGACAGCGCACACAGCAGCGACCCGATGCTGAACAGCATGATCGCGCCAAAGAAAATCTTCTTGGTGCCAAAGCGGTCAGCGATCCAGCCCGACGCCGGAATCAGCAAAGCCACGGTGAGCATGTAGGCGATCACCACCCCTTGCATGCGCAGCGGGTTTTCCACGAGGTCCTGCGCCATGGCTGGCAGCGCGGTGTTGAGAATCGTCCCGTCCAGCGACTGCATGAAGAAGGCAATCGCTACCACCCAGGGAAGCCAGCGGGCGGTCTTGGCATCGAGAGGGGCACGATTCGGCATGGGATCCCTTTTAATTAGCAGGCTATGTGTTGGCGATTATGCGCCATCCGTCGCCCCTTTTCCCACTGGCGGTTCGTCTATATCTGACAATGTCACATGTTCGCCCACCAGGAAATCCAGCAACGCCCTATGCACTGCCAGCGCGGATTCGCGGGACTCCAGGTCGAGCAGATGGCCGGTGTGTTCGGCCACGGCAAAGCTGCTGCGGCCTACATACTGTTGGAACAACTGAGCCTCGGCGGCCGGCGTGTATTCGTCCAGTGCGCCGTTGAGAAAGTGCACCGGTGTTTCAATCTGCTTGAGTGCCGGCAGGTAATTGCCATCACCCAAGGCCAACACTTGATGGATATGAAAGCGCGCCTGGCGATACTCGGTGGTGGCCATGGTCGACAGGTGCCGATGGTTATTGCGTTTGAGGCGGGGCGACAGGTATTTGCCAACCGTTTCGTTGAGCAGATGGCCGACCGCCGACTTGTCATCGGCCTCGATCAGCAGGCGTACGCGCTCTACATACTCGAGCATCGCCTGGTTGAGGTTGGGCGCCAGGGCCATCACCACCGAGCTTTCGATAGAGGGCGGGTTGTGCGCCAGGGTCAGCAGCGTGGAGATCCCGCCCCATGACGCCGAGACCAGATGGTTGACGTCGAAGCGCGCCACCAAGGCCCGCAGGATTTGCACCTCGTCGTCCTTGGTGACCAGGTCGAGTTCGGTGTTGTGCTCGCGTGATAAGCCAGAGAATGGCAAATCGAATAGCAGCACATTGAAATGTTCGGCCAGGCATTTGCTGGTGCGGGCAAAAGAGCGCGTGGTGGACAGCGCACCGTTGACCATCAGTACGGTTTTTCTATGTGGGTCGTTACCGAGTTGCTCTACGTGAACGTTGTAGTGCTTGAACAAATTTTCTATGACAAAACTTCCATGGTCCATGTCAACGCTCCAGCTTGCCTTTCCCGGGCAAGGTTATGCTCTCGTGGGCAGGGGTGGCGAGAAGCCATCAACCGTTATAACGAGGAATGCGCAGGGCGACAACAGGCCGAACGGCCAAAACATGCGGGATAGACGTTTCTTTGCAGCGTAGGGTATTGCTCTGTAGGAGCGAGCTTGCTCGCGAAGAACGTCAACGATAACGCAGCGCTGACAGCCAGCCCGCGTTGCCTTTACGTTCTTCGCGAGCAAGCTCGCTCCTACAGTTTAGAGGGTCAGCGTCAGGCGTTTTACCAAAGCGCCTGGCAACAGGTTGGAAGCGGTATTGCGCTGGTCATAGGTACTGGCCGACAACAGCAACTCTCGATCAGCGGTCAGCGCTTCCAATTGTGAACCGAGCAACTGATAGACACTGTCATCAAAGCGCATGGTGCTGACCGGCGCCTTGATCTCGCCGTTTTCCACCCAGAAGGTTGCAAAGCGCGTCATGCCGGTCAGGCGCGCTGCCGGCAGGTCGGAGTAGTTCAGGTACCAGAGGTTGCTGATATACAGCCCGGTGCCCAACTGTTTGAGAATATCGGCCTGGGCCAGGCTGCCGGCCGCCATTTGCAGGGCGCTGGGCGACTCGTCGCTGCTGGCGCCGTTGGTGTTCAAACCGTATTCGGCGGCGCTGCGCGAGTTGACCAACTGGCCCTCGGCCTTGCCTGCGTTGATCAGGGTGACATCCTTGCGCGGGTAGCCTTCAGTGGAAAACGCCTGGCTCAGGGAGCCGCTGATCTGCTCATCCACCGTCACCAGCGGGCTCAGTGACTGATCACCCGCGTACAGGCGTTGCAACGAACTGCCTTTGCTCGCGATGGCCTGGGCCGAAAAACCACCCCAGGTGATGATGCTGATGATTTCTTCCAGCGCTGCCGGCGCCAGGTAGGCGCGATATTGGCCCGGCGCCAGGTTGTGGAGCGGGCGACCGAGAAACGCCAGTTGCTCACGGGCCTGTTGGAAACGGGCGGCGAATTCAGCGCTGTTCCAGGTGTGCCCGGCGTAGCTGGCTTTTACCGCTTCGCCATTGGCGTGAAACAGGCTGAAGTCGAAATTGAAGCTGTTAGCCCGGTGCCAGCCGAGCGCCCCCGATGAGCTGGCGAAACCACGGCTGATGGGGCCGGCGGCGTAGAAGCCAACCAGGTCCACGCCGTCGGCGGCCCGGCTGATATCGTCCAGCACTTGGGCCAGTTCCGGCAGCGGGCGCAGCTGTTCGTTATGGTTGTGCCAGGCGTCGGGGTTCAGCAGCAGGTACGGGTCAGGCGGCAACAGCGGCAAGGTTTCGCGCAGTTGTTGCAGGCCGTCGGCCAGGCGCTTGCGATCCAGCTGCGCCTCGCCGGACAGGGTGATACCCAGGTCGGCGTGGCGCCCATCGTTGATCAGCTTGAGGTTCAGGCTGGCCTGTTGTACCTGGCCAGCCTGGCGTACCTGCGCGTGGTTGAACCGCACGAACTCGGACGCTTCATCCGCGTAGCCGAGTTGAAAGTGTTCCTTGTCGGTAATGGCGTGCTTGAGCCAGTCCACCAGTGCCTTGAAGTGGTTCATCAGGCATCTCCCCCAAATACATCGACATTGCTGAATACACAGGCCGGCGACGCATGGCCGACGCGGATCACCTGGTTGGGTTCGCCTTTGCCGCAGTTTGGCGTGCCTAAGACCTTGAAGGTGCTGGCGTCGCCCACCGCGCTGAGCTTGCGCCAGAACTGCGCGGAAATCGCCCGGTAGTTGGGGTTCTTCACCACGCCCTTGAGTTCGCCGTTTTCGATCAACTGGCCCCACTCGCAGCCGAACTGGAACTTGTTGCGCGCATCGTCGATGGACCACGAACGGTTGGTCGACATCAGGATGCCGTTTTCAATGCCGGCCACCAGTTGTGCGAGGCTTTTATCCCCAGGCTCGATATTCAGGTTGGCCATGCGGTCGATAGGTGCACGGTTCCAGCCGCAAGCGCGGCTGTTGGCAACGCCTGGCAGGTTGGCGCGAAATTGCGATAAGGCGCCGCCCAAGGGCTTGAGCAGCAGGCCCTCGCGAATCAGAAATTGCTTGCTGGCAGGCGTGCCGTCGTCGTCATGAGCGTAGCTGGCAAGCTGTTCGGGGATGTCCGGGTCGAAGGTAACGTTGAGCAGCGGTGAGCCATATTGCAGGTGGCCGAAATCGCTGGCTTTCACAAAACTGGTGCCGGCGTAATTGCGCTCGTCACCGAGGATGCGATCCAGCTCCAGCGGGTGGCCGATGGACTCGTGGATCTGCAGGATCATCTGGTCGGGCATCAGCAGCAGGTCACGCGGGCCGTGGGGCGTATTCGGTGCGAGCAGCAATTGCAGGGCTTCATCGGCCACCTTGCGCGCGGCGCCCATCAGGCCGAAGCGCTGGATCACACCGGCACTGCCTTGCTGGCCGAAGTTGGTACCGCCCAGGGTGCGGGTCTGGCTGTCGTTGCCGTCGAAGGCGGTCACGCTCAGGCCCGGAAAGACGAAGCGCTGGGCCTGACGCAATTGCGCGCCGGCGCTGTTGAGGTAGATCTGTTCAACCCGCGTGGTCCCCAGGCTGACTTCCCAGCTCACCAGGCGCTCATCCTTGGGCACGGCGGCGGACTCATCGCCGAGCAATTGGTAGCAGTCGCTCAGGGATGGAAAGGGCTGGTCGAGGTCGGGCGACAGGTAGTCGGCGACATCGCTGGACACCGGTTGCTGGTGCAGGTCGAGCAGGGCGTGGGGCTTGATCAACCGGGCTTGCTGTTCAGCACGCTCAAGGGCGGCTTGCAGACCGGCAAGGGAAATATCGTTGGTCGCGGCGTAGGCTTCCACGCCGTTGAGGCGCACGGTGAGCATGGCGCCTTCGTCATGGCCCAGGTGAGGCGGCTCGGCAACATTCTTGCGTACCGACAGGTACTGGCCGGATTCGCGTACGTAGCGCAGGGAGAAAAATTCAGCGGTGGTGCGCAGAGCACCGAAGTGTGTCTTGAGCGTGGCGTGGTGTTCGAACATGGGGCCTTCCTTGTGGGCGGCTCGGCGCGGGCAGGCGAACAGAGTAGGCCTGGGCGGGGAGCTGATCAAGGGAGGTTTTGTTGTGTCTGGTCGGGCCTTATCGCGGGCAAGCCCGGCTCCCACAGTTGACCGAGTTGTTCAGGCGAACTCGGTCAACTGTGGGAGCTGGCTTGCCTGCGATACAGGCGCCGCGGTGCTTGAGTTACTGCGCCAATGGCCCCACTTCACGCAACGGCTTGCCACGCACCGGCGCATCGCCTGCCACGTAGTAGTCGGCGGTGCTGCGCGGCAGTGGCTTGCGGCCACGGATCTTGTCGGCGATTTTCTCGGCGATCATGATCGTCGGCGCGTTCAGGTTGCCGGTGGTGATGATCGGCATGATCGACGCATCGACCACACGTAGGCCCTGCATACCATGTACGCGGCCTTCACCATCGACTACGGCCATCTCGTCGGTGCCCATCTTGCACGAGCAGGAAGGGTGGAACGCGGTCTCGGCGTGCTCGCGGATGAACTTGTCCAACTGCTCATCGGTTTGCACTTCAATGCCCGGGCTGATTTCGCGGCCACGGTATTGATCCAGCGCCGGCTGTTGCATGATTTCGCGGGTCAGGCGGATGCCATCGCGAAATTCCTGCCAGTCCTGCTCGGTGGCCATGTAGTTGAAGAGGATGCTCGGGTAGTCCCGTGGGTTCTTCGACTTCAGCTGGATACGGCCACGGCTTGGCGAACGCATGGAGCCCATGTGCGCCTGGAAACCGTGCTCTTTCACACCGTTGCTGCCGTTGTAGTTAATCGCCACCGGCAGGAAGTGATACTGGATGTTCGGCCACTCGAACTCTTCACGGGTACGAATGAAACCGCCCGCTTCGAACTGGTTGCTGGCGCCGATGCCGGTGCCGTTGAACAGCCATTCGGCACCAATCGCCGGCTGGTTGTACCAGAGCAGCGACGGGTACAGCGACACTGGCTGGGTGCACGCATATTGCAGGTACAGCTCAAGGTGGTCCTGCAGGTTTTCACCCACGCCCGGCAGGTCGTGGACCACCGGGATGTCGAGGCTTTCCAGCAGTTTGGCCGGGCCGACGCCGGAGCGTTGCAGCAATTGCGGCGAAGCGATTGCGCCGCTGCAGACCAACACTTCTCTACGCGCACGGGCTTCAACGCGCTCTTCGGCGGCGCCAATCAGGTAACGCACGCCTACTGCACGCTTGCCTTCGAACAGTACTTTGTCGGTGAGGGCATGGGTGACGATGGTCAGGGTCGAACGCTTTTTAGCCGTGTCCAAGTAACCGCGCGCGGTGCTGGCGCGACGGCCGTTCGGCGTGACGGTACGGTCCATCGGGCCGAAGCCTTCTTGCTGGTAGCCGTTCAAGTCTTCGGTACGCGGGTAACCGGCCTGCACGCCGGCTTCGACCATGGCGTGGAACAGTGGGTTATTGCCGGCTTTCGGCGTGGTCACGCTGACCGGGCCATCGCCACCGTGCCAGTCGTTCGGGCCGATGTCGCGGGTTTCGGCCTTGCGGAAATAGGGCAGGCAGTCGAGGTAGGTCCAGTTTTCCAGGCCTGGCAATTTCGCCCAGTTGTCGTAATCCATGGCGTTGCCACGGATGTAGCACATGCCGTTGATCAGCGAAGAGCCGCCGAGGCCCTTGCCGCGACCGCACTCCATGCGACGGCCGTCCATGTGTGGCTCTGGATCGGTTTCGTAGGCCCAGTTGTAGCGGCGGCCTTGCAGTGGGAAGGCCAGGGCGGCTGGCATCTGGGTACGGAAGTCGAGACGGTAGTCCGGGCCGCCGGCTTCCAGCAGCAGGACGGTGACGCCTTCGTCTTCGGTCAGACGGGTCGCCAGGGAGTTACCGGCGGAGCCGGCACCCACAATGATGTAATCGTATTCTTGGGACATGAATGTACCCTCGTAAAATGGGTTCAGGCTGCTTTTGTGGCGAGGGAGCTTGCTCCCGTTCGACTGCGCAGCAGTCGCAAAATCAGCGCTCGAGTTCTGTCTGAAAGAACTACTGGGTCTGGAATGGGGCTGCTTCGCAGCCCAGCGGGAGCAAGCTCCCTCGCCACAGAGGAGCATTCCAGGCCCATAAGGTGTTAGAACACCGAGGCGTAATCGCCCAACTCAACCTGTACCGATTTGATGCGGGTGAAGTTGTTCAGCGAGCTGATGCCGTTCTCACGGCCCACACCCGACTGCTTGTAGCCGCCAACCGGCATCTTCGCGTCGGACTCGCCCCAGGCGTTGATCCAGCAGATACCGGCTTCCAACTGATGAATCACGCGGTGGGCGCGGTTCAGGTCCTTGGTGACCAGGCCGGCAGCGAGGCCGAAGTCGGTGTCGTTGGCGCGGCGGATCACTTCTTCTTCGGTTTCGTAGGTGAGGATGCTCATCACCGGGCCGAAGATTTCTTCACGCACGATGACCATGTCGTCGGTGCAGTCGGTGAATACGGTTGGGGCCACGAAGGCGCCTTTGGCGAAGTCGCCGTCGGTCAGGCGGTCGCCACCGCACAGCAGGCGGGCGCCTTGCTCTTTGCCCTTGGCGATGTAGCCCAGCACGCTTTCCATGTGGGCGAAGCTGACCAGCGGGCCGAAGTTGGTGTTTTCGTCTTCCGGGTTGCCGATGCGAATACGCGCAACACGCTCAACGATCTTGGCTTCGAAGGCTGCTTGCAGGTGCTTGGGCACGAACACGCGGGTGCCGTTGGTGCAGACCTGGCCGGAGCTGTAGAAGTTGGCCATCATCGCGGTGTCGGCGGCGCGGTCGAGGTCGGCGTCGTCGAAAATGATCAGCGGGGACTTGCCGCCCAGCTCCATGGTCACGTCCTTGAGCGAGGAACTCGACGCGCTGGCCATGACTTTCTTGCCGGTGTCGGTGCCGCCGGTGAAGGAGACTTTTTCGATGCGCGGGTGCTCGGTCAGCCAAGTGCCGACTTCACGGCCGCTGCCGGTCAGTACGTTGAACACGCCCGCTGGAACGCCAGCCTCGGTGTAGATCTCGGCCAGTTTCAGGGTGGTCAGCGAGGTGACTTCGCTTGGTTTGAAGATCATCGCGTTACCGGCAGCCAGGGCCGGTGCGGATTTCCACAGGGCGATCTGGATCGGGTAGTTCCACGCGCCGATACCGGCAACCACGCCCAGTGGCTCGCGGCGGGTGTAGACAAACGAGGTGTCGCGCAGTGGGATCTGCTCGCCTTCGATGGCAGGCACCAGGCCGGCGTAGTATTCCAGCACGTCAGCGCCAGTGACGATGTCGACGTACTTGGTTTCGGAGAAGGCTTTACCGGTGTCCAGGGTTTCCAGGGCGGCCAGTTCATCGTTGCGCTCGCGCAGGATGTCCACGGCACGACGCAGGATGCGCGAACGCTCCATGGCGGTCATGGCGGCCCAGATTTTCTGGCCTTTTTCAGCGCTGACCACGGCACGTTCAACGTCATCGAAGGTGGCGCGTTGCACTTGGGCGAGAACTTCACCGTTAGCCGGGTTGATGGCTTCGAAGGTGGCATCGCTGCCAGCGTCGCTGTAGCCGCCGTCAATGTAGAGTTTTTGCAGGTCGAAACGGGCCATAAAGTCCTCGCAAGTGCATAAGTGGTTGGCGTTACCCGCCGTACAGTGGGCCATGGAGTTGTGGCAACACTGAGCGGCGGACGTTCAGGGGTTGAGCGTTTATAAGGGCTCTAACTCACCTGCTTGGCCAATTGGAAATCCATGTATTCGTAAGCGATCCGTTGCGCCTGCTCCGTGTCGAAAGCGTCTCCCGACAGGGCGCCGCGCAACCACAAACCGTCGATCAAAGCCGCCAGGCCGCGGGCTGCGCTGCGTGCCTCGGGTAACGGCATCGCACGGCGGAACTGGCAACACAGGTTGGAATACAGACGGTGATCGTTGATCCGCTGCAACCTGTGCAATGACGGGTGGTGCATGCTGGTGGCCCAGAAGGCCAGCCAGGTTTTCATTGCCGGGCCGTTGACCTGGCTGGCGTCGAAGTTGCCTTCGATGATCACCTGAAGGTGCGCCCGTGGGCTGTCATCCTTCAAGGCACGCCTGCGCTCTTGCACGTTCTCGATCAGCGCATTCATCAGGTAGCGCATCGTCGCTGCGATCAGGCCGTTCTTGTCCTGAAAGTAGTGGCTGATGATGCCGTTCGAGACGCCGGCCAGACGAGCGATCAGCGCAATGCTGGCATCTCCCATCCCGACCCGATCGATGGCCGTCAACGTGGCTTCGATCAACTGCTGGCGGCGTATGGGTTGCATACCGACCTTGGGCATGTAGCACCTCTCCTTAGGCCTACCGATGGGCGATCCACGTCCGTCGGCTTGAGGGCCAGTCTATTTTGTTTTGATTGAACGTTCAATCAACAAAGAATAAGATCTGCGACAAATGGTCGCTGCCTACAGATGTTTCCTACCTGCGAGCTGCAACCTTCGACACCTGCAAAAACCCTTGAAACAGGCCACTTCAGAGCCTGGTCACCGCTTTGGCGGGCTCAAGAATTTTCGGGGTGTCTTTATAACACCCGTCCGTCGACTGCCGAAAAATCGATGTCCCGGGATAACCGTTGCCTTGTGTTTCTCTCTCGCACTGCCTGGAGCATCTGCGCCATGAGTTCTGCCTCTCTTATAAAGACCCCACCGGAAAAGGTCCGGGTCAACGGTTGGGTGTTCTACACCTCCACCGCGCTGATTTTGTTGTTGACCGCCATTCTGATCGTCGCCCCGCAGGAGGCCGGGCGCATGCTCGGCGTAGCACAGGCCTGGCTGTCGAAAAGCTTTGGCTGGTACTACATGGTGGTCATCGCCGCCTACCTGGTGTTTGTGGTCGGCCTGGCGTTTTCGTCCTATGGGAAACTTAAGCTGGGTGCGAAGGACGATACCCCAGACTTCAGCTACGGCGCCTGGGCCGGCATGTTGTTCTCGTCGGGTATCGGCATCTCGCTGTTGTATTTCGGTGCGTCCGAGCCGTTGGACCACTACTTCAACCCGCCCGAAGGCGCTGCCGCCAGCAATGGCGCGGCTCGCCAGGCGCTGCAACTGACCTTCCTGCACTGGGGCCTGCACGGCTGGGCGATCTATGCGCTGGTCGGCCTGGCCGTGGCGTATTTTGCCTACCGTCACAACCAACCGCTGGCCCTGCGATCGGCGCTTTACCCGCTGGTGGGCGAGCGTTGGGTGAAGGGCGCGGCCGGCCACGCGGTAGACGGTTTCGGTATGTTCGTGACCTTGCTGGGCCTGGTGACCAACCTGGGGATCGGCTCGATGCAGGTGTCGTCGGGGCTGGAAAACCTGTTCGGCATGGAGCACAGCAATACCAATTTGCTGATCGTGATCATCGTGATGAGCACCGTGGCGACCATCGCTGCCGTATCGGGTGTGGAAAACGGCATTCGTCGTCTGTCCAACCTCAACATCGTGCTGTTCAGTGGTTTGCTGATCTTCGTGCTGCTGTTCGGCCCCACCCTGCACCTGCTTAACGGACTGGTGCAGAACACTGGTGATTATCTCAACGGTATCGTGCTGAAAACCTTCGACCTGTATGTGTACGAAGGCGACGGTGCCAAGACCGAACGCTGGATGGGCCTGTGGACCCTGTTCTACTGGGCCTGGTGGATTTCCTGGGCGCCATTTGTGGGCATGTTCATCGCGCGTATTTCCCGTGGTCGTACCGTGCGCGAACTGGTGGCTGGCGTATTGCTGATCCCGCTGGGCTTTACCCTGGCGTGGCTGTCGATCTTCGGCAACTCGGCCCTGGACCTGGTGTTGAACCATGGGGCCGTGGAGTTGGGCAAGACGGCGTTGGAACAACCGTCCATGGCCATCTACCAACTGCTTGAGCATTACCCTGCGTCGAAAGTAGTGATCGGCGTGTCGATCTTCGTGGGCTTCGTGCTGTTCCTGACGCCTGCGGATTCCGGCGCAGTGATGATGGCCAACCTTTCCTGCAAGGGCGGCAACGTGGATGAAGACGCGCCGCACTGGTTGCGTATCTTCTGGTCGGCGGTGATCACCCTGGTGACCATCGGCCTGCTGTTTGCCGGTAACTTCGAAGCCATGCAAACCATGGTGGTACTGGCAGGGCTGCCGTTCTCGGTGGTGCTGGTGTTCTTTATGTTCGGTTTGCACAAGGCCATGCGCCAGGACGTGGCCATCGAACAGGAGCAGGCGCAATTGGCTGAACGCGGGCGTCGTGGTTTCAGCGAACGCTTGACCGCCCTGGACCTGCAACCGAGCCAGGCCACCGTGCAGCGCTTTATGGACAAGCACGTAACGCCGGCGTTGGAAGAAGCCGCGAGTGCGTTGCGTGATCAGGGCCTGGAAGTGCAGACACTGCTGGGCAAATCCAAGCGCTGTATCGGCGTGCGGATCGAGATGGATGAGGGCAACCCGTTTGTCTACGAAGTGAGCCTGGATGGCTACTCGGCGGCACCGGCTGACCTGCCTGAGGAAGAGCGCACTCGTTACTACCGTGCCGAGGTGTACCTGCACAACGGGCCGCAGGAGTATGACCTGATGGGCTTCACCCAGGAGCAGATCACTCGGGATGTGCTCGATCAGTTTGAAAGCCATCGGCAGCTCCTTGGCCGGGTCTATAGCTGATAGTTGAGCTGGCGGCGCCCTCACTGGCGCCGCTTAGCTAATGTGAAAGCAGATCAAAATGTGGGAGCGGGCTTGCTCGCGAATGCGGTGGATCAGTAATAGATGTACTGACTGACACATCGCATTCGCGAGCAAGCCCGCTCCCACATTTGCTTTGCGGTGCGGCTTAGCCCAGGTTCTTGCCCAGCAGGGCATGGTAGAGCTCACTGTCCCCCAGTATCCCCACCACCTTGTTGTTGTCATGCAACACCAGCTTATTGCCTGTCTGGTAGCGAATCTGCAACGCATCGCGCATGCCGATGTTCGAATCCACCAGCGTCGGTACGCGGCCCAAGCCTTCCACGGCTTGCCCTGGCGCCCAGTTCTGCAGGTTCATCACCACGCCATTCTGGCGCGCACCCTGGATGGTGTTGCCTTCGGCCAGGTCCAGCCATGAGTCGCCACCCGGATCAAGACACACCGAACCGTTCACGCGCTTGCAGTTGTCCAGCGTGCGCATCAGGCTGCGTCCGCACAGCACGTTCAGCGGGTTGGTATGCGCGACGAAGGTGCGCACATAGTCGTCCGCCGGGTTCAGTACGATTTCTTCCGGCACGCTGTACTGGATGATTTTGCCGTCTTTCATGATCGCGATACGGCTACCCAGTTTCAGCGCTTCATCCAGGTCGTGGCTGACGAACACGATGGTCTTGCTCAACTTGCGTTGCAGTTCCAGTAGTTCATCCTGCAAGCCTTGGCGAATCAGTGGGTCGAGGGCCGAGAAGGGTTCGTCCATCAGCAGGATATCGGCGTCCATCGCCAGGGCGCGAGCCAGGCCGACGCGCTGCTGCATGCCACCGGACAACTCGTCGGGCTTCTTGTTGCGCCATTGGCTCAGGCCCACCAGTTCGAGTTTCTCGTCCACCAGCGTGCGCCGTTCTTTCTCTGGACGGCCCTGCATTTCCAGGCCGAAGCTGATGTTCTCGCGCACCGTCAACCAAGGCATCAGGGCGAACTTCTGGAACACCATGGCGATGCGTTTGGTGCGCATCATTTTCAGTTCGGCGGGGGTGCAGGAGGCGATGTCGATCTGACGCCCTTCATGCTCGACAAACAACTGGCCACGGCTGACGGTATTGAGGCCGTTGATGCAGCGCAGCAAGCTGGACTTGCCTGAGCCCGAGAGGCCCATCAACACACAAATCTCGCCTTTCTCGATATCCAGGCTGGCGTTCTCGACGCCGACGATCTGTCCGGTCTTCTTCAGGATTTCGTTACGGCTCATGCCCTGGT
Organism: Pseudomonas sp. GL93; assembly: GCF_003408955.1. Lineage (NCBI taxonomy): Bacteria > Pseudomonadati > Pseudomonadota > Gammaproteobacteria > Pseudomonadales > Pseudomonadaceae > Pseudomonas > Pseudomonas sp. GL93. Next base: position 16,321 of record NZ_NKRF01000095.1, read on the forward strand.
CCAGCAGCTTGAGCGCTTCGCGTGGGTCTTTGGAAAAGATCACGTCGACTTTGTCGAATCGGATAATGCTCATGCATCACCCCCTACTTTAGCGTCGGGTTGTTTGCAGATACGGTCGAGCATGATGGCGAGCAACACAATGGCCAGGCCCGCTTCAAAGCCCAAGGCAATGTCGGCGGTGTTGAGTGCGTTGACCACCGGCTTGCCGAGGCCGTCAGCGCCCACCAGGGCCGCGATCACCACCATCGACAGCGACAGCATGATGCACTGGGTAATGCCGGCGGCAATGCTCGGCATGGCGTGGGGCAATTCAATGCGTGAGAGCAACTGGCGGCGCGAGCAGCCAAAGGCCTTGCCGGCGTCCATCAGCTCTTGCGGGACATCGCGGATACCCAGGTAGGTCAGGCGGATCGGCGCGGCAATCGCGAACACCACCGTGGAAATCAGCCCAGGCACCACACCCAGCCCGAAGAGGGTCAGGGTAGGGATGAGGTAGACGAAGGTCGGCACGGTCTGCATCAGATCGAGTACCGGCCGCATCATGGTGTAGAACATCGGTTTATGCGCGGCAACAATGCCCAGCGGCACACCGATGACCACGCAGACCAGGGTGGCGAACAGCACCTGCGCGAGGGTTTCCATGGTTTCCTGCCAGTACCCCAGGTTGAGGATCAGCAGGAAGGAGGCGATGACAAAAACAGTCAGTCCCCATTTACGTTGAATAAAGTGAGCCAGCAGCGCAATCAGACCGATCAATGCCAGTGGATTGAACCAGGTCAGCGCAAACGTCACGCCGTGGATCATCGTTTCCAGTGTCGATGCGATTGCGTCGAAGTAGTTGGCACCGTGTTGGGTCAACCAGTCGACGAAGGCAGCGATGTACTGGCCTAGTGGGATTTTCTGTTCAGTCAGCATGGTAGTGAATGTCCACATGCGAAGGGGAAAACATCCCAGGCCAGCGCACCGGCCTGGGGTCAGCGGGTGTTATTTGGCGAGGTAAGCTTTAACGGCATCGAGCCCTGGTTTGCCATCAACGGTGGTGACACCGGCGAGCCAGGTGTCGAGCACTTGCGGGTTCTTCTGCAGCCAGGCCTTGGCGGCAGCATCGGCCTTCATCTTGTCGTCCAGGACGTTACCCATCAGGGTGCTTTCCATGTCGAGGGTGAACACCAGGTTTTTCAGCAACTGGCCGACGTTGCTGCATTCCTGGGTGTAGCCTTTACGGGTGTTGGTATAAATGGTGGCCTGGCCGTAGTTGGGGCCGAACGAGTCGTCACCACCGGTCAGGTACTTCATCTTGAAGCGGGTGTTCATCGGGTGCGGTTCCCAGCCGAGGAACACGATGGCCTGGTTGCGTTTGGAAGCGCGTTCAACCTGGGAGAGCATGCCGGCTTCGCTGGATTCGACCACCTTGAAGCCAGCGGTTTTCAGGCCGAAGGCATCTTTGTCGATCAGTGTCTGGATGGTGCGGTTGCCATCGTTGCCCGGCTCGATGCCGTAGATCTTGCCGCCCAGCTCATCCTTGAATTTGGCGATGTCGGCGAAGTCTTTCAGGCCCTTGTCGTACAGCGCCTGTGGGACTGCCAGGGTGTACTTGGCGTTCTCCAGGTTGGCGCGCACGGTTTCCACGGTGCCGGCATCACGGTACTGCTTGATGTCGTTTTCCATGGTCGGCATCCAGTTGCCGAGGAAAATGTCCATGTTCTTGCCGTCGGCCAGGGACTTGTAAGTCACAGGTACCGAAATCATCGTGGTGCGCGGCTTGTAGCCCAGGCCCTTGAGGATCTCGCTGGTGGTCGCGGTGGTGACGGTGATGTCGGTCCAGCCGACATCGGAGAAGTTGACGGTCTTGCACTGTTCCGGTTCTGCGGCGTATGCCACGACTGGCAGACTCAGCATGGCGGCCAACAACAACGAGGGTGAACCTTTCATGTGGGTAGACTCCTGTGTCTTTCTGGCGGCATTCGCCGCGCTTTATAAGTGTTGCGGTTGGAGCGTGCGACGAAGCGGATGGCGCGGTGCCGTGCAAACGAGTCGAGACTGATCATGTACCAGTGAAAATCTGACGCCTACAGGGGGCGTCGTATCCAGTACAGGGAGGGTCGCATCCAGTACCGATGACGTCGCTTACAGGTTTTTCCTAAGGTAAAACTGCTGTTTTTACCCGTCTGCACCGCAAAAAACGGCCAAAACTGGCGTTCGCACGCGAGCGACGCTGGTGAGCATGAGTGCGTCGGTGTGAGACGCCGTGATGACGAATAAAAGCTTGATGATGCCGCCATCTGGGCGATCTGAGCGTAGCACCTCGTTCAAGCCCGGCCCGTGCTTATCGAGGAGTTTCACGTTAATGGCTATCAGCGTTTTCGACCTGTTCAAGATCGGCATCGGGCCTTCGAGTTCGCACACCGTGGGGCCCATGCGCGCCGCGGCGTTGTTCGTTCAGGGGTTGCGTGAGCGTGGGTGGGTGGAACAGGTGCAGCGTGTCGAAGTGCAACTGTACGGCTCGCTGTCGGCCACCGGCATCGGCCACGGCAGCGACACCGCCACCATCATGGGCCTGATGGGCGAGTGGCCGGACGCAATCGACCCCACGCAAATCGGTGCACGTATCCACACCCTGCGCGAAACCGACACGCTGCTGCTGGACGGGCGTTTACCGGTGCCGTTTGTGTGGGCGCGGGACATGCGTCTGCTCGACGAAAACCTGCCGTTTCATCCCAATGCCATGACCCTGGTGGTGTTTGGCGAAAACGGCGAGTTGCACCGCGACACCTATTACTCGGTGGGTGGCGGTTTCGTGGTGGATGAAGCCCAGGCCCAAAGCGGTGTGGCGGACATGGACCGCACCGAGCTGCCCTATGATTTTTCCAGTGCCGTGGAGCTGTTGCAGCTGTGCAAGACCCACAACCTGCGCGTTGCCGAACTGATGCTGGCGAATGAAAAAACCTGGCGCAGCGAAGAAGAAATCCGCAGCGGCCTGATGAAACTCTGGCGCGCCATGCAAGATTGCGTGGAGCAGGGCCTCAAGCACGAAGGCATCCTGCCTGGCGGCTTGAACGTGCGCCGTCGCGCCGCCAAGTTACACCGCAGCTTGCAGGAGCTGAACAAACCCAATGTGATCGGCTCGACCTTGAGCGCCATGGAATGGGTCAACCTGTTTGCCCTGGCGGTCAACGAAGAAAACGCCGCCGGTGGGCGCATGGTCACGGCGCCCACCAAGGGCGCGGCGGGAATCATCCCGGCGGGGTTGCACTACTTCATGAAGTTCAGTGAAGAAGTCACCGAAGCCAACGTGGTCGACTACCTGCTGGGCGCGGCGGCAGTGGGCATCCTGTGTAAAAAGAACGCCTCGATCTCCGGTGCCGAAGTCGGTTGCCAGGGCGAGGTTGGTTCCGCGTGCGCGATGGCCGCAGCCGGGCTGGCGGAGATCCTTGGCGCCACGCCGGAGCAACTGTGCAACGCCGCCGAAATCGGCCTGGAACACAACCTCGGCCTGACCTGCGACCCGGTGGGCGGCCTGGTGCAAGTGCCGTGTATCGAGCGCAATGCAATCGCGGCGGTGAAGGCGATCAACGCGGCGCAAATGGCGTTGCGGGGCGATGGCCAGCACTTCATCTCGTTGGACCGGGTGATCCGCACCATGCGTGATACCGGGGCCGATATGCATGACAAGTACAAAGAGACATCACGCGGTGGGTTGGCGGTGAGTGCGGTTGAATGTTGAATCAATGATATCGCTATCGCAGGCAAGCCAGCTCCCACAGGGGAACGCATTCCAAAGGTGGGAGCCGGGCTTGCCCGCGATGGCCATAGTGCTGACACAATTGCTCACAAAGTGAACACCCTCAGCCAAAATCGCCACCTTTTAGCGCGTCGCAAATAGATAAGTAGCTTCCGAACGAATTCCTCCACGATCACACGCCTGATGTGCTTTGGGTGACAGAGTTCTCCTACGCCCGCAAAGCGCCTTCCCACAAGTGCTACCGATCTGCTCACCCCCCTTGAACCCCGCCCGTTATGCGTCATATCCCGCACTTCACGCGCGGGCTTGTATAGACGCGTCAACAGGTCGTTTTCAGGAGTTCTTGAATAGCCATTCAATTTTAGGCATGGCATTTGCTCTATCAATTTCAAAGCCTCTCCTTTCCAGGACGAGTGCAATAACAAGAGCCTCGCCTGAGGCCACCACCCGCTTTGTGTGATGTGAGGAGATACCGCGATGACGTCGACCAACTCCGGGGCCCAACCCCAGAACCGTGCGCCTCAATCCATCGGCTTTTTGCTGCTGGACAATTTCACGCTGATTTCCCTGGCGTCAGCCGTGGAGCCACTGCGCATGGCCAACCAGCTGTCCGGCCGCGAGCTGTATCGCTGGACAACCCTGAGTGTCGACGGCAACCAGGTGTGGGCCAGTGATGGACTGCAAATCACACCCGATGCCTCCATGCACAAAGCACCGGTCCTGGACACTGTCATCGTGTGCGGCGGCGTCGGTATCCAGCGCACCGTCACCCGTGAACATGTGTCATGGCTGCAAGGCCAGGCGCGCCAGTCTCGCCGCCTCGGCGCGGTGTGCACCGGCAGTTGGGCCCTGGCCTGCGCCGGCTTGCTCGACGGCTTTGATTGCAGCGTGCACTGGGAATGCCTGGCGTCGATGCAGGAAGCCTTCCCGCGGGTGGCCATGAGCACGCGCCTGTTCACCCTCGATCGCAACCGCTTCACCAGCTCCGGTGGCACCGCGCCCCTGGACATGATGTTGCACCTGATCAGCCGCGACCACGGCCGGGAATTGTCGGCCGCCATCTCCGAGATGTTCGTGTACGAACGCATCCGCAACGAACAGGATCACCAGCGTGTGCCGCTCAAGCACATTCTCGGCACCAACCAGCCGAAACTGCAGGAAATCGTCGCGCTGATGGAAGCCAACCTCGAGGAGCCGATCGACCTGGACGAACTGGCGGTGTACGTCGCCGTGTCGCGCCGGCAGTTGGAGCGGCTGTTCCAGAAATACCTGCACTGCTCGCCGTCGCGCTACTACCTCAAGCTGCGCTTGATTCGTGCACGGCAACTGCTCAAGCAGACCCCAATGTCGATCATCGAAGTCGCCTCGGTGTGCGGGTTTGTGTCTACGCCGCACTTCTCCAAGTGCTACCGCGAATACTTCGGCATTCCGCCACGGGATGAACGTGTAGGCTCCAACACCACCCAGCAAGTGGCGATGATGCCGATTCCGCCGGCACTGGTGTTGTCCCCGTTGTCGGGGCCGATGTCGGCGTTGAGCCAGGCGCGCAATGAGTCGACGTTTGCCAGTGTAAGGCTCTGACACCGGGCTGACTTATTGTAGGAGCGAGCTTGCTCGCGAAAAACTCAAGATCGCCGTGGGATATCTGATGCCCCGCGTTATCGTTGGCGATCTTTGCGAGCAAGCTCGCTCCTACAGAGGATGTATTTCAGGCGCCGGAGCTTTGTTTGAACTGCATCAGCGCCGGCAACAATTGCTTGTCGATTGCCTGCCTCACCGCCGGCAAAATCGTCGCGCTGCCGCCGTACATCTGTTCCACCATGCCCTTGAGCGCCTTGGCCCGCGTTTCGCTCAACCCGCGCACCGCACACTCGCAAGCCTGCTCGGCGGTAGCGCCGCTGGACACTTCAAAACCCAGCGAGCGCAGTTGGCCCAGCAGGTCATCCTGGTCAATCAAATCCGCGTGCATCATGACGGTCATCCTGGTGTAGGGAGCGGGAATTGACTTGGATTCTGGTAGGCCCCAGGACTGGCGGCAAGGGCAGAATCCACCGATGGCTCGTATGGCTATGAACAGGTCGTTTTCGGGTTACTTGACCTGGCCCGTAACGGGCACACTGAACCCAGGCACGCAGCTTGAAGGTTTGGTCACCCTCGAAATGCACGGCTCACACAAAGCACTCTGCCCCGATCCCGTCACGGCTGGATCGGGGCTTTTTTTTACGCGGGCAACCCGATCACCCGGCCGAGTAGAGTAGGCCGGGGTAGATCGGCATGTTCCCGGCTCAGGGCAATGAGTTTTTCCAGGGTCGCGCCGGCAAACGGCGCCGACTGCGGCCCGGCCAGATCGACATGCAGTAGCATCTGTTCGTTACCCGCCAACTCGCGCTCTTCGCCCACAAGGTGCAGGCTGTGATAAAGGTGCAGGCGCTTGGCGTCATGGGCGATCAGTTGGGTATGCACCTCAACCTCGGCGCCGAGCTTTACCTCATGCAGATAGTTCAGGTGCAACTCCAGGGTGAACAGCGAGTGGCCGCTGGCTTCGCGGTTTTCGCTATCCAGGCCCAGGGTGTCCATCAGCGCATCGGTGGCATAGCTGAAGATCAGCAGGTAGAACGCGTCACGCAGATGGCCGTTGTAGTCGACCCAGTCGGGCAGGATGTTCGTGGTGTAGGTGGTCAGTGCGGGCATGGCATGAATCCAATTCAAAAGGCTTTTTGTAGGAGCGAGCTTGCTCGCGAAAAACTCAAGATCGCCGTGGGGTAACTGATGCCCCGCGTTATCGTTGGCGATCTTCGCGAGCAAGCTCGCTCCTACAGGATTATTCGGCGAAGTTCAGGCCGTGCTTGGCCTTGGTTGTTTTTACGGCTTCCAGCACCGCCAGCAGGCAATCATCACGATAGCGCTCCAGCGCCGAAATGCTGTGGTTACCTAATTGTTCACGGGTGCCATCGACCACATCATCAATCAGTTTTTCAGTCAGTTCAGGCGCCGGCAGGTAAGTCCATGGCAACTGCAACGCCGGGCCGAACTGCGCCATGAAGTGGCGCATGCCAGCATCGCCGCCCGCCAGGGTGTAAGTGAGGAAGGTGCCCATGAACGACCAGCGCAACCCGGCACCAAAACGAATGGCATCGTCGATTTCGCCGGTGGTCGCCACCCCGTCATTGACCAGGTGCAGCGCCTCACGCCACAGCGCTTCCAGGAGGCGGTCGGCAATAAACCCCGGCACTTCCTTGCGCACATGCAGCGGGCGCATGCCGAGGGATTCATACACCTTGATCGCCGCCTGGATTGCCTCTGGCGCAGTGTGCTTGCCGCCTACCACTTCCACCAATGGCAGCAAGTAGACCGGATTGAACGGGTGGCCGACCACGCAGCGTTCCGGGTGGGTGGAGCCTTCATAGAATTCGCTGGGTAATAGCCCTGAGGTGCTGGAGCCGATCAATGCGTTCGGCTTGGCCGCGGCGCTGATCTGGCTGTGCAATTGCAGCTTCAGCTCCAGGCGTTCCGGGGCGCTTTCCTGGATGAAGTCGGCGTCTTTCACGCACTCTTCGATGGTGCTGACAAAGCGCAAGCGGTCTTGGGAGGCTCCGGGCGCGAGGCCCTGTTGCTCTAGGGCGGCCCAGGCGTTGGCGACGCGTTTGCGCAAGGCCGCCTCGGCACCGGGTGCCGGGTCCCAGGCCACCACATCCAGGCCATGGGCAAGGGCACGGGACACCCAGCCGCTGCCGATGACACCGCTGCCCAACGCAGCAAAGGTTTTGATTTCGGTGATAAAGCGCATGGCATATTCCTAAAGTGTTCGATGATCCTTTGTGGGAGCCGGGCTTGCCCGCGATGGCGGCATTCCAGGCTACAAAGATGTGGCGGATTTACTGGCCTCATCGCGGGCAAGCCCGGCTCCCACAGGAGTGGTGGTGTCTGTGTTAGCCGCGTTGGGTCAGGCCCATCTTGATGCGGCCTTCGGCTGGGGTCAGGACTCGTGCGCCCAACCGGCTGAGAATTTCACTGGCGCGTTCCACCAGTTGGCCATTGGTGGCGAGCACGCCCTTGTCCAGCCACAGGTTGTCTTCCAGGCCCACCCGTACGTTGCCGCCCAACAGCACCGCTTGCGCGGCCATTGGCATTTGCATGCGGCCAATGCCGAAGCCGGCCCACACCGCGTTGGCGGGCAGGTTATCGACCATGGCTTTCATCGTGGTGGTGTCGGCCGGTGCGCCCCAGGGAATGCCCAGGCACAGTTGGAACAGCGGGTTATCCAGCAGCCCTTCCTTGATCATCTGCTTGGCGAACCACAGGTGGCCGGTGTCGAAAATCTCCAGCTCGGCCTTTACGCCCAGTTCCTGGATACGTTTGGCGCCGGCCCGCAGTTGCGCCGGGGTGGACACGTAAATGGTGTCGCCATCGCCGAAGTTCAGCGTGCCGCAGTCCAGGGTGCAGATTTCCGGCAGCAGTTCTTCAACGTGGGCGAGGCGGGTCAGCGGGCCCACCAGGTCGGTATTAGGCCCGAACTCCATAGGATTCTCGCCGCCGCCGATCTCCAGGTCGCCACCCATGCCGGCGGTGAGGTTGACGATGATGTCGATGTCGGCCTCGCGGATGCGCTCCATCACTTCGCGGTACAGCGCGACGTCGCGGCTGAACTTACCGGTCTGCGGGTCGCGTACGTGACAATGCACCACGGTGGCGCCGGCCTTGGCGGCTTCCACCGCCGCGGCGGCGATTTGTTTGGGAGTGACCGGCACGTGGGGGCTTCTGGCGGTCGTGTCGCCAGCACCGGTGAGTGCGCAGGTGATGATGACGTCGTGGTTCATGAGTGGTTCCTTACAGGCGTGTGATTTCAAGGCGTAGGGCGCCGTTCGCAGCCTTCAGGGGCTGCGAAGCGGTGATCTGGATGGGTTATTTCGTGGTCAATTGCAGGTTGGCGGCAGCCGGCTTGCCGTCGAAGGTGGTCACACCCTCCAGCCAGCGCGCCTGGTCTTGTGGATGGTCCTTGAGCCACTGCCTGGCGGACGCGATGGCGTCCTTGTGGTCCAGCAGCGGTTGCATCATGCGGCTCTCGTCGGCGGCGGTGAACGTCAGGTTGGTCAGCAACTTATGCACGTTGGGGCACTGTTCGGCGTAGGCCGGCGCGGTCACGGTCCACACAGTGGCCATGCCTTCGTTCGGGCCCAGGGCGTCTTCGCTGCCGGTGAGGTAAGTCATCGCCACATTGACGTTCATCGGGTGCGGGGCCCAACCAAAGAACACCACGGCTTCCTTGCGGCGCACGGCACGGTCCACGGCAGCCAACATGCCGGCTTCGCTGGACTCCACCAACTGGAACTTGCCCAGGCCGAACTGGTTCTTGGCGATCATCGCCTTGATCTGCGTATTGGCGCCCGAGCCCGGCTCGATGCCGTAGATCTTGCCGCCCAGCTCTTTCTCGAACCTGGCGATGTCGGCAAAGGTTTTCAGGCCCTTGTCCGCCAGGTAGGTGGGTACTGCCAGGGTGGCGCGGGCGTCTTGCAGGCTGGCTTTGTCGAGGACCTTGACTTGCTTGGCGTCGACGAACGGTGTGATGGTCTGGGTCATCAGCGGGTTCCAGTAGCCAAGGAACAGGTCCAGGCGCTGATCACGTATACCGGCAAAGATGATTTGCTGGGACGCGCTGGTTTGTTTGGTTTTGTAGCCCAGGCCGTCGAGCAGTACTTGAGCCATGGCGCTGGTGGCGATGACGTCAGTCCAGTTCACCACGCCCATGCGCACGTTCTGGCAAGAAGCGGCGTCCGCTGCCATGACGGTGTTACTCAAGATGGCGCTGGCGCTGAGTGCAAGTACGCAGCGGCTGATCAGTCGGTTCATGGGTGGAACCCTCGGCAGGTCGTTATTGTGGGTGCCGGCGTCTTTGTGCGCCGTGGGATCACGTTACGCAGCTTGGCGCCCCGCAAAGCGCACGGCGGCGACTCGCTCTTGCACTGCAGCGACCTGTGCTCTTGAATGGCCGGTTGAACTGGCGTATCACAGTGACCACGCTGCCCGTCCGACGAGAGCGCCACCATGTCCCAGGATGTCTATTTCTTGCTGATGCCGGGTTTCTCGGCCCTCGGTTTTATCTCCGCACTGGAACCGCTGCGGGTGGCCAACCGCTTTCGCGGCGAGCTGTACCGCTGGCACATCTTGAGTGCCGATGGCGCAGCGGTGCTGGCGAGCAACGGCATGTCGGTCAACGCCGACGCCGCGCTGGAACCGTTGAAAAAAGGCGCGACCTTACTGGTGGTGGCTGGCTTCGAACCCTTGCAGTTCGCCACGCCCGCCCTGGAGCATTGGCTGCGCCGCCTTGACCAGGAGGGTGTGACACTCGGCGCCATCGACACCGGCGCCTGCGTGCTGGCCGAGGCGGGCCTGCTTGACGGCCACCGCCTGACCTTGCACTGGGAAGCCATCGACGCCTTCAAGGAAGCCTATCCGCACCTGAGCGTGACCCAGGAACTGTTCGAAATCGACCGGCGCCGTATTACCTGTGCCGGCGGCACTGCTTCCATCGACCTGATGCTCGACCTGATCGCCCAGGCCCACGGCCCCGAGCTGGCGATTCAGGTCTCGGAGCAGTTCGTACTCGGCCGCATCCGCCCACGCAAAGACCACCAACGTATGCAAATCGCCACACGCTACGGCATCAACAACAAGAAGCTGGTGCAAGTGATCGGCGAAATGGAACAACACACTGAGCCGCCCTTGAGCACTCTTGCCCTGGCCGAGGCAATCAAAGTCACCCGGCGCCAACTGGAGCGGCTGTTTCGCCTGCACCTGAACGATACCCCCAGTAATTTCTATCTGGGCCTGCGCCTGGAAAAAGCCCGCAAACTGCTGCGTCAGAGCGACATGAGCGTGCTGGAGGTGAGTATTGCGTGTGGGTTCGAGTCGCCGTCGTATTTCACGCGAAGTTATCGCGCCAGGTTTGCCAAATGCCCGAGGGAGGATCGGCGGCGGGAGGTAGTTTAAGCCTTGGCGCAAAATTCAATGTGGGAGCTGGCTTGCCTGCGATGGCGGTGTATCCGTTGGCATATGCGGTGCTGACCCGCCGCAATCGCAGGCAAGCCAGCTCCCACATGGGCAGGCGGTGTGGCTTATTTTTTCAGCAGTGCCGAGCACGCCGCTTTGTAGGCTTCATGCTGGTATTTGTTCAGCGTCGCCGGCAGTTCAAAGGCGTGCTTCTTGTTCTGCGCATTGATGGTTTGCGGCGACAGCAGCGTCACCTCCACCCCGTCCAGTAACTGAAACACTCCTTCAATCTTGAACGTCGTCGGGCCACCGGCGAACTCGCCTTTCTTGCTGCGCTTCTTGATCGCGATACGGGTAATGGCGTTTGTCTGCACGAACGCCTTCACCTGGGCGGCGAAGGCTTTCACGTTGGCTGCTTCGTCGTCGTCTTCAAGGGCGATTTTCTTGGTGGAAAGGGCGATGTGGGTCAGCGTCTGGTTGTCCAGGGCGGCGAGGGCGATGATGGCCTCGCTGCCTTTGATTTCGATGCCGCAGAGGGTCATGGCGTTGCCTTGAGCAGATGAAGAGGGCGTGAATGGTAGCAGGCTCGAAGCAGTTGAACGGTGTCGACCATTCGTCAGAGCACTGCCTGAACTGTCAGATATGACAGTAGATGTGTGTAAGCCCCATAACCTAGATTCAGGACAGGAACTTCTGCGATTTCATACCATTGTGAACAGGGAGCTGGCGATGAACATACGCAAGGAAATTAGAACACTGAGCGGGACCGAATGGCTGGATTTTCTCAATACGTTGCTGGCCCTCAAGGCGCGCGGCGACGGAAAAGATGGCTACAACAAGTATGTTCATTGGCACCACGAAGTGATGGTGCCTACGGTTCATCCCGATGAGCCCCAAGACCCCGACTATCGTAACGGCGCCCACTTGGGCCCCGCCTTTTTACCATGGCACCGTGAGATGCTTCTGCAACTGGAAGCCGACCTGCAAGCCATCAAGCCTGACGTAACGCTGCCTTATTGGGATTGGACATTGGATGCCGAAGAACCAATGAAATCACCGGTATGGAAGCTAATCGGCGGCGACGGTAAAGCTGCCGATTATTTCAGGGTGCAAGATGGCCCTTTTGCGCACCAATACGGCAATTGGCCGGTGCCGGATTACCCTGAGGACGGCCTGCCGGAGCCGGGCCTGAAGCGACAATTCTCGCAACTGGTCACCTCGCTGCCTACGGCTGCCGACGTGAAGATGGCAATGAATGAAGGTTTGTATGACGAGCCCAATTATAACGCGAGCCCGTTCAACCGGGGCTTCAGAAACCGACTTGAAGGATGGATCACCCAGAAGGGCGACCCGCAAGTCAGCACGCCCGGCTCGCAGTTGCACAACCGAGTCCATCTGTGGATCGGCGGCAACATGTTGGCAATGACGTCCCCCGAGGACCCGGTGTTTTTTCTGCATCACTGCTTTATCGACAAGATCTGGGCCGACTGGCAGGCGCAAATGAAACTGGATAAGCCTGATCTGTCGCCTCACTACTGCCCAATGCAAGGGGGGCCGACCGGGCACAATTACGATGATGTGATCAAACCCTGGGAGCGTCGCATCCGCGACGTGATGGACATCACCACCCTGGGTTATGCCTATGAACCAGGCGTGCCTCTGACCAAGAGGCCATTCAAGTCACCTTTCATGGCTTGAATGGGGCAAGGCCCTTCCCGCGTCTCAGCCGTTGGGAAGGGCATTTATTCCTGCCCGATCGACTCCAAAAACTCCGACCGCTCATCACTCATCCGCGCCAGGCAGTCGTTGTGCGCAATCGCATAGGCCTTGGTGCCGGTCACTGCCGGGAAGGTGTCCACTGCGCAATCGGCGTCGCGCAGTTTTTCCCACTTCTGCTGGGCATCCTTCAGACGGGCGGTAATGTCCGCCAGTTTGGTCTTGTCGCTGCCGTAGGTCGAACCCATGCGCTCCAGCAACCCCTGATAGTTATCCTTGAGCAATTGCTCGGCGGTGGTTTTGTTGTAAGTGGCGCATTCCAGGGTTTGCTGGTCGTTCTCAATGCCGTCGCACGGCGTGCTGTCGGTGTCTTCGGCCGCGTGGGCGGTGGTTGCGATGAGTGCCAAAGCCAGGAAAATCGATTTCATTGCGCCGTCTCATATCACGTGATGCGCAATTCTGGCTCAAGCGTAAGACAAAGAACAGCCGCCAGTCAGGCATGTCTGCATAGCCTTTGTCGTGGATTGACGCTTTCGGCAATTCCCCTGTCGTTTTTGCACCCGGCTCCGTCGGTGCCTGGGCATATGCTGGCCCCAAAGCGCCGGCAGACGATTCGGCGCATGAATCGCCAATAAGGGGACGCCTGATGAGCCCAGCCGAGTTGCACGCCGACAGCATCGTTATCGACGGTCTGATTATTGCCAAGTGGAACCGCGACCTGTTCGAAGACATGCGCAAAGGTGGCCTCACTGCCGCCAACTGCACGGTGTCGGTGTGGGAAGGCTTCCAGGCCACGATCAATAACATCGTCGCCAGCCAGACCCTGATCCGTGAAAACAGTGACCTGGTGATCCCGGTGAAAACCACCGCCGACATCCGCCGCGCCAAGGAGCAGGGCAAGACCGGCATCATCTTCGGTTTCCAGAATGCCCATGCCTTTGAGGACCAGCTTGGCTATGTCGAGATCTTCAAGCAGCTCGGCGTTGGCGTGGTGCAGATGTGCTACAACACCCAGAACCTGGTGGGCACCGGTTGCTATGAGCGCGATGGCGGCCTGTCGGGTTTCGGGCGTGAGATCGTCGCCGAGATGAACCGCGTCGGCATTATGTGCGACCTGTCCCACGTGGGCTCCAAGACCAGCGAAGAGGTCATCCTCGAATCGAAAAAGCCGGTGTGCTATTCCCACTGCCTGCCGTCCGGGCTTAAAGAGCACCCGCGCAACAAGTCTGATGAAGAGCTGAAGTTCATCGCCGACCATGGCGGTTTTGTCGGCGTGACCATGTTTGCGCCGTTCCTGGCCAAGGGCATCGATTCGACCATCGACGACTACGCCGAAGCCATCGAATACACCATGAATATCGTCGGTGAAGACGCCATCGGCATCGGCACCGACTTCACCCAGGGACATGGCCAGGATTTCTTCGAAATGCTCACCCATGACAAGGGCTACGCCCGCCGCCTGACCAGCTTCGGCAAGATCATCAACCCGCTGGGCATCCGTACCGTGGGCGAGTTCCCCAACCTCACCGAGACCCTGCTCAAGCGCGGCCACAGCGAGCGCGTGGTGCGCAAGATCATGGGCGAGAACTGGGTCAACGTCTTGAAAGACGTCTGGGGCGAATAAGCCACTGCTCGCTTAATCCTTCACCCGCCGCCATCCGCGTGGCGGGCATCAAAACGAATTTTCTGGAGTTAAGTTTCCATGGCCAAGATCGCCCCGCAATTGCCAATTGAAGTCGACAGCGAAACCGGTGTCTGGACCTCCGACGCCCTGCCAATGCTGTACGTGCCACGCCATTTCTTCGTCAACAACCACATGGGCATCGAAGAAGTGCTGGGCGCTGACGCCTACGCCGAGATCCTCTATAAGGCTGGCTACAAATCCGCCTGGCACTGGTGTGAAAAAGAAGCTGAATGCCACGGCCTGGAAGGCGTCGCAGTGTTCGAGCATTACATGAAGCGCCTGTCGCAACGCGGCTGGGGCCTGTTCAAGATCCAGGACATCGACTTGGACAAAGGCACCGCCAGCGTCAAGCTGGAACACTCGGCGTTCGTCTACGTGTACGGCAAGGTCGGCCGCAAGGTGGACTACATGTTCACTGGCTGGTTTGCCGGCGCCATGGACCAGATTCTTGAGGCCCGTGGCAGCAAGATTCGCACTGTCGCCGAACAAGTCTACGGAGGCTCCGAAGAGGGCCACGATGATGGTTTGTTCACCGTCAAACCGTTGTAAGCCGAGGACCGTGCCATGGCTTTCGAAGCAATGTTCCAGCCGATCCAGATCGGCAAACTGACCATCCGCAACCGCGTGCTCAGTACCGCTCACGCCGAGGTGTATGCCACCGACGGCGGCATGACCACCGACCGCTATGTGAAGTATTACGAAGAGAAAGCCAAGGGTGGTATTGGCTTGGCGATCTGCGGCGGCTCCTCCGTGGTGGCCATCGACAGCCCGCAGGAATGGTGGGCGTCGGTGAACCTGTCCACCGACCGCATCATCCCGCACTTCCAGAATCTGGCCGATGCCATGCACAAGCATGGCGCCAAGATCATGATCCAGATTACCCACATGGGCCGGCGCTCGCGTTGGGACGGCTTCAACTGGCCAACCTTGATGTCGCCGTCCGGTGTGCGTGAGCCGGTGCACCGGGCCACCTGCAAGACCATCGAGCCAGAAGAGATCTGGCGCGTGATTGGCAACTACGCCCAGGCTGCGCGCCGGGCCAAGGCCGGTGGCCTGGACGGGGTGGAATTGTCGGCCGTGCACCAGCACATGATCGACCAGTTCTGGAGCCCGCGGGTCAACAAGCGTACCGACGAGTGGGGCGGCAGCTTCGAGGGCCGCATGAAGTTCGGTCTGGAAGTGTTAAAGGCCGTGCGTGCCGAAGTGGGGGATGACTTCTGCGTGGGCATGCGCCTGTGCGGTGACGAGTTCCACCCGGACGGCTTGTCCCACGAGGACATGAAGCAAATCGCCAAGTACTACGATGACACCGGCATGCTCGATTTCATCGGCGTGGTGGGCTCGGGTTGCGACACCCACAACACCCTGGCCAACGTCATCCCGAACATGAGCTACCCACCGGAGCCGTTCCTGCACCTGGCGGCCGGCATCAAGGAAGTGGTCAAGGTTCCGGTGCTGCACGCGCAGAACATCAAGGACCCGAACCAGGCCACGCGTATTCTGGAAGGCGGCTATGTGGACATGGTCGGCATGACCCGTGCGCACATCGCCGACCCGCACCTGATCGCCAAGATCAAGATGGGCCAGATCGACCAGATCAAGCAGTGCGTAGGCGCCAACTACTGCATCGACCGCCAGTACCAAGGCCTGGATGTGTTGTGCATCCAGAACGCCGCGACCTCCCGTGAATACATGGGCGTGCCGCACATCATCGAGAAGTCCACCGGGCCCAAGCGCAAGGTGGTTGTAGTGGGGGCCGGCCCGGCCGGGATGGAAGCCGCGCGCGTGGCGGCTGAACGTGGTCACGACGTGACGCTGTTCGAGAAAAAAGAGTTTATCGGCGGGCAAATCACCACGGCATCGAAAGCGCCGCAGCGCGACCAGATCGCCGGTATCACCCGTTGGTATCAATTGGAACTGGCGCGCTTGAAAGTCGACCTGCGCCTGGGTGTTGCAGCCGATGCCGAGACCATCCTGGACGTGCGTCCGGACGTAGTGGTGCTGGCGGTGGGCGGGCATCCGTTCATCGAGCAGAACGAACACTGGGGCGCCGCTGAAGGCTTGGTGGTGAGCAGTTGGGACGTGCTCGACGGCAAGGTGCTGCCTGGCAAGAACGTGTTGGTGTACGACACCATCTGCGAGTTCACCGGCATGTCGGTGGCCGACTTCCTGGCCGACAAAGGCAGCCAGGTGGAGATCGTCACCGACGACATCAAGCCGGGCGTTGCGATCGGCGGTACGTCGTTCCCCACGTACTACCGCAGCATGTACCCCAAGGAAGTGATCATGACCGGCGACATGATGCTGGAAAAGGTCTACCGCGAAGGCGACAAGCTGGTGGCCGTGCTGGAGAACGAATACACCGGCGCCAAAGAGGAGCGGGTGGTGGACCAGGTCGTGGTGGAGAACGGCGTGCGTCCGGACGAGGCCATTTACTACGGGCTCAAGGAAGGTTCGCGCAACAAGGGCCAGATCGACGTTGAAGCGTTGTTTGCGATCAAGCCGCAGCCATGCTTGAGCGAGGCGGGCGAGGGGTACTTGCTGTTCCGCATTGGTGACTGTGTGGCCCAACGCAATACCCATGCTGCGATCTATGACGCCCTGCGCTTGTGCAAGGATTTCTAGGCAATCACCCTGTAGGAGCGAGCTTGCTCGCGAAAAACTCCAATACAACGCGTTCAGCCAGGATGAGCGCGTAATCGTTGACGACCTTCGCGAGCAAGCTCGCTCCTACAGGAGCCTTGTGGGAGCTTCACCATGTTGAATACCTTGCTGCCTATTCTCTTGTTTGCCGCCCTGGGCCTTGCCGTCCTCGGTGCCTTGCGCCGGGTGAACATGTGGCGCCGTGGCCGCTCGTCCAAAGTCGACCTGCTGGGCGGCCTTTTGGCCATGCCCAAGCGCTACATGGTCGACCTGCACCACGTGGTCGCCCGTGACAAATACATCGCCAACACCCACGTAGCGACGGCGCTCGGCTTTGTGCTGTCGGCGCTGCTGGCGATCCTGGTGCACGGCTTCGGCCTGCAAAGCCGCATTCTTGGCTATGCGCTGCTGCTGGCATCGACATTGATGTTTGTCGGCGCGATCTTCATGTATCTGCGCCGCCGTAATCCGCCTGCCCGCCTGTCCAAAGGCCCGTGGATGCGCCTGCCGAAAAGCCTGATGGCCTTCTCGGTGAGCTTCTTCCTGGTGACCTTGCCGGTGGCCGGGATTCTACCTGCCGACTTCGGTGGCTGGTTGCTCGCGGCATTGCTGGGCGTGGGCGTGTTGTGGGGCGTGTCCGAGATGTTCTTCGGCATGACCTGGGGCGGGCCGATGAAACACGCCTTCGCCGGTGCGCTGCACCTGGCCTGGCACCGCCGCGCCGAGCGCTTTGGCGGTGGCCGCTCCACCGGTCTGAAGCCGCTGGACCTCAGTGATAAAACCGCGCCGCTGGGCGTGGAAAAACCCAAGGACTTCACCTGGAACCAACTGCTTGGCTTCGACGCGTGCGTGCAGTGCGGCAAGTGCGAAGCGGCGTGCCCGGCGTTTGCCGCGGGCCAGCCACTGAACCCGAAAAAACTCATCCAGGACATGGTGGTCGGCTTGGCCGGTGGCACCGATGCCAAGTTCGCCGGCAGCCCGTACCCTGGCAAACCGGTGGGCGAACACGGCGGCAACCCGCACCAGCCGATCGTCAACGGCCTCGTGGACGCCGAGACGCTGTGGTCGTGCACCACCTGCCGCGCTTGCGTGGAAGAGTGCCCGATGATGATTGAGCACGTGGACGCCATCGTCGACATGCGTCGCCACCTCACCCTGGAGAAAGGCGCCACGCCGAACAAGGGCGCCGAAGTCCTGGAAAACCTGATCGCTACCGACAACCCCGGCGGTTTCGCACCCGGTGGTCGTCTGAACTGGGCGGCAGACCTGAACCTGCCGTTGCTCAGCGACAAAGGCAGTTGCGATGTGCTGTTCTGGGTCGGCGACGGCGCCTTCGACATGCGTAACCAACGCACCCTGCGTGCGTTCGTCAAAGTGCTCAAGGCCGCCAAGGTCGACTTCGCCGTGCTCGGCCTGGAAGAGCGCGACAGCGGTGATGTGGCGCGGCGCCTGGGCGATGAAGCGACGTTCCAGTTGCTGGCCTCGCGCAATATCCAGACCCTGGCCAAGTACAGCTTCAAGCGCATCGTCACCTGCGATCCGCATAGCTTCCATGTGCTGAAAAACGAATACGGCGCCTTCAACGGCAACTACCGCGTGCAGCATCACAGCACCTTCATGGCCGAACTGATCGGTGAGGGCGCGTTGAACCTGGGCCAGCACAAAGGCAACAGCGTGACTTACCACGACCCCTGCTACCTGGGGCGCTACAACGGTGAATACGAGGCGCCGCGCCAAGTGCTGCGGGCGTTGGGTATCGAGGTCAAGGAAATGCAACGCTCGGGCTTCCGTTCACGCTGCTGCGGTGGCGGTGGCGGCGCGCCGATCACCGACATCCCCGGCAAGCAACGTATCCCCGATATGCGCATGGACGACATTCGCGAGACCGGTGCCGAACTGGTGGCCGTGGGTTGCCCGCAATGCACCGCGATGCTTGAAGGCGTGGTCGAACCGCGCCCGTTAATCAAGGACATCGCCGAACTGGTAGCCGACGCGTTGCTTGAAGACGCCGCGCCGGCCAAAGCCCCCGTCAAGCGTGAACCTGCGGAGGTGCACTGATGAGCGATATTATCCGCCGCGACCCACGGGCCGAATGGATCGCCCGTAACCGCCTGCACCCGTTGCACGCGGCGATGCAGCCGGTGCAACACAGCTGGATGGGGCCCAACGGCGTCATTCGCAAAAACGTGCATGGTGTCGGTTTTATCGGCCCCAACGGCATCAAGCGCATCGACCGCAGCGGTGCCCAGCAGGGCGGCGCGGCCAAGCGCACCGCGGCAGTGGAAGTGCAATTGCCGCTGCATCAGGTGCCGGCCCCGGCGTTCTACATCAACGTGGTGCCGGACATGGTCGGTGGCCGCCTGAGCAGCCACGACCGTGACCTGCTTGGTCTGGCGCGCCAGTTGGCCGGCAGTGACGGCGCGGTGTTGGCGGTGGTGTTCGGTGAACACAAGGAAAGCGCCTTTGCCACGGCGGGCGTCGACCGTCTGCTGGTGCTGGATGGGCATGAGTTCGAGGGTTATGCACCGGAGCAACGGGTGCAGGGCCTGCGCGCTGTGGATAACCAATTCAGCCCGCGCCACTGGTTGCTGCCAGACAGCCGCAGCGGGGGTGGTGAGCTGGGGCGACGCTTTGCCGCCAGCCTCAAGGAACGTCCGGCGACGCGGGTGTGGCAGATCAAGGGTGAGGAATGCATCGGCCGTGCCGGTGCCGGCCAGGAAGACCTGGCGCGGCCGTTGCCCCGTCTGATCCTCGCCGCCGCCGAATGTGCCGACCCGGTCAGCGAGACCCGCCACGAAGTCTTGGCCGTGGAGTTATCCACAAGCCTGGCGCGCAGTTTGCCGCGTATCGAAGACCTCGGTGCGGTGGCGGTCGACCCGGCAGCGATTCCAATGGCCGAGGCCGAGTTCATTTTCTCCGGTGGCAACGGCGTGAAGGACTGGGCGCTGTTCCACCAGACCGCCGCGGCCCTGGGTGCCACCGAAGGCGCCTCGCGGGTGGCAGTGGACGATGGCTTCATGGCGCGTGATCGCCAGGTCGGCGCCAGCGGCACCTGGGTCACTGCGCGGGTGTACGTGGCCGTCGGGATTTCCGGGGCGATCCAGCACCTGCAAGGCATCGGTGCCTGCGACAAGGTGGTGGCGATCAACCTCGACCCGGGGTGCGACATGATCAAGCGTGCCGACCTGTCGGTGATCGGCGAAAGCGCCGCGATACTGCAAGCCTTGATCGCGGCGGTCGAGACCTACCGCAACGGCGCCAAGCGTGATGCAGCCTGAGGATATGACCATGACGATCACTGTATTCAGCCTGGTGTCCATCGGCGCTCACCCTACTTCCGGGCGACCTCGCCGCGCCGAGCAGGACGCCCGTGCGGTCGAGTTGGGGCTGCAACTGGCTGGGGATAAGTTGCAAGTGCTGCACGCCGGCAACATCGCCGAACCGACCCTGCGCAGCTACCTGGGCATGGGCCTGCCGCAACTGCAGGTACTGGAACAACCGGCGGGCGCCGATGCGTTGCCGGTATTGAGCGACTATCTGCGCGATGCGGGAGCCCACGTAGTGCTCACGGGCAGCCAGGCGGAAACCGGTGAAGGCTCGGGTATGTTGCCGTTCCTGCTGGCCGAGCAGTTGGGCTGGCCGCTGATCGTCGGGTTGGCGCAGGTGGAGTCCATCGAGGGCGGCGTGGCCCATGTGCTGCAGGCATTGCCACGTGGCCAACGGCGGCGCTTGAAAGTGCGCCTGCCGTTTCTGGCGACGGTGGATAACGCCGCACCCAAACCTCGGCAAAGCGCGTACGGCCCGGCGCAACGCGGCGAATTGGCGGCCCATGAGGTCGAGGTTGAAGACGATGAGTTATTCACAGCCGCCGTACTGCAGCCAGCCAAGCCCAGGCCCAAGCGGCTCAAGGTGATCAAGGCCAAGAGTGGCGCCGACCGTATGAAAGCTGCCACGGCCAAGGCCAGTGGCGGCGGTGGGCAAGTGCTCAAGGGCGTGAGCGCCGAAGAGGGCGCGCAAGCGATTCTCAAGCTTCTTGTAGAAGAGGGCGTCGTACGCTGATCCCTGACCACCACCTAACCTTGTGGGAGCTGGCTTGCCTGCGATAGCGGTGGGTCAGCAACCCATTCATACGTCGACGTGCTGCCATCGCGGGCAAGCCCAGCCCCACATTTTTCTGCATTGCCATTGGCTTACCCACAATGTCTGTTGATCCGCCTGTGGATAACCTGTTCGCGGGTGTCCACAAGCCCGGCGTATCAAGCTCTGCAGCCCTCTGTACGAAAAATAACCAGTCTAACTCGCGGTTTTTGCTCGGGTTTTCACCGGGTCAAGGCCTCGACTTGCCCCCAAAGTCTGTTGGCGCTTTTGTGGATAAGATGTTCGCTATCCGCTACAGGCCTTATAAAACGTGGCTTTCACGGGGTTGGTTGATAATTGATCAATCCCTAAATTTTTGCCTTTTAAACTGCTGGATATCCCCGATTTATGAGGGTTTCAAGGGCTTTTCCACAGCCCGGACAAAGTTGCCCCCAAAGTCTGTTGGTGCCTCTGTGGATAAGGTGTTCGCTTACCGCTGCAAGCCACGCCAAACAAGGCTCTTGGAGGCTTGATCAATAAATGATCAGCTTGAGCTGAAACCCGGAAGTTTGAATAAGTCACGGATTTTCTTGATTTAATTTTCGTCCACGACACACTTGCCCACAATTGCTGTGGGTGGCTTTGTGGATAAGTTGTTGGGTAAAGGCTGGAGGGCAGGGCGCTAGCGGCTTGCGCGAGAACTGATCAAATAGTAAGCGGCGACTGCTTCACGTGTAGGAGCGAGCTTGCTCGCGAAAAACGTCAACGATAACGCGTGTTTCCTGAGTAAACGCGGTGCCTGTGAGTTTTTCGCGAGCAAGCTCGCTCCTACATTGTGATCTATGGGGGGCAGTTATTCGTGTGCGGCCACACCTTTGAGGTACGGCGCCGGAGCGGCGCCCAGGTTGCTCAGCATCCGCTCGCTGTACCAATCCACAAAATTCACCACGCCAAACTCATAGGTCTTGGAGTAAGGGCCAGGCTGGTAGGCGGTGGAGTTGATACCGCGCTGGTTTTCTTCGGCCAGGCGGCGGTCCTGGTCGTTGGTGGCGTCCCACACCTGGCGCATGCGTTCCACGTCGTAGTCCACGCCTTCCACAGCGTCCTTGTGCACGATCCACTTGGTGGTGACCATGGTTTCCTGGGCGCTGATGGGCCACACGGTGAACACAATGATGTGGTCGCCCATGCAGTGGTTCCAGGAGTGCGGCAGGTGCAGGATGCGCATCGAGCCCAGGTCTGGGTTCTTGATGCGGCCCATGAGCTTGGCACAGCCTTGTTTGCCATCCAGGGTCATCGACACGGTGCCCTTGAGCAGCGGCATGCGCACAATGCGGTTACGCAGGCCGAAGCTGGCGTGGGCGTAAGGGATTTTTTCGGCATCCCAAGCGGTGGCGCAGGCGCTCACGTGGTCCTTGAACGCCTGGTCGGCGCGCGGGTCGGTAACGTCGTCCCACTCCAGCAGGGTTTTCAGCAGTTCGGGGTGTGACGCGTTGCAGTGGTAGCACTCGCGGTTGTTTTCCAGCACCAACTTCCAGTTGGCTTTTTCGAACAAGGTGGTCTGAATCGCCACCTTGGTGTTCTCCATGTCGTAGGGCTCCATGTAATGGCTGAGCGTCGACAGGAAGTCATCGATGGCCGGTGGGTTTTCGGCCAGGCTGATAAAGATGTAGCCGCCAGCGGTCTTCACGTTCACCGGCTTGAGGCCGTACTGTTTCATGTCGAAATCGGCGCCCATCTCGGTGCCGGCGAACAGCAGGCGGCCGTCCAGCTCGTAGGTCCACTGGTGGTAGTGGCATACCAATTTAGCGACCTTGCCCTTGTCGCTGGTGCACAAGCGCGAGCCACGATGGCGGCAGACGTTGTGGAACGCATGCACCACGCCGTCGGCACCCCGGATCACGATGATCGGGTTCTTGCCCACTTGCAGGGTCAGGTAGTTGCCCTTGGTGGGGATTTCGCAGGTCATGCCGGCGATCAACCACTCTTTCTGGAAGATCTCCTGCATGTCTATATCGAACAGCCGCTCATCAGAGTAGAACGGCTGCGGCAGCGAAAAAGTACGCTCGCGCTCTTGCAGCATTTGCGCGGTGGCCTTGCGTGCGGGTTCCAGCGGATCGCCCAAGCTTAAGGTTGCGGTGACGTCCATCGTGTGTGTCCTCATGGCCATTCTGTGTGGCCGGCGAATAGTGGCTACGGTTGGTGCTGTGCAAGGCGTAAAGAACGCGTCTTTGTTGGGAGCGAGTGTGGGCCCGGCGTAACGTCGAACCTTATCCATGGGCGACATGGCCCAATCTGATCCCGACGCGCAAGCCCCTGTCTTTGGGGGCTGGTCGCCGTAAGTATGTGAATGTCGCAGATAGGTAAGTGGGTGGTTCTCGCGTTACGCAGAATCGCCACCATAAGGCCGACGTCGGCGGTGGAGAACAACATGTCCAATAATTTCCTGAATCCGGTAACCACCCAGACCTGGGCCAATGGTCGGCACATCGTCCGCTGCGTCAAAGTCATCCAGGAAACCTGGGACGTGCGCACCTTCTGTTTCATGGCCGATCAGCCGATTCTGTTCTTTTTCAAGCCGGGGCAATTCGTCACCCTGGAGCTGGAAATCGAAGGCCAGCCGATCATGCGCTCCTACACGATTTCCAGTTCACCGTCGGTGCCTTACAGCTTCTCGGTGACCATCAAGCGCGTACCGGGCGGTCGGGTTTCCAATTGGCTGCACGACACTTTGCACGAAGGCCAGGAGTTGGCGGTGCACGGGCCGGTCGGGCTGTTCAATGCCATCGATTTCCCGAGCCCGAAAGTGTTGTACCTCAGCGGCGGCGTTGGGATCACACCGGTGATGTCCATGGCGCGCTGGTTCTACGACACCAACGCCAACGTCGACATGACCTTTATCCACAGCGCCCGCTCGCCCAAGGACATCATCTATCACCGTGAGCTGGAGCACATGGCGTCGCGGATCGATAACTTCAGCCTGCACCTGATCTGCGAAAAACACGGCCTGGGTGAGCCATGGGCCGGGTATCGCGGCTACCTGAACCACAAGATGCTGGAGCTGATGGTGCCGGACTTCCTGGAGCGCGAGGTGTTCTGCTGCGGCCCTACGCCGTACATGAACGCGGTGAAGCGCCTGTTGGAAGTCGCCGGTTTCGACATGACGCGTTATCACGAAGAATCCTTTGGCGCGACACCGCCCGAAGCCCGTGCCGATGCGGTGGAGCAGGCCGAGCAAGCGGCGGATGCGCCGGAGATCGACCTGGCAGACCTGCATCAAGTGGAATTTATCGCGTCCGGCAAGAGCATTCGCGTGGCGCCGGGGGAAACGGTGCACGCCGCGGCCGCCAAGCTCGGCCTGCTGATCCCCAAAGCCTGCGGCATGGGCATCTGCGGTACGTGCAAGGTGATGAAGCTGGGTGGCGAGGTGGAGATGGAGCACAACGGCGGGATTACCGAAGAAGACGAGGCCGAAGGCTACATCCTGTCGTGCTGCAGTGTGCCGAAGGGTGATGTACGCATCGAGTTCTGATCCGCTCGTTCCCACGCTCTGCGTGGTAACGCCTTCCAGGACGCTCCGCGTCCGGTCGCAATTGAGGTGTGACGCGGAGCGTCACGGGCTGCATTCCCACGCGGAGCGCGGGAACGATCTTCCCGGCAGAAGGCACATGCTCGTTCCCACGCTCTGCGTGGTAACGCCTCCCAGGACGCTCCGCGTCCCGTCGCAATTGAGGGGTGACGCGGAGCGTCACGGGCTGCATTCCCACGCGGAGCGCGGGAACGATCTTCCCGGCAGAAGGCTACATGCTCGTTCCCACGCTCTGCGTGGTAACGCCTTCCAGGACGCTCCGCGTCCCGTCGCAATTGAGGGGTGACGCGGAGCGTCACGGGCTGCATTCCCACGCGGAGCGCGGGAACGATCTTCCCGGCAGAAGGCACATGCTCGTTCCCACGCTCTGCGTGGTAACGCCTCCCAGGACGCTCCGCGTCCCGTCGCAATTGAGGGGTGACGCGGAGCGTCACGGGCTGCATTCCCACGCGGAGCGCGGGAACGATCTTCCCGGCAGAAGGCACATGCTCGTTCCCACGCTCTGCGTGGTAACGCCTCTCCCAGGACGCTCCGCGTCCCGTCGCAATTGAGGGGTGACGCGGAGCGTCACGGGCTGCATTCCCACGCGGAGCGCGGGAACGATCTTCCCGGCAGAAGGCTGCATGCTCGTTCCCACGCTCTGCGTGGTAACGCCTTCCAGGACGCTCCGCGTCCCGTCGCAAATGAAGGGTGACGCGGATCTTCAGAGCCAAGGTTGGATGTCGATCAGGCCTGGCATACCTGCATAGTTGCGGGCGCTGGAGTAACGCCAGTGTTCAGCCAGGTCCACATAGCCTCGCTTTATGGGGTTGTGATGGATGTAATCAAGCTTCTGGCGCATGACTGCCTCGCTGTAAACCAATTCCGCATGTGAACCTTCCTGCCACAGTTGATAAACACGATCTGTCTTGTGTGCACGCTTGCAGAAACGCAGGCGCTGCAATACCCGCTCCGCGCCTTTGCTTTGCAGGTCGTCAATGATGGTGCGGGCGGTGAAGGATTTGAATTGGCTGACGCACTTTCCCAGATCGGGCGCTTGAGCAATAAAGTGCAAGTGATTTTCCAGGATGACGTAACCAAACAAGTTTAAAGCGTGGTTGCTTTGTTGATATCGCCAGCAATCCAGAAGATGGTCCACCAGGTAGTTGCGGGTGAAGAGGGGGAGCCATTCCATGACAGTGCAGGTGAGGAAGTGGGGTTTTTCGGGTTCGGTGATGACATAGCGGCTTCTGCCCACGTGTTCATCCTTGATTTCGGGTGGACGCGGAGCGTCCGAGGAGGCATTCCCACGCGGAGCGCAGGAACAATCATGATTCAGCGTCGCGTCGCAGGCCGGGAGTCTGCGACGCGAGCCTTAGGCGTTAACAGTTATTGGGCGTAGATATGGACAACGAAGTGCTGGCCTGAGTTTGTCAATTCGTAGGTTTTGTCGTAGATGGTCAACGTCCTTGATGGCTCCTGAATGGTGTCCCCGATCTTGGCGTGTTTCCTGAACTCATCCCAGTCAATGACCGTGGTGCTGGTGCTGCCGCCGCTTTGCAGCGTGTTGCCATTACTTTGATATTCCATGATAAAGCTCTCCATTGATGTGCCTTTGCCGCCGATTATTCGGCTGGCGGTGAAACCCGAAAAGTGGCAGATATCGCTGCGTTTTCCTTGCGGGTAACAAGAGGCTAGACAATAAAAATGAGCTGGATAGCTGTCAGAAATATCAAAAAACAGTCTGGGCAATCGGCCAGTGCCAACTGGCCGAATTCGTACGTTAGGCGTTCATTACTTCCCTAATGTCGGCAGCCAATTCCCTTACACGCTCTTCCTCGGTATCCCACGCACACATGAAGCGCGCACCGCCTTTGCCGATGAAGGTGTAGAAGCGCCAGCCCTTGGCGGTCAGCGCTGCAATTGCGGGTTCCGAGAGTTGCAGGAACACGCCGTTGGCCTGTACCGGGAACATCAATTCCACGCCGGGAATATCCGCCACCAAGCTGCTCAGCAATTGCGCACAGTGGTTGGCGTGGCGTGCATGTTTGAGCCAGGCGTCATTTTCCAGCAGGCCCACCCATGGGGCGGAGAGAAAGCGCATTTTCGACGCCAACTGACCGGCCTGTTTGCAGCGGTAGTCAAAGTCTTCAGCCAATTTGTGATTGAAGAACAGGATGGCTTCACCCACCGCCATGCCGTTTTTGGTACCACCAAAGCACAGCACGTCAACGCCGGCTTTCCAGGTCAGGTCGGCCGGTGAACAACCCAGGAATGCACAGGCGTTGGCGAAGCGTGCGCCGTCCATGTGCAGGTTCAGGCCCAATTCCTTGCAGGTGGCGCTGATAGCGCGGATCTCTTGCGGGGTGTACACGCTGCCGACTTCGGTGGCTTGGGTCAGGGTCACGACGCGCGGCTTGGGATAATGAATATCCTGGCGCTTGAGGGCGATTTCGCGGATCGACTCCGGGGTCAGCTTGCCGTTTTCGGTACGGGCAACCAGCAGTTTGGAGCCGTTGGAGAAAAACTCCGGCGCGCCGCATTCGTCGGTTTCGACGTGGGCGGTTTCCGAGCAAATCACGCTATGGTAGCTCTGGCACAGCGAGGACAGCGCCAGGGAGTTGGCGGCTGTACCGTTGAAGGCGAAGAACACCTCGCAGTCGGTCTCGAACAGGTTGCGGAAACCGTCGGCGGCGCGGTGGGTCCATTCATCATCGCCGTAGGCACGTTGATGGCCCTGGTTGGCTTGTTCCATGGCGGCCCAGGCTTCCGGGCAGATGCCGGAATAGTTGTCGCTGGCAAATTGTTGGCTCTTGTCGGTCATGGCCCGTTCCTGTGGTCGATGTTGGTGCGCACTTTACCCAAGATTGCCGGGCGCGCGCACGCACTGTAAATGCAAAGTCGTTGGGGAATTATGCACGGTACTCACACCTTGCCTGTCGGACCTGTCCGAGATGGCGCTTTGGATCTGCTCAAGTGGCTGGCGCTGTTGAGTATGGTGCTCGATCACCTGCGCTATGTGGGGCTGAGCCTGGATGAGCTATACGTGCCGGGGCGCCTGGCGTTTCCGTGGTTTTGCCTGGCGATTGCGGCTAATTTGCATCGCGTTCGCGACGCTCCAGTGACGGGCCATTGGCGCTACCTGGGTTGGTTGCTGCTGTTCAGCGTGATCAGCGAAGTGCCGTATCGGCTATTTATCGAGGACGCCGATACGTTGAATGTACTGCCGACCTTGGCCCTAGGTTTGCTGGTTGCCCGAGGATGGCAACAGAAGGCGCTTTTTGATCGAGTATTAGCGCTGATAGCACTCAGTATTGCGGCGGTGTGTGCGACACATTTGATGTTCGGTTTTTTCGGTGTGTTACTGCCCTTGGCGATGTTGCTGGTGTTCAGTCGCCCTTGGTATTTCAGTGTGCTTCCAGGCTTGGTTTGTGTTGCCGCCAATCAATGGCAGATTTTGCTGAATAGCGGCACGCCGGTGGCGCTGTTGGGGTTGGCAGCATGCCTGATTGCGCCATGGGTGGGTTTGGTCTTGTTGCGACATGCCAAAAATGTCTCGCCACCAGCGATGCGGCGTTGGGCCTATGCCTTATATCCACTGCATTTCTTGCTGCTGCTACTCATCCGCCAGATCATCGCCTAACCCCTGTGGGAGCTGGCTTGCCTGCGATGCACGCACCTCGGTCTGCCAGTTGCACCGCAGCGATGCCATCGCAGGCAAGCCAGCTCCCACACAAGCGTTTGCACATTCTTCAGCCCATGTCGTAAACGCACCTTTGCGTGGCGTGCGCAGGCATTTGGCCCGCACGCGCCAGCCCTACCATCGCATCAAAGGGCCCTGCGAGGGCCTCAACAATACGAAAGGCTGGGAGAGACGCGATGTTCAGCAAACAAGACCAGATCCAGGGATATGACGACGCACTGCTGGCGGCGATGAATGCCGAGGAGCAGCGCCAGGAAGATCATATCGAGCTGATCGCGTCGGAGAACTACACCAGCAAGCGCGTGATGGAAGCCCAAGGCAGCGGCCTCACCAACAAATACGCCGAAGGCTACCCGGGCAAGCGCTACTACGGTGGCTGCGAGCATGTGGACAAGGTCGAAGCCCTGGCCATCGAACGCGCCAAGCAGCTGTTCGGCGCCGATTACGCCAACGTGCAACCGCACTCCGGTTCCTCGGCCAACAGCGCGGTGTACCTGGCGCTGATCAATGCCGGCGACACCATCCTGGGCATGAGCCTGGCCCACGGCGGTCACCTGACCCACGGCGCCAAAGTGTCGTCGTCTGGCAAGCTGTACAACGCGGTGCAATACGGCATCAACACCGACACCGGCCTGATCGACTACGACGAAGTCGAGCGCCTGGCGGTCGAGCACAAGCCGAAGATGGTTGTGGCGGGTTTCTCGGCCTACTCCAAGACCCTGGATTTCCCACGCTTCCGTCAGATTGCCGACAAGGTTGGCGCGCTGCTGTTCGTCGACATGGCCCACGTCGCCGGCCTGGTTGCCGCTGGCCTGTACCCGAACCCGCTGCCTTACGCTGATGTTGTCACTACCACCACCCACAAAACCCTGCGCGGTCCACGGGGCGGCCTGATCCTGGCCAAGGCCAACGAAGAAATCGAAAAGAAACTCAACGCTGCGGTATTCCCCGGCGCCCAGGGCGGCCCGCTGATGCACGTGATCGCCGGCAAGGCCGTGTGCTTCAAGGAAGCGCTGGAGCCCGGCTTCACGGCTTACCAGCAGCAAGTGATCGATAACGCCCAGGCCATGGCCGAAGTGTTCATCAAGCGTGGCTACGATGTGGTCTCCGGCGGCACCGACAACCACCTGTTCCTGGTCAGCCTGATCCGCCAGGGCCTCACCGGCAAAGAGGCGGACGCCGCCCTGGGTCGCGCCCACATCACCGTCAACAAGAACGCGGTGCCGAATGACCCGCAGTCGCCGTTCGTAACCTCGGGCCTGCGCATCGGTACCCCGGCGGTGACCACCCGTGGCTTCAAAGTGCCGCAGTGCGTCGAGCTAGCCGGTTGGATCTGCGACATCCTCGACAACCTCGGCGACGCCGATGTCGAGGCTAACGTGGCCAAGCACGTGTCTGCCCTGTGCGCTGATTTCCCGGTTTATCGCTGAGCGCGGTTTTGGAGTAATGACTATGCAACGCTACTCAGGCTTCGGCCTCTTCAAGCACTCCCTCAGCCATCACGAAAACTGGCAGAAGATGTGGCGCACGCCGACCCCTAAAAAGGTCTACGACGTGGTCATCGTCGGCGGCGGCGGGCATGGTCTGGCGACCGCCTACTACCTGGCCAAGGAACACGGCATCACCAACGTGGCGGTGGTCGAGAAAGGCTGGCTGGGCGGCGGGAACACCGCGCGCAACACCACCATCGTGCGTTCCAACTACCTGTGGGACGAGTCGGCTCACCTGTACGAACATGCAATGAAACTCTGGGAAGGTTTGTCCCAGGACCTGAACTACAACGTGATGTTCTCCCAGCGGGGCGTGTACAACCTGTGCCACACCCTGCAGGACATCCGTGATTCCGAGCGCCGCGTGAGCGCCAACCGCCTCAACGGCGTGGACGGCGAATTGCTTAACGCCCAACAGGTAGCTGACGAGATTCCATACCTGGACTGCTCGAAAAACACCCGCTACCCGGTGCTGGGCGCCACCGTGCAACGTCGCGGCGGCGTGGCCCGTCACGATGCCGTGGCCTGGGGCTTTGCCCGTGCTGCCGATGCCTTGGGCGTGGACCTGATCCAGCAGACCGAAGTGATCGGGTTCCGCAAGGAAAACGGCGTGTGCATCGGTGTGGAAACCAACAAAGGCTTTATCGGCGCCAAGCGCGTCGGTGTGGTCACTGCCGGTAACTCCGGGCACATGGCTTCGCTTGCGGGCTTCCGCCTGCCGATCGAATCCCACCCGCTGCAAGCCCTGGTGTCGGAGCCGATCAAGCCGATTATCGACAGCGTGATCATGTCCAACGCCGTGCACGGTTACATCAGCCAGTCCGACAAGGGCGACCTGGTGATCGGCGCCGGTATCGACGGCTACAACGGCTACGGCCAGCGCGGCTCGTACCCGGTGATCGAACACACCATCCAGGCCATCGTCGAGATGTTCCCGGTGTTGTCGCGGGTGCGCATGAACCGCCAGTGGGGCGGCATCGTCGACACCACGCCGGATGCCTGCCCGATCATCTCCAAGACGCCGGTACCGAACATGTTCTTCAACTGCGGTTGGGGTACGGGCGGCTTCAAGGCCACCCCAGGCTCAGGCAACGTGTTTGCCGCCAGCCTGGCCAAGGGTGAAATGCACCCACTGGCCGCACCTTTTTCCATCGACCGTTTCCACAACGGTGCGCTGATCGACGAACACGGCGCTGCGGCCGTCGCCCACTAACAGGAGAAATTCCCTATGTTGCATATCTTCTGTCCTCACTGTGGCGAACTGCGCTCCGAAGAGGAATTCCACGCGTCCGGCCAAGCGCACATCCCGCGCCCGCTGGACCCGAATGCCTGCACCGACGAGCAGTGGGGCGACTACATGTTCTTTCGCGATAACCCGCGCGGCCTGCACCACGAACTGTGGATCCACGCCGCCGGTTGCCGCCAGTATTTCAACGCCACCCGCGACACTGTGACCTACGAAATTCTTGAAACCTACAAGATCGGTGAGAAGCCTCAGTTCACCGCCAAGGCCTCTGGAGAGAAGGTATGAGCCAGATCAATCGCCTGTCCAACGGTGGCCGCATCGACCGTAATAAAGTCCTGACGTTTACGTTCAACGGTCAGAGCTACAAAGGCTTTGAAGGCGACACCCTGGCCGCAGCCCTGCTGGCCAACGGCGTCGACATCATTGGTCGCAGCTTCAAGTACTCGCGCCCTCGGGGCATCTTTGCCGCGGGCGCCGAAGAGCCGAACGCGGTGCTGCAGATCGGCGCCACCGAAGCCACACAAATCCCCAACGTGCGCGCCACCCAACAGGCGCTGTACCAAGGCTTGGTTGCTACCAGCACCAACGGCTGGCCGAGCGTGAACAACGACATGATGGGTATTCTCGGCAAGGTCGGCGGCAAGCTGATGCCGCCGGGTTTCTACTACAAAACCTTCATGTACCCGCAATCGTTCTGGATGACCTACGAGAAATACATCCGCAAGGCGGCGGGCCTTGGCCGTTCCCCTACCGAGAACGACCCGGACACCTACGATAACTTCAACCGTCATTGCGACGTGTTGGTCGTGGGCGCAGGTCCTGCCGGCCTCGCCGCGGCATTGGCCGCTGCGCGCAGCGGTGCCCGTGTGATCATCGCCGACGAGCAGGAAGAGTTCGGTGGGTCGCTGCTCGATTCCCGTGAAAGCCTCGATGGCAAGCCGGCCACTGAATGGGTTGCCAGCGTCATTACCGAATTGAAAGCTCTGCCGGACGTGGTGCTGCTGCCCCGCGCCACCGTCAACGGTTACCACGACCATAACTTCCTGACCATTCACGAGCGTCTCACCGACCATCTCGGTGACCGGGCGCCGATTGGCGTGGTGCGTCAGCGTATCCACCGTGTACGTGCCAAGCGCGTGGTGCTGGCCACCGGTGCGTGCGAGCGTCCGCTGGTGTACGGCAACAACGATGTGCCGGGCAATATGCTCGCGGGTGCGGTGTCTACCTATGTGCGTCGTTACGGGGTGGCACCGGGTAAGAAGCTGCTGCTGTCGACCAACAACGATCATGCTTACCGCGTTGCGCTGGATTGGTTCGATGCGGGCCTCACCGTCGTCGCGGTGGCTGATGCGCGTCACAACCCACGCGGTGCACTGGTTGAAGAAGCCCGCGCCAAAGGTATTCGCATCCTCACCGGCAGCGCCGTGATCGAAGCCCGTGGCAGTAAGCACGTGACCGGCGCCCGCGTGGCAGCCATCGATGTCAAGGCGCATAAAGTGACCAGCCCCGGCGAGTGGCTGGACTGCGACCTGGTCGCCAGCTCCGGCGGTTACAGCCCGGTGGTGCATTTGGCCTCGCACCTGGGCGGCAAGCCGACCTGGCGTGAAGATATCCTCGGCTTCGTACCGGGCGAAGCGCCGCAAAAACGCGTGTGCGTGGGTGGCATCAACGGTGTCTACGGCCTTGGCGATTCCCTCGCCGATGGCTTTGAAGGCGGCGTGCGTGCGGCCAGCGAAGCCGGTTTTGCCCCGGTTGAAGGCACGCTGCCAAAAGCCTTGAGCCGTCTTGAGGAACCAACCCTGGCGCTGTTCCAGGTACCCCACGAAAAAGCCACCGCACGGGCGCCAAAGCAATTTGTCGACCTGCAAAACGACGTGACCGCCGCCGCCATCGAACTGGCCACTCGCGAAGGTTTCGAGTCGGTGGAACACGTCAAGCGCTACACCGCGTTGGGCTTCGGCACCGACCAAGGCAAGCTGGGTAACGTCAACGGCCTGGCCATCGCGGCCCGTTCGTTGAACGTGACTATCCCGCAGATGGGCACCACCATGTTCCGTCCCAACTACACGCCGGTCACCTTCGGTGCGGTCGCGGGCCGTCACTGTGGGCATATCTTCGAGCCGGTACGCTATACCGCGCTGCAAGCCTGGCACGTGAAGAACGGCGCCGAGTTTGAAGACGTCGGCCAGTGGAAACGCCCTTGGTATTTCCCGCGCAACGGTGAAGACCTGCATGCCGCGGTCAAACGCGAATGCCTGGCCGTGCGTGACAGCGTCGGCCTGCTGGACGCGTCCACCCTCGGCAAGATCGACATTCAGGGCCCGGATGCGCGCGAGTTCCTCAACCGCATCTACACCAACGCCTGGACCAAGCTCGACGTGGGCAAGGCGCGCTACGGCCTGATGTGCAAGGAAGACGGCATGGTCTTCGACGACGGCGTGACGGCCTGTCTGGCCGATAACCACTTCCTGATGACTACCACCACGGGCGGCGCCGCCCGCGTGTTGCAGTGGCTGGAAATCTACCAGCAGACCGAATGGCCGGACCTCAAGGTGTATTTCACCTCGGTTACCGACCATTGGGCGACCATGACCCTGTCGGGCCCCAACAGCCGCAAGCTGCTCAGTGAAGTCACCGACATCGACCTGGACAAGGACGGCTTCCCGTTCATGACCTGGAAGGAAGGCCTGGTGGGCGGTGTTCCGGCGCGGGTGTTCCGTATCTCGTTTACCGGTGAGCTGTCATATGAAGTCAACGTGCAGGCCGACTACGCCATGGGCGTACTGGAAAAGATCGTCGAGGCCGGCAAAAAGTACAACCTGACCCCGTACGGCACCGAGACCATGCACGTCCTGCGCGCCGAGAAGGGCTTCATCATCGTCGGGCAAGACACCGACGGCTCGATGACCCCGGACGACCTGAACATGGGCTGGTGCGTTGGCCGTACCAAACCGTTCTCGTGGATCGGCTGGCGCGGGATGAACCGTGAAGACTGCGTGCGTGAAGAGCGCAAGCAGTTGGTGGGGCTCAAGCCGATCGATCCGAATGTGTGGTTGCCGGAAGGCGCGCAACTGGTGTTCGATCCGAAGCAGACGATCCCGATGAAGATGGTGGGTCACGTTACCTCAAGTTATGCGCATAACTCCCTGGGCTATTCGTTTGCCATGGGTGTAGTGAAGGGCGGCTTGAAGCGCATCGGTGAGCGGGTGTTCTCGCCCCAAGCGGATGGCAGCGTGATCGAGGCAGAGATTGTTTCATCGGTGTTCTTTGACCCTAAAGGCGATCGGCAGAACATCTGATCGACCGAGTCGCGGCCATCGCAGGCAAGCCAGCTCCCACATTTGAAGGCATTCGCACTTCAAAAAGGTGGGAGGGGGCTTGCTCCCGATGAGGCCAGAACAGTCACCACAGAATTCAGACAGGTGCTTTATGACAGCTGCCAATGTTTACCAACAACGCCCCACCACCGGCGCCAAGGCCGAGTCGTCGCTGCACCATGCCGACCTCGCCAGCCTGGTCGGCAAGGGCCGCAAGAATGCCGGCGTGACCGTGCGTGAAAAGAAACTCCTCGGCCACCTGACTATCCGTGGCGATGGCCACGACGCCGCGTTCGCCGCTGGCGTACACAAGGCCGTCGGCATTGAACTGCCCGGCCCGCTGAGTGTGGTCTTCAAAGGTGAAACCAGCCTTCAGTGGCTCGGCCCGGATGAGTGGCTGTTGATCGTGCCGAGCGGTGAAGAGTTTGCCGCCGAACAAAATCTGCGCGCTGCCCTGGGCGACCTGCATATCCAGATCGTCAACGTCAGCGGCGGCCAGCAGATTCTTGAACTGAGCGGCCCGAATGTGCGCGATGTGCTGATGAAGTCCACCAGCTACGACGTACACCCCAACAACTTCCCGGTGGGCAAGGCCGTGGGCACGGTGTTCGCCAAGTCGCAACTGGTGATCCGTCATACCAGCGACGACACCTGGGAATTGCTGATCCGTCGCAGCTTCTCGGATTACTGGTGGTTGTGGTTGCAGGATGCCTCGGCTGAATTCGGCCTGAGCGTTGTCGCATGATGATCATTCCCACGCTCCGCGTGGGAATGCACACCGGGACGCTCCGCGTCCCAAAAGCGGACGCAGAGCGTCCATGGCGGCATTCCCACGCAAAGCGTGGGAACGATCAGCCTGAGGAGTGACCCATGAGCCGCGCACCCGATACATGGATTTTGACCGCCGACTGCCCCAGCGTGCTCGGCACGGTGGACGCGGTCACCCGCTACCTGTTCGAGCAGGGCTGCTACGTCACCGAGCACCATTCGTTCGATGACCGCCTCTCGGGCCGGTTTTTCATTCGTGTGGAATTCCGCCAGCCCGACGGTTTCGACGAGCAAGCCTTTCGCGCAGGCCTGGCGACTCGTGGCGAAGCGTTTGGCATGATCTTCGAACTGACGGCGCCGAACTACCGGCCCAAAGTGGTGATCATGGTCTCCAAGGCCGATCACTGCCTCAACGACCTGCTGTACCGCCAGCGCATCGGCCAATTGTCGATGGATGTGGTCGCGGTGGTGTCCAACCACCCTGATCTGAAACCGTTGGCCGACTGGCACCAGATTCCCTACTACCATTTCCCCCTGGACCCCAACGACAAACCGTCCCAGGAGCGTCAGGTGTGGCAGGTGATTGAAGACACCGGCGCCGAATTGGTGATCCTTGCGCGCTACATGCAAGTGCTGTCACCAGAGCTGTGCCGCAAGCTGGACGGCAAGGCTATCAACATTCACCACTCGTTGCTGCCGGGCTTCAAGGGCGCCAAGCCGTATCACCAGGCGTACAACAAGGGCGTGAAACTGGTGGGGGCCACGGCGCATTACATCAACAACGATCTGGATGAAGGGCCGATCATCGCCCAAGGCGTGGAGGTGGTGGATCACAGCCATTATCCCGAGGACTTGATTGCCAAGGGGCGGGATATCGAAGGGCTGACACTGGCGCGGGCCGTGGGGTATCACATTGAGCGGCGGGTGTTCTTGAACGCCAATCGCACTGTCGTTCTTTAGATCGCTATCGCAGGCAAGCCAGCTCCCACACGCTTGAATGTGTGAACCCGATCCACTGTGGGAGCTGGCTTGCCAGCGATGAGGCCCTTACAAGCAACACAGAAACAGCATCTGTACCCGAGCACTTAACGCGCTGCCCATCCAAGCGGCAACGCAGTTCCATAAAAACAACAGCGAGGTGAAAGCATGTCTGGTAATCGTGGTGTCGTGTATCTCGGCAACGGCAAGGTCGAAGTACAGAAAATCGACTATCCCAAAATGCAGGACCCCCGTGGCAGGAAGATTGAGCACGGCGTCATCCTGCGCGTGGTCTCCACCAACATCTGCGGCTCCGACCAACACATGGTGCGTGGCCGCACTACTGCCCAGACCGGCCTGGTGCTCGGTCACGAGATCACCGGCGAGGTGATCGAGAAAGGCAGCGACGTCGAGAACCTGAAAATCGGCGACCTGGTTTCCGTGCCGTTCAACGTCGCGTGCGGCCGCTGCCGCTCGTGCAAGGAGCAACACACCGGCGTGTGCCTGACCGTCAACCCGGCCCGTGCCGGTGGCGCCTATGGCTACGTGGACATGGGCGACTGGACCGGCGGCCAGGCCGAGTACGTGCTGGTGCCGTACGCCGACTTCAACCTGCTCAAACTGCCGGATCGCGACAAGGCCATGGAGAAGATCCGTGACCTGACCTGCCTCTCCGACATCCTGCCCACCGGCTACCACGGCGCCGTCACTGCCGGCGTCGGCCCGGGCAGCACCGTATACATCGCCGGTGCCGGCCCAGTCGGCCTTGCCGCTGCTGCCTCGGCACGGCTGTTGGGTGCAGCCGTTGTAATCATTGGCGACGTCAATTCCATCCGCCTGGCCCACGCCAAGGCCCAGGGTTTTGAAATCGTCGACCTGTCCACCGATACGCCGCTGCACGAACAGATCGCCGCACTGCTGGGCGAGCCCGAAGTGGATTGCGCCGTCGACTGCGTAGGCTTTGAAGCACGCGGCCATGGCCATGACGGCGTCAAGGCCGAAGCCCCGGCCACCGTGCTCAACTCACTGATGGGCGTGGTGCGTGTGGCAGGCAAGATCGGTATCCCTGGCCTCTACGTCACCGAAGATCCGGGTGCTGTCGATGCCGCCGCGAAAATGGGCAGCCTGAGCATTCGCTTCGGCCTCGGCTGGGCCAAATCCCACAGCTTCCACACCGGGCAAACACCCGTGATGAAGTACAACCGCCAACTGATGCAGGCGATCATGTGGGACCGTATCAACATCGCCGAAATCGTCGGCGTGCAGGTGATCAGCCTGGATGATGCGCCACGCGGGTATGGCGAGTTCGATGCGGGTGTGCCGAAGAAGTTTGTGATTGATCCGCATAGTTTATTTAGTGCAGCTTGAGTTCAAGATAAAAGGGCGGCCAATGGCCGCCCTACTGTACTATTTGAAACTAAGACTTTCATGGTGAGGGAATGCTTGTTTAGCGTCTATGAACTCACCACGCAAGGGCCATGTTTTGAGGTGTGGTGAGCATGGAGCGTTTATTTGAACGAGCAACTTATATGCGTGCAGTACTTATTGATCGTGCCGGCTGTATTAGTAGTGGTTTCGTTTTCCCAAGTGCCAGCATCCGGTGCAGGTAGCTGATCGACGCGTTTAACCAGTCGGATTCGAGCATCCTCTCCCGCGCCCACATAGTCACATCTGATATATGCGACAGTTGTGCCCGGTTTTTCTGTTTCCTTGGGATCCTCCGATCCCGGAGTACTTGAAATTACCCGTTGCGCCAGTGTGACCCTGTCAAAATGTAGTCCTGCGTTCAGGTAAGACTTTTCTGCGTCGGGTGCGCCGGGCTGATTGGTGCCTTTCCAGTTACCAAACTGGTACGTGTAAGCTCCGTTTATCACGGAATCCTTGACTTGACTGAGATCTGGACAGCTTTCCGCCGACGCGTAAGTGGTTCCAAATATCGCGGCCAGCGATAAAAAACCTGTCAGACAGAAGAGGCTAAAAGAAGGCTGTTTTTTGCGCGTTGAAGGTTTCATCCTTGTTTACTCCAGTGTTGAAAGAGACTCCATCATCAATATTTAATTTGATGTGCTCTACTGTCAACACTGACAGTTTTTTAGATTCAATTTTAATAATTGTTATAATTAGATTGAATAAGCAAACAAGATGTCTGACCGCGTGACCGGCGATTTACAGGTGATGTGGGAGCGGGCCAGCCCGCTTCCATAGTTTGAATCGAGTTTTGCAGCCGGGGTTCAGCGTGTGGCCAATGCGCCCTGGTACACAGTCGGACCTGTCGGCTGTTTGCTGACCGAACCACCCTTGGTCTCCGAACTCACCATCAACTCTACCGGCTTGCTGATGGTTTCCTGCTGGCGCGGATTCAGGCCAATGATCCCTTTGCCATCCTCCGGAAGCAGGCCAAGGGAGACCGGTGCGCCGTCTTTGGGAATTGCCCAGAGTTCAAGGCTTTGGTCCGGTGCTGGCGCCGTGGCGGCAATCGGTTCTACTTCCAGGTAATCCTTGTGGGCCATGATTTGTGCGGCCGGCTGCTGGGTCGTGGTCACCAATGTCGCCGCGGATTTGACGCTGTCCTGGGTGTAGAGCGCGCCGCCGATACCGGCAACCACCACCACGCAGGCGCCGATGAACAGGCGAGGGCGGCTCCAGAAAGCAGGCTTGTGCTCAATCACTGGGGGTTGGATCGCAGTCATAAGTCTCTTCTCGACAAATTTTGTAGTCAGTTCATGGACCCGCTTATCCTCGATGGGTTCCTGAGGGGCTTTGGAACAACCGACGGGATACCCAGTCCAACGCCTGCTTTACCCCTATATCCAGAGGTTGTTTCGATGAAGATTTCACGCGGTTTTGCCCTGTCCTGCCTGTTGACCGTGGCCGCCGGCCCGGTATTCGCCGCAGGTTTCAGCCTTGGCGATGCAGCCAACGCCATTTCCGGCATGCAGGGTGGCAATAACAAGGCCGCTGCCGCCGCGCCCACGTCGCAGACGGCCGACCTGCTGACGGCCTTGACCTCGCAACTGAACATCACCCCCGAGCAAGCGGTGGGCGGCACGGGCGCCATGCTGGGCCTGGCCAAGAACAAATTGAGCGGCAATGACTTCTCGCAGCTGAGTAACAGTGTGCCGGGCCTCGACAAGCTGTCGGGTAATAACGCATTGGGCAGCCTCGGTGCCTTGAGCGGGATGCTCGGCCAAACCGGCGGCAGCAAGACCAGCGGCCTGGACGGCCTGCTGGGCAACGTGAAAAGCACCAACGACCTGAACACCGCCTTCAGCGCCTTGGGCATGGACAGCGGCATGGTCGGCCAGTTTGCCCCGGTGATCCTGAAATACCTCGGCGGCGAGGGCGCCAGCAGCTCGGTACTGGGCAAATTGGCTCAGGCTTGGGGCACCGGCAGCTAAGGCTCCTCGCGCAGTTGTTCGATGCGCGCATCCTTTTCCATCCAGAGCTGGTTGACCCAGTTCTGGACGGTCTGGCGAAACGCCGGGTCGTTCTCGTAATCCCCTTGCCACAACGCCGGGTCCAGCTCGCGGGTACGGATATCCACGATCACCTTCGGCACCGCGCCGCTGATCAGATCCCAGAACCCCGGAATCTTTTGTTGCGGGTAGACCACGGTCACGTCGAGTACCGCGTCCAGCTGTTCACCCATTGCTGCCAGCACAAACGCCACACCGCCTGCCTTGGGCTTGAGTAGTCGAGTAAAGGGTGAACGCTGCTGCGCGCGCTTGGCCTCGCTGAAGCGCGTGCCTTCCAGGTAATTGACCACCGTCACCGGCTGGCGCTTGAACAGCTCGCAGGCCTCTTTGGTGATTTTCAGATCCTGTCCTGCCAGTTCCGGGTGCTTGGCCAGGAATGCCTTGGTGTAGCGCTTCATGAACGGGTAATCCAGCGCCCACCAGGCCAGGCCGAGGAAGGGCACCCAGATCAGCTCTTTTTTCAGGAAGAATTTGAAGAACGGCGTGCGCCGGTTCAGCGCCTGGATCAGCGCTGGGATATCCACCCAGGATTGATGGTTGCTGATGACGAGGTAGCAGGTATCACTACGCAGGTCCTCACCGCCGCGAATATCCCATTGGGTTGGAATGCACAGCGAGAAAATCAGCTTGTCGATCTCGGCCCAGGTCTCGGCGATCCACATTACCGCCCAGGACGCATAGTCACGCGAGCGGCCTGGCGCCACCAGTTTGAGCAGGGCGAAGACCATCAAGGGGCCGATCAGGATCAGCGTGTTGAGCAACAGCAGCAGTGTAACCAGACAGCCGGTGAGCAGGCGGCGCATAAGCAACTCTTGGAATTTTGTGGGCGGGCCATCATAAGCAAGGTGAGTCTAGAGGCCAAATCGCAAAATGCCGCACGAATGTTTCACACTGTGCGCGATATGCTCGGTCATCCAACTAAGTGCCGTGTTTGCGGTCTAGACTCCGCCCACTTCTTTCGAGGAAATCCTGTCGTGAAATTACTCCTTGCTGCGTTCGCTCTGGTTGCCGTCCCTGTCATGGCGGCCGAGCCCACGCTCTACGGTCGCTACGAATACATCCAGTTGCCGGAGATCGGCCAGACCTTCAAGGCCAAGATGGACACCGGCGCACTGACCGCCTCGCTGTCGGCGCGCGACATCGAAACCTTTCAGCGCGACGGCGATGACTGGGTGCGCTTCCGCCTCGGCGGTGAGGACGCGGGTAACAAGGTCTATGAGCACAAGGTGTCGCGCATCAGCAAGATCAAGAGCCGCGCCGATGAGGACGACGACAAGGACGACGCCAGCGTGGCCAAGCGCCCGGTAATCGATCTGGAGATGTGTCTGGGCGACGTCAAGCGCACCGTCGAGGTCAACCTCACCGACCGCAGCAGCTTCAACTACCCGCTGCTGATCGGCGCCAAGGCCCTGCGTGAATTTGGCGCTGCGGTAAACCCGGCACGTCGCTACACTGCCGACAAACCGGACTGCTGATTGAACCCATGCCGCACATCCTGATTGTCGAAGACGAAGCGGCGATAGCCGACACGCTGATCTTTGCCCTGCAAGGCGAGGGCTTCACCACCACCTGGCTGACCCTCGGCCAGGCGGCGCTGGACTATCAGCGCCAGACACCGGCCGACCTGATCATCCTCGACATCGGCCTGCCGGACATCACCGGCTTTGAAACCTGCAAGCAAGTGCGCCGCTTCAGTGAAGTGCCGGTGATGTTCCTCAGCGCACGGGATGCGGAGATCGACCGGGTGGTGGGGCTGGAGATCGGTGCCGACGATTATGTGGTCAAGCCTTTCAGTCCGCGGGAAGTGGCGGCGCGGGTCAGGGCGATTCTCAAGCGGGTTGGCCCAGGTGTGGCGCCGACGCTGTTCCAGGTAGACCTGGAGCGCATGCAGATTCTCTATCGCGGCCAACCCTTGAGCCTCACGCGTCATGAGTTCCGCCTGCTGCAAAGTCTGCTGGAACAACCTGAGCGCGTGTTCAGTCGCGAACAACTGCTGGACGCGGTGGGCGTGCCCGCCGATGCCGGTTATGAGCGCAATATCGACAGCCATATCAAGAGTGTGCGCAGCAAACTCGGGAGCGTGGCGGCGGATGCCGAGCCGATCCAGACCCATCGTGGCCTCGGCTATAGCTACAGCCCGAGCCACAGCTGATGCGCCTGGGGCTGCGGATTTTCCTGGTGTATGCGCTGTTTATCGGCCTGACCGGCTACTTCGTGCTCAACACCGTGATGAAGGAAATCCGCCCCGGCGTGCGCCAGTCCACCGAAGAAACATTGGTGGACACCGCCAACCTGTTGGCTGAAATCCTGCGTGCAGACGTTAAAAACGGCACCCTCGGCCAGAGTCATTGGCCCGAGCTGCTCAAGGCCTATGGCAACCGTCAGCCGGGTGCGGTGATCTGGGGCCTGCCGAAAAATCAGGTCAACCATCGCATTTACGTAACCGACGCCACGGGCAGGGTATTGCTCGATTCCAGCGGTGAAGCAGTCGGCCAGGACTATTCGAAATGGAACGACGTGTACCTGACTCTGCGTGGCGAATACGGTGCGCGCTCCACCCGCAGCGACGCGGACGATCCCAGCTCATCGGTGATGCATGTGGGGGCGCCGATTCGTGATAACGGCCAGATCATCGGCGTGGTCACGGTGGCCAAGCCCAACAGCTCCTTGCAACCCTACGTGGATCGCACTGAGCGGCGCCTGCTATGGTACGGCGCCGGGCTGGTCACCCTGGGGCTGCTGCTGGGCGCGCTATTGTCGTGGTGGCTGACGGCGGCGCTCAGACCTCTTACCGCCTATGCCGAAGCCGTGAGCGAGGGCCGCCGCGCCGAGTTGCCGCATTATCGCGGCGGCGAGCTCAAGCAGTTATCCACCGCCGTGGAACACATGCGCACGCAGCTGGAAGGCAAGGCTTACGTAGAGCGCTACGTGCATACGCTGACCCATGAATTGAAAAGCCCGTTGGCGGCGATTCGCGGGGCGGCGGAGTTGTTGCAGGGCGATATGAGCCACGAGCAGCAGCAGCGTTTCGTCGGTAATATCGACAGCGAAAGCGCGCGCCTGCAACAGTTGATCGAACGCCTGTTGAACCTGGCCCAGGTGGAGCAGCGCCAGGGTCTGGAAGAGCAGTCGAGCATTCCTTTGGCAGCCCTGGTTGAGGATGTGCTGAAGGCTCAATGTGCACGGGTCGAAGGCGCCGGCTTGCACGTCGAGCAGGCCATCGCCGCTGATGTGCGGGTGTTTGGCGAACCCTTCCTGCTGCGCCAGGCCCTGGGCAACCTGCTGGACAATGCTCTGGATTTCACCCCGCCCGGCGGCACGCTGAGGTTTAGCGCGCAGGTGCGGCATAACGCGGTCCAGGTCAGTCTGTTCAACCAGGCGGAGGCGATTCCCGATTACGCCTTGCCGCGCCTGAGCGAGCGCTTCTACTCGCTGCCGCGCCCAGCCAGCGGGCGCAAAAGTACGGGCCTGGGGCTCAACTTTGTCGAAGAAGTGATGAAGCTGCACGGCGGTACCCTGCAGATCGGC
Source organism: Pseudomonas sp. GL93 (assembly GCF_003408955.1). NCBI lineage: Bacteria > Pseudomonadati > Pseudomonadota > Gammaproteobacteria > Pseudomonadales > Pseudomonadaceae > Pseudomonas > Pseudomonas sp. GL93. The sequence goes on from NZ_NKRF01000095.1 coordinate 59,244, forward strand.
AACGTACCGGGCGGCGTGCAAGCGGTGCTGCATCTCCACACAGTCTCCACATTGCCCACATAAATCCCTCATACCGGCTGGGCAGACTCTCCCCATCAAAACAGGGAGAGACCCATGAACCGCAACCTGCTTTTCAAATTGGGCGCGATTGCGCTGCTGATCCTGCTGTTGCTCATTCCGTTGCTGATGATCAACGGCATCATCAGCGACCGTCAGCAATTGCGCGACGGCGTGTTGATGGACATTGCCCGCAGTTCAAGCTTTGCCCAGCGCCTCACCGGGCCGGTGATGGTGGTGCCGTATCGCAAGACCGTGCGTGAGTGGAAGCTCAATGAAAAGCTCAACAAACGCTACGAAGAAACCCGTGAAGAACGCGGCCGTTTGTATTTCCTGCCGGACCGTTTTGAGCTCGACGGCAAAGTGCAAACCGAACTGCGCTCGCGGGGCATCTACCAGGCGCGGCTGTTCCATGCCGACAACCGTATCAGCGGGCGTTTCGAGTTGCCTGCGCAGTTGGGGATCACCGAAGACTTTGCCGATTACCGCTTTGAGCCGGCGTTTCTGGCGGTGGGCATCAGCGATATTCGCGGCATTGAAAACGCACTGAAGCTGGAACTGGGTGACCAGCGGCTGGAGTTCTCGCCAGGCTCCCAAGTCGACTGGCTGGGTGAGGGCGTGCATGTGACGTTGCCTGGGCAGGACAGCAAGAAACCCGCCGTGGTGGAGTTCGCCTTCGACCTGCGCCTGCAAGGCACCGAGCAACTGCAAGTGGTGCCCGTGGGCAAGACCAGCCAGGTGTCACTGGCGTCCAACTGGCCGCACCCGAGCTTTATCGGCAACTTCCTGCCGACTCAACGTGAAGTCACCGACCTGGGTTTCAGCGCCAATTGGCAGACGACATTCTTCTCCACCAACCTCGAACAAGCCCTGCAGAACTGCCTGGACGGGCAAGGCTGTGAAAACTTCAGCAACCGCAGCTTTGGTGTGAACTTCATCGACCCGGTAGACCAGTACCTCAAGAGCGACCGGGCGATTAAGTACGCGCTGCTGTTTATCGCCCTGACCTTTGCCGGCTTCTTCCTCTTCGAGGTGCTCAAGAGTCTGGCGGTGCACCCGATCCAGTACGCCTTGGTGGGCGTCGCGCTGGCGTTCTTCTACCTGCTGTTGCTGTCGTTGTCCGAGCATCTGGGCTTTGCCCTGGCCTACCTGATATCCGCCAGCGCCTGTGTGGTGTTGATCGGCTTCTACGTATGCCATGTGCTGCGCAGCGTCGCCCACGGCCTGGGGTTTTCGGCCGGGCTGGCGGCGTTGTATGGCTTGTTGTACGGGTTGCTCAGTGCCGAGGATTACGCGCTGTTGATGGGCTCGCTGCTGCTGTTTGGCCTGTTGGGCACAGTGATGGTGCTGACACGCAAGCTGGATTGGTACGGGGTGGGTAAACGCAAGGTGGAGCAAGGGCAATGATCGGACTGCGCGAAGATCAGCGGATGAAAGCGAGGATGGTCAACTTCCTCAATCACACCGCCTCTCACTGTAGGAGCGAGCTTGCTCGCGAAGAACGCAAGGACACCGCTTTTAACCAGACGACCCCCGTTATCGTTGACGATTTTCGCGAGCAAGCTCGCTCCTACAGAGGCGGCTGAGTCTGCTGCATCGAAGGCCGCTGGCTGACCTCGGCGTACCAGGCGGCAAGCTTGGGAGTGTCCGAGCGCCACTGCATATCCGGGTGGCGAAAGTCGATATAGCCCAGTGCACAGGCCACGCTGATAGCGGCGATGTCGAAGTGGCTGGCCAATTCGGCAATGGCGTCCCGCTCCAGCTCGGCGAGGGCGCGGCGGATCTTGTTGCGCTGTTCATCCAGCCAGGGAGCCCAGTGTTTTTCTGGCGGGCGCATGGCGGTCTCGTAACGTACCAGCACGGCGGCATCCATGATGCCGTCAGCCATCGAGGCCAGGGTCAGGCGCCGCCAGCGGGCCGAGCCGTCGCGGGGAATCAGCGGGTTGCCAACATGCTGGTGGTCGAAGTAATCGAGAATCACCCGGCTGTCGTGCAATACCGAACCGTCGGCCAGGCGCAGGGCCGGGATCTTGCCCGTGGGGTTGCCTTGCAGCACCTCGGCGTCCGGGGTGATGGGGGTGGGCATGCAAGCGTGCAGGGCCACCCGGTCCTGTTGGCCGGTCTCGATCAGCAGCACGCGGACTTTGCGCACGAACGGTGACGCGGGGTTGTGGAACAAGGTCATGCTGGGCGCGGACATGGGCATTCCTCTGTAGGAGCGAGCTTGCTCGCGAATAACGCCAACGATAACGCAGCTCACCTGGTTTAACGCGGTGCTCTCAGGTTTTTCGCGAGCAAGCTCGCTCCTACAGTAGTTTGTAGACGGCAATGGCCGCGGGTATGCCCAACCCGACCCAACTCAACGAGTCCCACCACCCATCCCCCAGCAACGCCGCAAACAACCCGGCAGCACTGAGCAGGCCAATCCCCAGCGGTATGGCAAAGACCTTCCAGAAATTCGACTGCCGCGGCTTCATACCCTGGCCGCCTTGCGCCGTACGATCCATAAGTAAATGCCGCTCACCAGCACGATGATGGTCAGCACATCCAGTACCGCCCACAGGATCTTCATTGGCATACCGCCGTAATCACCGAAATGCAGGGGTTGGGACATGCCCATTGCATCCATGTACCACGGCCGTTCGGCGATGGCGGTGACTGCCAGGGTGCTGGCGTCGATCAGTACCGGTGTCAGCAAATGGGAGGTCAGGTGGGTGCTGCCTTTCATGAACACGGCGTAGTGATGTTCGCTGGAAAAGCGCGTGCCGGGGAAGGCGATAAAGTCCGGCTCCATACCCGGAGCGGCCTTGGCTGCAATCCTCAACAGCTCTGTGGCGGGCGCGCGCTGGGTCAGCGGCGGGGCGTTCTTATAGGGTTCGATCATGGCGCTGAGGCTGTCCTCGCGCCACGCCGCGATGATCAGGTCGGCGCAGGCGCTGATCACGCCGGTCACACCCACCACCAGCGCCCAGGTCAGGGTGACCACGCCGATCAGGTTGTGCAGGTCGAGCCAGCGCAGGCGGGGGGACTTATCCTGGCGCACCGTGGCGAACTTCAAGCGACGCATGAACGGCAGGTACAACACCGTGCCCGAGATAATCGCCAGCACAAACAGAAGGCCCATGAACGCCAGCAACAACTTGCCCGGCAGCCCGGCAAACATATCCACATGCAGGCGCAGCAGGAACAGGGTGAAGCCCCCATTGGCAGACGGCATTTCGACGGTTTCGCCAGTGCGGGCATCGAGCATGAAGGTGTGCGACGAGTTCGGCTCAGTGCCGGCTGTGGCCGCCATGATCGCGATCACGCCGTTGTTGTCGTCTTTGTCCCAGGCAAGGTACTGCATGGCCTCGCCGGGGCGATGGGCCTGCGCTTTAGCCACAAGCTGCTCGAGGTTGAGCCGGGGGGTATCGGCGGGCATCTGCGCCAGTTCGGGCTCATTGCCCAGCAGGTGGTCGATCTCGTGGTGAAACACCAATGGCAGGCCGGTGAGGGCGAGCAGCAGCAGGAATACGGTGCAGATCAGGCTGGTCCAGGTGTGGATGAAGGACCAGCGGCGGATGGTTTTGCTTTTCATTGTCTAGCCTTCAGATGCACCAAAGCCGCCCTGTGGGGCGGCCTGGTGGTTAGCTCAGCTGATTACCACTGGTAGGTGGCGCTGGCGACGACGCTGCGTTGGTCGCCGAAGTAGCAATAGGAGCCATCACAGGTGGAAATGTAGTCTTTGTTGAAGAGGTTGGTCGCGTTCACTTTCACCGACGCGCCCTTGAGACTGTTGTCCAGGCGACCGAGGTCGTAATGCACGGCGCCGTCGAACACGGTGTAGGCGTTGGCCTTGCCGGCCCAGGTATTGGCTTGGTCGCCATAGGTATTGCCGGTATAGCGTGCGCCGAAGCCGATACCGAAACCGTCGAGGGCGCCGGTGTGCCAGGTGTAGTCGGTCCACAAGGACGCTTGCTGATTAGGCATCAGTTGCAGGCGGTTGCCTTTGTACTGACCTTTTTGCACCTCAGACTTGGCCAGGGTGTAGGCCGCGATGACCTTGAGGTTTTCGGTCACATCAGACACGGCTTCCAGCTCCAGTCCCTTGACCTTTACTTCTCCGGTCTGGTCGGTCACGGAGGCGCCACCGGACTGGAAGCTGGTGACTTGCACGTTCTTCTGGGTCAGGTCGTAGACCGCCGCACTAAGCAGGGTGTTGGAGCCGGGTGGCTGGTATTTGATCCCCAACTCCCACTGCTTGCCTTCCGTCGGCTTGAACGACTGGAGGGGGTCGACGCTGGCGTTGCTCGCAGGCTGGAACGACTCGGCGTACGAGAGGTAGGGGACAAAGCCCGAGTCGAACACATAGCTCAGCGCCGCGTTGCCACTGAAATTCTTACTGCGGTCGGTATTGGTCGCGTCGTTCTTGTTGAAGTAGGTGGTGCCCTGGTGCACCCAGTCTTCACGACCACCAAGAGTCAGGCGCCAGTTGTCCAGGGCCATCTGGTCCTGCACGTAAAGGCCGGTTTGCACGGTTTTCTGGTTGTAATCGTAGAACGCGGTGGAGCGCGCCGGGCGCACGATCGGCTGGCCATAGACCGGGTTAAAGATGTTCGTGGTGCCACCGTCGCCGAAAATCGCCAGGTACGAGGTGTCGGTGCGTTGATGATCCAGACCCAGCAGCACGGTGTGGGAGATGTCACCAGTGGCGAAGTCAGCCTGGAAATTGTTGTCCACTGCGAACTGGCTGATGTCCTCGTCCACATTGGTTGAAGAGCGGCTGATGTCGCCATTGGCATCGGCGGGGGAGAAGGCAAACGAGCCTACCGTCAGTTGTTGGAACGCCAACTCGGATTTGGTGTAGCGCAGGTTCTGCTTGAATTGCCAGGTATCGTTGAAGCGGTGCTCGAACGCGTAGCCCAATGCGTAGTAGGTGCGGTCGTAGAAATCGTAGTCCGGGTCGCCGAGGTTCTTGTGGTGGGAAACCTTGCCTAGCGGTGATTTGATTTTGGTGCCCTGGATCGGCAGGAACTGGCTGGTGGTGCCGGTATCGTCACGGGTGAACTGTGATAGCAAGGTCAGCTTGGTGTCGGTGTCGATATTCCAGGTCAAGCTCGGTGCGATGTTGTACCGCTTGTTGTCGATGTGATCGACCTGGGTACCGGCATCGCGCACCACGCCGCCGACACTGTAGAGAAACTGGCCCTCATCATCGATCTTGCCAGTGCTTTCGAAATTGATCTGGCGGTAGTTGTCACTGCCGTATTGCATCTGGATGGCGTGGCTCGATTCAGCGCTGGGGCGGCGGCTGACCATATCCAGCAGGCCGCCCGGAGGCGTCTGGCCATAGACTGACGAGGCCGGCCCGCGCAGCAGGGCGAGGCGATCCAGGTTCCAGGTTTCGGCTTTTGGGTTAGCGTACACGCCGCGTGACAGTGGCAGGCCATCGAGGAATTGGGTGGGTTCAAAGCCGCGTACGCGCATCCAGTCGTAACGGGTGTCGCTGCCGTAGCTGGCGGACACGATGCCGGGCATGTATTTGACCGCGTCGTCGAGGTTCTGCACGTTACGGTCCTGCATCTGCTCGCGGGTGGCTACCGAGATCGAGCGTGGCGCCTCGACCAGCGCGGTATCGGTTTTGGTGCCGGCGGCGGTGCGCTTTGCTACATATCCCTCCACCGGCCCCCAAGCGCTTTCATAGCTGCCTTGGCCGGTGATGTTGGTCGTCGGCAAGGCAACGACGTCCTCTGGAACCGGCATCAAGGTGTAAGTGCCCGCACTGCTCTGCTCCAACTGCAACCCCGTCCCCCGCAAAGCTTCCCGCAACGCGCCCTGCGCATCGAACTGGCCTTTGACCGGCGCCGAGGTCTTGCCGGCGGCGAGTGCCGGGTTGAGGGTCAGCGCCAGGCCGGCCTGGCTGGCGATCTGGTTCAGGGTGGTGGCCAGGGGCGCAGCGGGCAGGTTATAGGCGCGCACACTGGAGGCTTGTTCGGCGGCGATCAGCGGTGTGCTGGCGAGCGGGGCGCTGAGGGCGATCGCCACGGCTAACAGGCTGGGGCGCAACAAGGTGTCTAGCGTGCGGGACATAAGGGCGGCTCCTGAATGGAAATATTTCTCAATTGCCTAGGTGCCGAGCGAGAATCGAAAAGTGATAGGGGTGAGTGAAAATATTTTTCGCAGGTGTGCTTGAGGGCCTCATCGCAGGCAAGCCAGCTCCCACAGTTGATGGTGTTCGCAATTCAAAATGTGGGAGCTGGCTTGCCTGCGATAGCAATCGCCCAGGCGCTGCAGACCCTAAGGCTTACCCTTGACGTTCACCCACCACGGCGTGTGCTGCTCGATCTGCACCGGCAAGGTCGGCAACAACGCGTTCAATGCCAGGGTGGTGTCGTGCAGTGGGAAACTGCCGGTGATGCGCAGGTCGGCCACATTCTTATCCACACCCAGGTAGCCGGTGCGATAGCGCGCCAACTCCTCTATCACATCCCCCAGCCGGGCGTTGTCGACCACCAGCATGCCGCGAGTCCAGGCATCGGTGGCCGGGGGGACGGCCAGCAGCGGTCCAAGGCCGTCGCTGCGCATCAGCACCTGCTGGCCCGCCTTGAACACCTGTTCCTGGTGCAACGCCTCGGGCTGGGCGGCCACGGCTGACTGCAACACACTCAGGCGCGTAGCGTCGTCTTCGCGCTTGACGATAAACCGGGTGCCCAGCGCCCGCAGGCTGCCGTCGCGGGTTTGCACGTAGAAAGGGCGTGAATCGTCGTGGCCGGTTTCGACGAGAATTTCGCCTGCCTGCAACACGATCAAGCGGCGTGTTTCGTCGAAGCGCACATCAATGGCGCTGTGGGTGTTGAGGTTGACTAGCGTGCCGTCCGCCAGCTTCAGCGTGCGCTGTTCACCGGTGGCGGTGCGCTGGTCGGCCAGCCAATAGTGGATAGGCACGTAACGCTCACCGGCAAACAGCGCCAGGCCGCACACCAGCACGATACTCGCCAGGCCCCGGCCCAGTTTGCGCACGCGCTGGCGAATGCCGTGGCGCGACTGCAGCAGCGCCGTCCGGGCCGGGCCCGAGGCCACGCTGAAACGCTGGTCGAGCATGCCCAACTGGCGCCAGGCGCGAGCGTGTTCCTCATCGCTGGCCAGCCATTTGCTGAACTCTTCCTGTGCCACCGCGCTGCCGTCGCCCGAGTCGAGGGACAGTTGCCAGGCAATCGCGGCATCCAGCACGCGCGACGACACCGGTTTGGAGCCGATGGCAGTCACGACGGCTCGCCATACAGCGCGATGTAGCACTGGCGAATGCCCTGGGCCAGGTATTGGCGCACGCGGGGTACGGACACGCCCAGGCGCTGGGCGATTTCGGCATGGCCCAGGCCGTCGAGGCGGTTATAAAGGAATGCGGCGCGGGCCTTGCTCGACAACTTGCCGAGCAGGCGGTCGATGGCCTTGAGGTCTTCGAGGATCAGTTGCTGGGCTTCCGGCGAAGGATGTTCGTTTTCCGGGATCAGCATCAATTCGGTGAGGTAGGCCTGTTCCAGGGCCGCACGACGGAAATAGTCGAACAGCAAACCCTTGGCGATGGCCACCAGGAACGCCCGCGGTTCGCGGGGCTCGCGCAACTCATCACGGCCCAGCAGGCGCATGAAGGTGTCCTGGCTCAGGTCTTCGGCACGGCTCGGGCACGCCACGTTACGCCGCAGCCACGCCAACAGCCAGCTACGGTGGTCGCGATATAACGCACCAACAAGCTCACTGCGTGGGGTCTGGACCGACGACAAGGCATCACCGAATAAGGTTTAAACTAACGAGAATTATTCGCGATTGTGTCAGAGGCGTGGGGTGGGCGCAATTGGCGTCTGTCGGGAGATGACATTAAAACGATGGCGCCTGTTTGCGCCGTTTCCATTGGGCCAAACGCTCTTGCAGTGCCTGGGGCGTGTCGATCTGTTGCTGCCGCGCACGGCTGAACAGGATCAGCATCAGCTCCGCCGTCGCTAACGCATCGGCGCTGGCATGGTGGCGTTCGCCGGCCTGTAGCCTGAAGTGGCTGAGCCAGTCATCCAGCCCGGCCTCGCGGATATGCGCCTGGGGGCACAACAGCGGGGCCAAGTCTGCTACATCCAGGAACGGATGGGCCAGGCGATGCCCCAGGCTGTCCTTGAGCGCCCGGCACAGCATGTGTTGATCAAATGGCGCATGGAAGGCCAGCAGTGGACTGTCGCCCACGAACGCCATGAAATCCAGCAACGCCTCGGCCGGGTCGCTGCCGGCGGCGATTGCACTGGGCCCCAGGCCGTGGATCAGCACACTGGGGCTGAGCTTGGTGTCGGTGCGCTGCAGGGTGCGTTCGAACAGTTGGGAGAAATCCACCGCACCGTCCTCGATGACCACGGCGCCGATGGACAGCACCTGGTCGCGATGAAGGTTCAGGCCGCTGGTTTCCAGGTCCACCACGACCCAGCGCTGGCTGCGCAATGGGCCGTTGCCCAGTTCGGCGGGCTTGGGTAACTGCTCCAGGCGCTGCTGTTGCGCAGTGCTGAGCCCAGGTTTTTTGGCGCGCAGCCAGCCAAACAAACTCATAGCTGATACCGCAAGCTCAGGCTGCTTTGCAGGCGTTGAGCTTGGCGCAGGGACTCACGCAGGATGCGCCGGTCCAGGTGGTTGAGGCTGTCGGGGTCGACGCGGTTGGAATAGGGCAGGTTCTCGCGGGTCTGCAATTGATGCTGCTGCATGCGGGTCTGCTGGATAAAGTGGTAGGCCTCTTCATAGGCGGCGCCATCCAGGGGTTGGATCACGGCCTTGTCCACCAACTGGCGCAGGCGTTCCAGGGTGTTATTGGCGTGGATGCCATGGGCCAGGGCCAACAGGCGCGCGCCGTCTACAAAGGGCGTAAGGCCCTGCACCTTGAGGTCGAGGGTGGCTTTTTCGCCATTTTTGCGGGTCAGCACGAACTCGCGGAAACGCCCCACTGGCGGGCGTCGCAGTAGTGCATTTTCGGCCAGCATCCGTTGGAACAAGCGGTTATCCGCCACCTGGTCGAGAATGCCCTGGCGCAGTTGCTCGCAACCGCGCTCGTCGCCCCACACCACGCGCAAGTCAAAATAGATGCTTGAGCCCAGTAGGTTTTCCGGTGTCGCCTCACGAATGAACGCGCCGAAGCGCCGCGCCCACTCCACGCGGGACAAGCACAGCTCGGGGTTGCCGGCCATGATATTGCCCTTACACAGGCTGAAGCCGCACAGCGCCAGGCTTTGGTTGATGTGCTGCGCCAGCGGTAGCAAGCGCTCACGCATGTCGGCGGCTTCAACGGCGTCCTTGGCCTCGAACAGAATGCCGTTGTCCTGGTCGGTGTACAGCGTTTGTTCGCGGCGGCCTTCGCTGCCAAAACACAGCCAACTGAAGGGCACGCCGGGGTCGCCTTTTTCCGCGAGGGTCAGCTCGATCACCCGGCACACGGTGTGGTCGTTGAGCAGCGTAATGATGTGGGTGATCTGGGTGGATGAGGCGCCATGGGCGAGCATGCGCTCCACCAACTGGCCGATTTCACCGCGAATCGCCACCAGGTTTTCCACCCGGGGCGCGTTGCGGATGGTGCGGGCCAGGTGCACCAGGTCCACACGCTGCAGGGAGAACAAGTCACGCTCGGAGACCACGCCACACAGGCGTTGGTCTTGCACCAGGCACACGTGGGCGATATGCCGCTCGGTCATGGCGATGGCCGCATCGAAAGCGCTGTGCTCCGGGCTCAAGAAAAACGGCGCCTGGGTCATGTGCCCGGCAATGCTTTGGCTGAAATCGCTGATGCCATCGGCCACCACCTGGCGCAGATCGCGCAGGGTGAAGATGCCCAGGGGCGCCTTGTGTTCGTTGACGATCACAATGCTGCCGACCTGCTGTTCGTGCATCAAGGTCACCGCTTCACGCAACGGCGTGTGCGGGCTGCAGGTGACCGGGTGGCGCATGGCCAATTCACCCAGGCGGGTATTCAAGGAGTATTGGGTGCCGAGGGTTTCCACGGCTTTTTGCTGCACCTGCTGGTTGACCTGGTCGAGCAAGCTGCTGACCCCGCGCAAGGCGAAATCACGAAACGGGCTAGACAGGGCGAACAGCTTGATAAAGGCCGGTTTGTTCAATTGCAGGCAAAAGGTGTCTTCAGCGGCTTTGTGTTCTGTACGGGTCGCGCGTTCACCCAGCAAGGCGGCGAGGGGGAAGCATTCGCCGGTGGCGATTTCAAAGGTGGTGTCCGCCGAGTCTGGCCGTTCACCCACGACCCGCCCCTGCTTGACGATATAAAAGTGCTCGACCGGGCCGCCCGACGGTTTGAGGATGCTGTCGCCGGGGCCGTAGAAACGCAGTTGGCACTGTTCCACCAGGAAGGCCAGGTGCGCCTGTTCCATCTGGTTGAACGGCGGGAAGCGTTGCAGGAATTGCAGGGTGCCGTGGATGTTCTGCAACACAGCGGTTTTCCCCGCCTGTGCGAATGCATCAGCTTTACTCATAACAGTGACCGCAGTGTTTTTGTCGTTATCGTGCTGCATGGTCGACTCCTGCGCAGTGGGTGCCCATTGGACGTAAGTCTAGGTCGAGGAATACCGCGCAAAACTAGGGAAAAACCTTACATGACAATCGTCCAAAACCCGTAGAACGCCCACTAGGCAAACTTTCCGACGAAGTGCACATTGTTCGCCCTTCCGCAGATGTCTGACGAGTGTGCTGGGAGATTGATGAGAACTGCTGAGAAACGTATGTCCGACCACGATATTTTGAGTGATGCCGAGCGCGAGGCGCTGAGCGCCGTGATGCTGGAGCCCGATTTACCCCCCCAACGCGTATTGATCGTGGACGACGACAAGGACGCGCGTGAACTGTTGGCGGAAATCCTTGGGCTCGACGGTATTCGCTGCATGACTGCCGAAAGTGGCGAGGCAGCGTGGGAGTTGTTGAAGACGAGCAGTTCCATCGGTTTGCTGATCACCGACCTGCGCATGGCGCCCAGCAATGGCCTGGAACTGATTCGCCAGGTGCGTGAGTCCACCCGTGCGGCGTTGCCGATCATCATCATGTCGGGGGACGCGGAAGCGCCCGATGTGATTGATGCGATGCACTTGAGCGTGGTGGATTTCTTGCTCAAGCCGATTGATAGCGTGAAGTTGGCGAAGTTGGTGAAGCGGGAGTTGGGGATGGTGCCCTGAGTGTGGGGTGACTGGCCTGGCCGCTTCGCGGGCAAGCCCGGCTCCCACATTTGAAATGCATTCCCCTGTGGGAGCTGGCTTGCCTGCGATTCAGGCAACGCGGTCTAACTGACACACCTGATAAAAAAGCCCCGATCTTTCGATCAGGGCTTTTTTGTGTCTGTAGGAGCGAGCGTGCTCGCGAAGAATACACAGCCACCGCGTTTATCCAGAATGCCTGCGTTATCGTTGACGTTTTTCGCGAGCAAGCTCGCTCCTACCATTACAGGCCGTTTTTAGCCTTGAACTCCCGACGCCTGCGGTGCAACACCGGCTCGGTATAGCCATTAGGCTGTTTGGTCCCTTCAATCACCAACTCCACCGCTGCCTGGAACGCGATGTTGCTGTCGAAATCCGGAGCCAGTGGGCGGTACAACGCATCCCCGGCATTCTGGCGGTCTACCACCGGCGCCATGCGCTTGAGGCTTTCCATCACTTGAGCTTCGTTGACGATGCCGTGGCGCAGCCAGTTGGCAATGTGCTGGCTGGAAATACGCAGGGTGGCGCGGTCTTCCATCAGGCCGACATCGTTGATGTCCGGCACCTTGGAGCAGCCCACACCCTGGTCGATCCAGCGCACCACATAGCCGAGGATGCCCTGGGCGTTGTTGTCCAGCTCGTTGCGGATCTCTTCTTCGGACCAATCGGTGTTGCTGGCCAAAGGAATGGTGAGGATATCGTCCACCGAAGCGCGCTCGCGCTTGGCCAGTTCGGCCTGGCGGGCAAACACATCAACCTTGTGGTAGTGCAACGCATGCAGGGCCGCTGCGGTCGGCGACGGTACCCAGGCGGTGTTGGCACCGGCCAGTGGATGGGCGATTTTCTGCTCAAGCATCGCTGCCATCAGGTCGGGCATTGCCCACATGCCTTTACCGATTTGTGCACGACCTTGCAGGCCGGTGCTCAGGCCGATATCGACGTTCCAGTTCTCATAGGCACCGATCCATTTTTCCGCCTTCATGGCCGCCTTGCGCACCATCGCACCGGCTTCCATGGAGGTGTGGATTTCATCGCCAGTGCGGTCGAGGAAACCGGTGTTGATAAACACCACGCGCTCGCTGGCTGCCTTGATGCAGGCCTTGAGGTTGACCGTGGTGCGGCGCTCCTCGTCCATGATCCCGACCTTGAGAGTGTTGCGCGCCAGGTTCAGCACCTCTTCGATGCGACCGAACAGTTCGTTGGTAAACGCAGCTTCTTCCGGGCCGTGCATCTTCGGTTTCACGATGTACACAGAACCGGTGCGGCTGTTCTTGCGCGTGTTGTTGCCGTTGAGGCTGTGGATCGCCGCCAGGCTGGTGATCAGGCCGTCGAGGATGCCTTCGGGCACTTCGTTGCCGTCTTTATCGAGGATCGCATCGATGGTCATCAAGTGGCCAACGTTGCGCACGAACAACAGCGAACGGCCGTGCAGGGTCACGTCGCTGCCATCCACGCCGGTGTAGACACGGTCAGGGTTCATGGTGCGGGTGAAGGTCTTGCCGCCCTTGGCCACTTCTTCGGCCAGGTCGCCCTTCATCAGGCCGAGCCAGTTGCGGTAGATCACCACTTTGTCATCGGCGTCCACGGCAGCCACGGAGTCTTCGCAGTCCATGATGGTGGTCAGCGCAGCTTCCATCAGCACGTCTTTGACGCCGGCAGCGTCGGTTTGGCCGACTGGGGTGCTGGCGTCGATCTGGATTTCGAAGTGCAGGCCATTGTGCTTGAGCAGGATCGCAATCGGCTCGGCCGCAGGGCCCTGGAAACCGATCAACTGGGCATCGTCACGCAGGCCGCTGTTGCTGCCGCCTTTGAGGCTGACGATCAGCTTGCCATCGACGATTTTGTAGCCGGTGGAATCGACATGGCTGCCGGCGCTGAGCGGTGCGGCTTCGTCGAGGAAGGCGCGGGCGAAGGCAATGACCTTGTCACCACGCACTTTGTTATAGCCCTTGCCCTTCTCGGCGCCGTTGGCTTCGCTGATGGCGTCGGTGCCATAGAGCGCGTCGTACAGCGAGCCCCAGCGCGCATTCGAGGCATTCAGGGCGAAGCGGGCGTTCATCACCGGCACGACCAGCTGTGGGCCGGCCATGCGTGCGATCTCATCATCGACGTTTTGGGTCGAGGCCTGGAAGTCTGCGGCTTCTGGCAGCAGGTAGCCGATGTCTTGCAGGAAGGCTTTGTAGGCCACCGGGTCATGGGCCTGGCCTGCGTGGGTCTGGTGCCAGGTATCGATCCGCGCCTGGAAGTCGTCGCGTTTGGCGAGTAGGGCTTTGTTCTTCGGAGCCAGGTCATGGATGACCTTGTCGGCACCAGCCCAGAACTGGTCGGCAGTGATGCCGGTACCGGGAATGGCTTCGTTGTTCACGAAGTCGAACAGGACTTTGGCGACCTGCAGGCCACCGACTTGAACGTGTTCAGTCATTGCTTGCCTCACTCTGCGGAGCTTATGCGCTTTATCAGATTTTCATTATGTAGTGCACGGTTTGGCATACTACATGATGACTTGCGGTTGTGAAAATTAGACTAAATACGTCGTTTAGCGACCCACTTTGGTCGTACGGTCACAGCGGAGAACCGGATGTTCTCAAAAAACTATTGGATTGTTCCAGATAAATATAAAAATGGTACACGATTTGTCTGTGGGAGCTGGCTTGCCTGCGATGGTCGTTAACGCTCACGCGAACCTTCTGGATAAACGCGGCATGTCTATAATCGAGGATCAACCAACCGAGGGACTGCGCCATGGACCATCTTGTACTCACTATTATCGCCGCCGACAAACCCGGCCTGGTTGAACGCATCGCGCAGAACATTGCCAGTCACGGTGGTAACTGGCTGGAAAGCCGCATGGCGCACATGGCCGGGCAGTTTGCCGGGATCCTGCGGGTCAGTGTGCCGACCGAGCAGCGCCAGGCATTGGTGGGGGCGCTGGAGGATTTATCCACCCATGGCATTCGCGTGTTGGTGGGTGAGGGCAGCAGTGGCCAGGCATCGGCGTCCAAGCCGATCCTGATGACCCTGGTGGGCAATGATCGCTCGGGCATCGTGCGTGAGATCACGGCGCTGTTGAGCCAGCAGGGCGTCAACCTTGAACGCCTGAGCACCGATGTGCGCCCGGCGCCCATGAGTGGTGATCCGCTGTTCAACGCAGAGGCGTTGTTGCAAGTGCCGGCCACGCTGTCATTGGAGACCTTGCAGGAGGCTTTGGAAACCTTGGCCGATGACTTGATGGTAGAACTGCGTCAGGAGGAATAACGAGCCACAAGGTTATGCATCGAAATCTTGCATGGGCCTGTGGATAACCTGTAGAGACCCGACCCCAGGCCACGCCCGCCGGGCATTTGCGCAAGTTGAGCAAAAAACGAGCAGTTTCAAGGGCTTGTGCACAAATGGCGGGGATCAGGTTGTGGATAACCTTGGGGTGGAACGCTGCAAGCCACGAAGGCTGTGGCTTGCAGAGGTCTGTACGTTATTTGATCAGCGTTTGCGCACGGTCAGCCAGGCATCCAGGCTGTACACCACCAGCCCGGCCCAGATAAAGGCGAAGGCGATCAACGTGCTCGGCGCCAGGTGTTCACCGAACAACAGCACGGCTTCGAGCAACACCAGCGTCGGCGCCACATACTGCAAAAAGCCCAGGGCGGTGTAGGGCAAATGCCGTGCAGCGGCGTTGAAGCACACCAGGGGAATCAGCGTCACCGGGCCTGCGGCCACCAGCCACCAGGCCTCGGAGGTGCTCCAGAACGCCAGCTGCGCGCTGTGGGCGGTCGGGTTGAACAGCAACCAGGCGACGGCAATGGGGACCAGCATCCAAGTTTCCACCACCAGCCCAGGCAGCGCCTTGACCGGTGCCTGCTTGCGGATCAAACCGTAGAAGCCGAACGTCAGCGCCAGCGCCAGCGACACCCACGGCAGGCTACCGACTTGCCACACCTGCTGCGCCACACCCGCCGCAGCCAACCCGACAGCCACCCATTGCAAGCGACGCAGGCGCTCGCCGAGGATCAACATGCCCAGCAGCACATTCACCAGTGGGTTGATGTAATAACCCAGGCTTGCTTCAAGCATGCGCCCGGTGTTCACCGACCACACATAGGTCAGCCAGTTAGCGGCAATCAACGAACCGCTGAGGGCCAGGATCGCCAAGCGCTTGGGGTTGTCGCGCAGCTCGCGGAACCAGCCGGGGTGTTTCCACACCATCAGCAACAGCCCACCAAACAACGCCGACCACAACACGCGGTGCACGATGATCTCGGCGGCGGGCACGCTGGCGATGGCTTTGAAGTAGAGCGGGAACAGACCCCAGATGACATAGGCGCTCAGGCCCAGGATGTACCCCTTGCGAGGGTTGGCGGCGTGCATTGCAGAATCCTTGCTTAGGCAGCTAACAAAGCGCAATTGTAAGGATATTTGTCAGACAATGGGCGCCGCTTTTTGGTGGGAGCTGGCTTGCCTGCGATGCAGACGACTCGGTGTATCAGTAACACCGAGTTGATGCCATCGCAGGCAAGCCAGCTCCCACAGGAGGTAGGGCCAGGTCAGAAGAGTTTTAGCGGTTCTTCGTTGAGCGCCGACAGTTGCTCGCGCAACGCCAGCACCTGGTCACCCCAATACCGTTCGCTGCCAAACCACGGAAAGCTATGGGGAAACGCCGGGTCGTCCCAGCGTCGTGCGAGCCAGGCACTGTAGTGCATCAGGCGCAGGGCGCGCAGTGGTTCGATCAGCGCCAGTTCACGGGGGTCGAAGTCGTGGAATTCCTGGTAGCCATCCATCAGCTCCGAAAGCTGGCCGAGGCATTCCTGGCGGTCGCCAGCCAGCATCATCCACAGGTCTTGCACCGCCGGGCCCATGCGGCAGTCATCCAGGTCGACGATATGGAACATCTCGTCGCGGCACATCATGTTGCCGGGGTGGCAGTCACCGTGCATGCGGATGTTTTTGTGCGGCGTGGCCTTGTAAACCTCTTCCACACGCTTGAGCAAGTCGCGGGCCACGGACTCGTAGGCCGGCAGCAGGCTTTTGGGAATGAAGTTGCCTTCAAGCAAGGTGGTGAGGGAGTCGTGACCGAAGTTCTTCACCCCCAAGGCTTCGCGGTGCTCGAATGGGCGAGTGGAGCCTACGGCGTGCAAGCGACCGAGCAGTTGCCCGAGCCGGTAAAGCTGATCGAGGTTGCCCGGCTCTGGCGCGCGGCCGCCACGGCGCGGAAACAGGGTGAAGCGGAAACCTGCGTGTTCGAACAGGCTCTCGCCGTTGTGGATCAACGGCGCAACCACCGGAACATCGCACTCGGCCAATTCGAAGGTGAAGCGGTGTTCTTCCAGGATCGCCTCGTTGGTCCAGCGCTGGGGGCGATAGAACTTGGCGATCAGCGGTTCGGCGTCTTCGATGCCCACTTGGTACACGCGGTTTTCGTAGCTGTTGAGCGCCAGAACCCGCGCGTCGCTGAGGAAACCGATGCTTTCGACGGCGTCGAGCACCAGGTCTGGGGTGAGTGTTTCAAACGGGTGGGCCATGCGAACTCCTGCGCGCAGCAGGGCGCCGCGTCCGGCCGGGTATGGTAACGCTGTAGGAGCGAGCTTGCTCGCGAAAAACCAGAGAGCGGCGCGGAGCGTCAGGTTTCCCGCGTTATCGTTGACGATCTTCGCGGGCAAGCCCGCTCCTACAGGGATAGCGGTCTATCAGGCGCCTACGGTCCCGCCATCATCCCGCCGAATCGCCATCACCGAGGAACGCGGCTTGCCATTGGGCAGGTGTTCCGGCCAGGTCGAGCCACCGGTTTCCCCTGGGTGCTGAATGCCCACGAACAACGTCTTCTGGTCCGGCGAAAAGCTGATCCCCGTCACTTCACATGCCACCGGCCCCACCATGAAACGACGGATTTCACCGGTGCTCGGATCGGCACACAGCATCTGGTTGTTGCCCATGCCCGCAAAGTCGCCGGCGTTGCTGTAGTCGCCGTCGGTGAGGATCCACAGGCGCCCGGCTTTGTCGAAACCCAGGCCGTCGGGGCTGTTGAACATGTTTTGCGGGTTGATGTTGGACGAGCCGCCCTTGGGGTTGCCGGCATGCACGCCGGGGTTGCCGGCCACCACGAACAGGTCCCAGGTGAAGTCCGTGGCA
This sequence comes from Pseudomonas sp. GL93, assembly GCF_003408955.1. Classification (NCBI taxonomy): domain Bacteria; kingdom Pseudomonadati; phylum Pseudomonadota; class Gammaproteobacteria; order Pseudomonadales; family Pseudomonadaceae; genus Pseudomonas; species Pseudomonas sp. GL93. Next base: position 76,613 of record NZ_NKRF01000095.1, read on the forward strand.
CCGTGGTTATCGGCGTCGGCTTTCCAGCGCAGGATCTGGCCGTAGAGGTTTTTCTCCCGTGGGTTGGGCCCGCCCACCGGCTGGCCCTCTTCGCCGCGCTTGGCGTTGTTGGTCAGGGTGCAATAGACCTGGCCGTCGGTAGGGCTGACCACGATCCATTCCGGGCGGTCCATGCGTGTGGCTTTCACCACGCTGGCGGCCAGGCGCGCGTGAATCAGTACCTCGGCCTGGTTGGCGAAACCGCTGCTGGCGTCGATGCCGTTTTTGCCATGGGTGAGTTCAACCCACTGGCCTTTGCCCTTGGGATGGTCGGCGTTGCCGTCGCCCGCGTCGAAGATCGCCACGTACAAGGTGCCGTGGTCGAGCAGGTCTTTGTTGGCCTTCGGGTTGTTGTGGTTGATCTGATCGCGGCTGACGAACTTGTAGATGAATTCACCGCGTTCATCGTCGCCCATGTACACCACGGCGCGGCCGTCACGGGTTTCGGTGAGGGCCGCGTTTTCGTGTTTGAAGCGGCCTAAGGCCGTGCGCTTGACCGGGGTGGATTGCGGATCGAACGGGTCGATTTCCACCACCCATCCATGGCGATTGAGTTCGTTGGGGTTCTTGGCCATATCAAAGCGCGGGTCGTGCGGGTGCCAGTTGATGTCCTTGCTGGCGGCCACCACGCCGTAGCGCTTCTGCCCTGCATCGAAGGTTTGCTGCGGGTTGCTGCTGCCGAAGCAGTCGGTGAAGTTTTCTTCGCAGGTCAGGTAGGTGCCCCACGGCGTCTTGCCGTTGGCGCAGTTCTGGAACGTGCCGAGGACTTTTTTGCCGCTCTTGTCGGCGGTGGTTTTCAGCCAGTCATGGCCGGCGGCAGGGCCACTCAAACGGATCGGTGAATTGCCGTGGATGCGCCGGTTATAGCGCGAGTCCTGGACGAACTGCCAAGTGTCACCCTTGCGGCGCACTTCGATCACCGACACGCCTTCGCTGGCCAGGGCCTTGCGCACGTCTTCGGCCGATTGTGGCGCGCCGCCGTGGGCGTAGAGGTAGCGATAGTTGGTGTATTCGTTGTTGATCGCCATCAGCGCGCGGTTGTCGTCACCGGGGAATGGAAACAGGCTCATGCCGTCGTTGTTGTCGCCGAACTGTTGTTCCTGAGCCTTGGCGGTGCCATGGCCGGACGGGTCGAAAGCCGGGGCGTTCTTGTGCAGGGGCTGGCCCCAACTGATCAACACCGAAGCGCTGTAGCCCGGTGGCAGGGTGATGGTGTCGCTGGTGGCGGCGGCGATGCTGGTGAACCCCAGCAGCGGGCTGGCGGAAGCGGCATTCACCGCCAGGGCGCTGCGGCTCAGCAGGTTACCGCCGAGGAACATCGCAGCGCCGCACAGGGCACCTGCGCCGATAAAGCGACGGCGGGTCAGGCCCACCATCTGTTCAAGGTCGGTGGCTTGGTTTTCTTCTAATAGGCTCATCACAGGCTCCTTAAGGTTTTTGCAGACACCTTAAGCAGCGCTTGTGACCGAATTGTTGCAGCTTGAAGACGCGCGCCCGTTACACCGGGGTGCCGAGCAATACATGGCTGGGTGCAAACTGCACGCGGATCGGCTGGCCCTGCGCTGCGTCGATGGCCTTGAGTGCGACGGGCTGCGCCAGCGCGCACAACACTTGGCCGTTGGGCAGGGCGATACGCACCTCACTGGGGCCATCTTCGGCGGCGAGAATGGTCTCGATCACGCCGCTCAGGCAATTGTGTCCAAGTGTTTCAGCTTGCCCGTCCGCCAGTAATTCAAGCCATCCGGCCTTGATCAGGGCCACCACTTCCACGCCGCTCTGCAGTTCCAGGCGCAGGGTGCTGTCGTGGGTAATCTGGGCGTCGAGGTGCAGGCCGCCGGCCAATTGCAGGCGGATCATGTCGTTGTGGCCGTGGCTCTCTATGGCGCTGACCTGGCCGTGCAATTGGTTGCGCGCGCTGGTGCGCAGCATCAAACGGCCCAGCAGGTTGAAGTCGCTGGCCGCTTCGTCCGAGCCAAGGATCTCGGCCTGAAGCAGTTGCAGGCGCTGATAAAGACGCAGCACCCGTTCACCTTCTTGCGTCAGTTTGGCGCCGCCACCGCCCTTGCCACCGACGCTGCGTTGCACCAGCGGTTTCTGCGCCAGGTTGTTCAGCTCATCAATGGCGTCCCAGGCGGCCTTGTAACTCAACCCGGCACTCTTGGCCGCACGGGTGATGGAGCCCTGCTCGGCGATATGCCCCAGCAAGGCAATACGCTGGGGGCGGCGGATGATGTGTTGGCTGAGAGGGCTGGGCACAGACATGGCAGATACGCTTGGGTGAGATGCGCCGACGTTGCCGCGCTGGCGCAGGGGAGTCAAGTCAACTGCCGGGTTTGGGCGTACGGGCCAGGCAATACACGTCCACCTGGCGTGCGCCGGCATTTATCAACACGCGCGCCAGGCTGTGGGCGGTGGCGCCGGTGGTGAGGACGTCGTCTACCAGCGCCAGATGTTGTCCGGTAACCTGGATGCCGGGGGCCAGTGCGAAGGCGTTGAGCAGGTTGCGTCTGCGGGTCTTGGCATCGAGGTCTTGCTGCGCCACGGTTTCATGGGGACGTAATAGCGCGTGTTCATCAAAGGGAATGTCGAGGGCGTGACTGAGCCAGCGGGCCAGCATCAACGCTTGATTAAAGCCGCGTTCGCGCAGGCGTTTGCGCGCCATGGGCACCGGCAGCAGGCAGTCGGGGCGCTCCAGTTCGGCGTTATCGAAGCGATGCTGCAAGTGCTGCCCCAGCAGGCGCGCCAGCAAGTGCCCCAGCGGCCAACGCGCCTGATGCTTGAAGCGGCTGATCAGGGTGTCCACGGGAAAACGGTAGACCCATGGCGCCACCACCTGGTGAAAGGCCGCAGGCTCTTTTTGGCACTGGCCACAGAGCAGTCCGTCCATGGGCAAGGGCAGTGCGCAGCGTTCGCACTGTTCCATCAGCCATGGCAATTCTGTTTCGCAGGCACTGCACAGGGGCTCGACTGATTCGATGCACTCATCGCAGATCAAACAGGGTTGTATGCTTTTTAACCAGATGTAAACTTGGTGTTTGTACTCAGGTTGACAGTGCATGAATCTTCCTTAAATATGCCGAGCATCCGTGTCGTGCCTGTGGGTATTGCCCTTCCCGCAGCGCTTGCCAAAGCATAATCAAGGAATCGCCCATGAGCGCCAGCACCTCTGCCACCCTGCGTCACGATTGGTCTTTGGCTGAAGTCAAAGCCCTGTTCGTGCAGCCCTTCAACGACCTGTTGTTCCAGGCGCAGACCGTGCACCGCGCGCATTTCGACGCCAACCGCGTGCAGGTGTCGACGCTGCTGTCGATCAAGACCGGCGCCTGCCCGGAAGATTGCAAATATTGTCCGCAGTCGGGCCACTACAACACTGGCCTGGAAAAAGAGAAGCTGATGGAGGTGCAGAAGGTCCTCGAAGAGGCCGCGCGCGCCAAGGCCATCGGTTCGACGCGTTTCTGCATGGGCGCGGCATGGAAACATCCGTCGGCCAAAGACATGCCCTACGTGCTGGAAATGGTCAAAGGCGTGAAGGCCATGGGCCTGGAAACCTGCATGACCCTCGGTCGCCTCGACCAGGACCAGACCGAAGCCCTGGCTCAGGCCGGCCTTGACTACTACAACCACAACCTCGACACCTCGCCGGAATTCTACGGCTCGATCATCACCACTCGCACCTACAGCGAGCGCCTGCAAACCCTGGCGTACGTGCGTGATTCGGGGATGAAGATCTGCTCGGGCGGCATCCTCGGCATGGGCGAATCCCTCGACGACCGCGCCAACTTGCTGATCCAGCTGGCCAACCTGCCTGAGCATCCGGAATCGGTGCCGATCAACATGCTGGTGAAGGTAGCGGGTACGCCGTTGGAAAACGCCGATGACATCGACCCCTTTGATTTCATCCGCATGCTGGCGGTGGCGCGCATCCTGATGCCGCAGTCCCACGTGCGCCTGTCGGCTGGCCGCGAAGCCATGAATGAGCAGATGCAGGCCCTGGCCTTTTTTGCCGGCGCCAACTCGATCTTCTACGGCGACAAACTGCTGACCACCGCTAACCCCCAGGCTGACAAGGACATGCAACTGTTCGCACGCCTGGGCATCCTGCCCGAAGCCCGTGAAGAGCATGCCGATGAAGTGCACCAGGCGGCGATCGAGCAGGCGTTGGTGGAGCAAAAGAGCAGCGAGCAGTTCTACAACGCTGTGGTGTAACCACCTTTGGAATGCATTCCAGTGTGGGAGCTGGCTTGCCTGCGATGACGGCGGCACTTTCAGCATTGAAGTGTCAGAAGGACCGCTATCGCAGGCAAGCCAGCTCCCCCATTGGATTGAGTTGAACCTGTTAAATCGAGGCCAGCATGTCTTTCGATCTCGCCGCGCGCCTCGCTGCCCGCCGTGCCGACCATCTTTACCGTCAGCGCCCCTTGCTGCAGACCCCCCAAGGCCCGCATGTGGTGGTGGACGGGCAACCGTTGTTGGCCTTCTGCAATAACGATTACCTGGGCCTTGCCAATCACCCGCAAGTGATCGAAGCCTGGCGCGCCGGTGCATCCCGCTGGGGCGTGGGCGGTGGCGCTTCGCATTTGGTGGTGGGCCACGCCACACCGCACCATGAACTGGAAGAAGCCCTGGCTGACTTGACCGGTCGCCCGCGTGCCTTGCTGTTCACCACCGGCTACATGGCCAACCTCGGCGCGGTCACGGCGCTGGTGGGGCAGGGCGATACGGTACTGGAAGACCGGCTTAACCACGCGTCCTTGCTGGATGCCGGTTTGCTGTCCGGGGCGCGTTTCAACCGCTACCTGCATAACGACGCAGGCAGCCTGGCCAAGCGCCTGGAGAAAGCCACCGGCAATACCTTGGTGGTCACCGACGGTGTGTTCAGCATGGACGGCGACCTCGCCGACCTGCCCGCGCTGGCCCGTGAAACCGGGGCCAAAGGTGCTTGGCTGATGGTGGATGACGCCCATGGCTTCGGCCCGCTGGGCGCCAATGGCGGCGGTATCGTCGAGCATTTCGGCTTGAGCCAGGACGACGTGCCCGTGCTGGTTGGCACCTTGGGCAAAGCGTTCGGCACCGCCGGGGCCTTTGTGGCCGGCAGTGAGGACTTGATCGAGAGCCTGATCCAATTCGCCCGTCCGTATATCTACACCACCAGCCAACCGCCGGCACTGGCCTGCGCCACCCTCAAAAGCCTGGAACTGCTGCGCAGCGAACATTGGCGACGCGAGCACCTCAACGCGTTGATCCGCCAGTTTCGTCATGGCGCGCAGCAGATAGGCCTGGCGTTGATGGACAGCTTTACGCCGATCCAGCCGATCCTGATTGGCGACAGCGCCCGGGCACTGCGCCTCTCGCAGATGCTGCGCGAGCGCGGCCTGATGGTGACCGCCATTCGCCCCCCGACCGTGCCCGCCGGCAGTGCCCGTCTACGGGTGACATTGACGGCGGCCCACAGCGAGGCGCAGGTGCAGCTATTGTTAGACGGGTTGCAAGCGTGTTTTCGCTTGTTAGACGCCTCGGAGCCCGGCTATGCGTAATCGACTGATCCTGCTACCGGGCTGGGGCCTGGGTGTGTCACCGCTGGAACCGTTGGCCGCTGCGCTGCACGGCCTGAACGAGCACTTGCAGGTACAGATCGAACCCTTACCGGCGCTGCAGGCCAGCGAACTCGGTGAATGGCTCGATGAACTCGATGCGACGCTGCCGGACAACGCCTGGCTCGGGGGCTGGTCACTGGGCGGCATGCTGGCTTCCGAGTTGGCGGCGCGCCGTGGCGAGCGGTGCTGTGGCTTGCTGACGCTGGCGAGCAACCCGTGTTTCGTCGCCCATGACGGCTGGCCCCATGGGATGCCTGCTGAAACCTTCGATGCATTTCTGGCCGGCTGCCACGCCGATTCCCAGGTCACGCTCAAGCGCTTTGGCCTGTTGTGCGCCAAGGGTGCCGAAGACCCGCGCGGCTTGTCGCGGTTGTTGGTCAGTGGGGCGCCGAATACCTCCCCCAGCGTCTTGATGCCCGGCCTGGAGCTGCTGGCCCAACTGGATACGCGGGCGGCCTTGCAGGCGTTTCGTGGGCCGCAGTTGCACCTGTTTGCCGGCCTGGATGGGCTGGTGCCTGCCGAAGCCGCCAGTGACCTGCTGGCCTTGCTCCCCGATGTAGAAATCGGCCTGATTGAACAGGCCGGTCACGCGTTTCTTCTGGAAGACCCTCACGGAGTAGCCGGGGCCATCCAGGCTTTTTTGCATGAGTGTGTTGATGACTGACCTATCCCACCCGCCCTTGCCTGGGGGCTTGCCGGACAAGCGTCAGGTTGCGGCCTCGTTCTCCCGTGCGGCGGCCAGTTACGACAGCGTGGCCGAGTTGCAGCGTGCGGTCGGGCATGAACTGCTCAGCCGTTTGCCGCACGCCCTGGCGCCACAGCGTTGGCTGGACATGGGCTGCGGCACGGGCTACTTCAGCCGCGTATTGGGCGAGCGTTTGCCCGGCAGCCAAGGTGTGGCGTTGGACATTGCCGAGGGCATGCTCAACCACGCGCGTCCGCTGGGCGGTGCCGCGCACTTTATAGCCGGTGATGCCGAACGCTTGCCGCTGACAGCTGACAGCTTTGAGCTGCTCTTCTCCAGCCTCGCGGTACAGTGGTGTGCCCCTTTTGATGCGGTGCTCAGCGAAGCCCGGCGTGTGCTGCGACCAGGTGGCGTGCTGGCCTTTGCCAGCCTGTGCGTAGGCACCCTGGATGAGTTGCGCGAGAGTTGGCGGGCGGCGGACGGCCTGGTCCACGTCAATCGCTTCCGCACCTTCGAGGCGTATCAGCAACTGTGTGCGGCCAGTGGCTTGCGCGTGATCAGCCTGGAGCGACAGCCCCACGTATTGCATTACCCGGATGTGCGCAGCCTGACCCATGAGCTCAAGGCATTGGGCGCCCACAACCTCAACCCAGGCCGCCCGGGAGGGTTGACGGGCCGTGCGCGGATTGTCGCGCTTGTAGAGGCCTACGAGCAGTTCCGCCAGGCCCAGGGCCTGCCCGCCACGTACCAGGTGGTGTATGCCGTACTGGAGAAACCGTTATGAGCGCCGCGTACTTCATCACCGGTACAGACACCGATGTTGGCAAAACCACCATCGCCGCGGGCCTGTTGCATGCCGCCAGGCTCTCCGGCAAAAGCACGGCCGCTGGAAAACCGGTGGCGTCGGGCTGCCAACTGACAGCCCAGGGCCTGCGCAATGCCGATGCCTTGGCGTTGCTGGCCGAGTGTTCCGTACCGCTCAGTTATGCCGAGGTCAACCCGGTGGCCTTCGAACCAGCTATCGCGCCGCATCTGGCAGCGCGCGAGGCGGGCGTCGGGCTCACGGTGCAATCGCTGCTCAAGCCGATGCAGCAGATCCTGGCACGGGGCGCGGACTTCACCTTGATCGAAGGGGCGGGCGGTTGGCGCGTGCCCTTGGCCGACCCGGCCAACCTGTCGGACCTGGCCATGGCGCTCAAACTGCCGGTGATCCTGGTGGTAGGCGTGCGCCTTGGGTGCATCAGCCACGCGTTGCTCACCGCCGAAGCCATTGCACGGGACGGCTTGCCGCTGGCGGGTTGGGTGGCAAATATCATCGACCCCAAGACCTCTCGTCTGGAAGAAAACCTCGCCACCCTGGCTGAGCGCCTGCCCGCGCCTTGCCTGGGGCGAGTGCCGAAACTCAAGCACGCCGGGGCTGCCGCGGTGGCCGAGTACTTGGAACTGGACCTGCTTGACTGATTTTGGCTATCACTAAGGCAATATGCCATTAGTGTTTTTGACGGGCCTTTTGCCAGGATGTCTGGTTCAATCGGTCTTCACTATTCTCTAAAGGCAGGCTTACGCCATGGAAATCTCTGGCAGCAGCGCGTTTTATTCGGGCCTGAGCAGCATTCAGACCGGGCAGAACCGCGTCGACCAGGCGGCCGGCAAGATTGCCAGCGCCGCGACCACCCAGCCATCGGCCGCGCAAAGCGATCGTCTGCAAGCCAATGACCGCGCCCAAGCGTCCAATTCGGCGAGCAACATGGTGGAAATGGCCCAGGGCAAGTTTCAAGTCGAGCTGGGGGCGAAAGTCGCCAAGGCTTCGGATGAAATGCTCGGTACGCTGATCGATACCTACGCTTAACTTCTCTATCGCACGCCCGCTCTTCTGTGGGAGCTGGCTTGCCTGCGACAGCATCAACGCGTACGACCTGATACACCATGGCGTCTGCATCGCAGGCAAGCCAGCTCCCACAATCGTTCTTCTGTACTTTTTCCTTCCTTGACTCATGAGGCATCCCGCCGCAGGCCTCGCTGTGCCTGACGCTGACCTGCGTCAAGACAAACGGCATCTGGCCGACGCTTGACAACCTTGGGTGGTAAACGTATGTTTCAAACACCTGTTTGACCGCCATAACAAATCCACGCGGTTGTTCATCCCAGTTACATCAGCAGAGGTTTATCGCTATGCCTGACTACAAGGCCCCCTTGCGTGATATTCGCTTCGTTCGTGACGAACTGCTCGGTTATGAAGCGCACTATCAGAGCCTGCCGGCTTGCCAGGACGCTACTCCGGACATGGTCGACGCCATCCTTGAAGAAGGCGCCAAGTTCTGTGAGCAAGTACTGGCACCGTTGAACCGCGTGGGCGACATTGAAGGGTGTACCTGGAGTGAGTCAGGCGTTAAAACCCCTGCGGGTTTCAAAGAAGCCTACAAACAATTCGTCGAAGGCGGCTGGCCAAGCCTGGCCCACGACGTGGAGCACGGTGGCCAAGGCCTGCCGGAATCCCTGGGCCTGGCCGTGAGCGAAATGGTGGGCGAAGCCAACTGGTCGTGGGGCATGTACCCTGGCCTATCCCATGGCGCGATGAATACCATTTCCGAGCACGGCACCCCCGAGCAGCAAGACGCTTACCTGACCAAGCTGGTGTCGGGCGAATGGACCGGCACCATGTGCCTGACCGAGCCACACTGCGGCACCGACCTGGGCATGCTGCGCACCAAGGCCGAGCCTCAGGCTGACGGTTCCTACAAAGTCTCCGGTACCAAGATCTTTATCTCGGCCGGCGAACACGACATGGCCGACAACATCGTCCACATCGTACTGGCCCGCCTGCCGGACGCACCGGCTGGCACCAAAGGCATCTCGCTGTTTATCGTGCCTAAGTTCCTGCCCAATGCCGATGGCTCGGTGGGCGAGCGCAACGCCGTCACCTGTGGTTCCCTGGAACACAAGATGGGCATCCACGGCAACGCCACCTGCGTGATGAACTTCGACGCGGCCACCGGTTTCCTGATCGGCCCGGCGAACAAAGGCCTGAACTGCATGTTCACCTTTATGAACACCGCTCGCCTGGGCACCGCGCTGCAAGGCCTGGCTCACGCCGAGATCGGCTTCCAGGGCGGCTTGAAATATGCGCGTGATCGCCTGCAAATGCGCTCCCTGACCGGCCCGAAAGCACCGGACAAAGCTGCTGACCCGATCATCGTGCACCCTGACGTACGCCGCATGCTGCTGACCATGAAAGCCTTCGCCGAAGGTAACCGTGCGATGGTGTACTTCACCGCCAAGCAAGTGGACATCGTCAAGTACGGCACCGACGACGAAGCCAAGAAACAGGCGGATGCCCTGCTGGCCTTCATGACCCCGATCGCCAAGGCGTTCATGACCGAAGTCGGTTTTGAATCGGCTAACCACGGCGTGCAGATCTACGGTGGCCACGGCTTTATCGCTGAGTGGGGCATGGAGCAGAACGTGCGCGACAGCCGCATTTCGATGCTGTACGAAGGCACCACCGGTATCCAGGCGCTGGACTTGCTCGGCCGTAAAGTGCTGATGACCCAAGGCGAAGCGCTCAAGGGTTTCACCAAGATCGTGCACAAGTTCTGCCAGGCCAACGAAGGCAACGACGCGGTCAAAGAGTTCGTGGCACCGCTGGCGGCGCTGAATAAAGAGTGGGGCGAGTTGACCATGAAGGTCGGCATGGCCGCGATGAAAGACCGTGAAGAAGTCGGCGCCGCTTCGGTGGACTACCTGATGTACTCCGGCTACGCGTGCCTGGCTTACTTCTGGGCCGACATGGCACGCCTGGCCGCCGAGAAACTGGCCGCCGGCACCAGCGAAGAGGCGTTCTACACCGCCAAGTTGCAGACTGCGCGCTTCTACTTCCAGCGCATCCTGCCGCGTACCCGCACCCACGTGGCAACCATGCTGTCGGGCGCCAACAACCTGATGGACATGAAAGAAGAAGACTTCGGCCTGGCTTACTAAGCCTTACCGGGCTCTTCTAAAAGCCGCCGCCTCCTTCGGGACGCGGCGGTTTTTTTGCACTTGTGTAGGAGCAAGCTTGCTCGCGAAGGTCGTTAACGATAACGCGGGCGGTCTGGTTAAACGCGTTGCCGGTGACATTTTCGCGAGCAAGCTCGCTCCTACAGGGTGCGCGTCTAAAAAACCGCAGCAATGCGCTCAGGGATTGCGATGAGCTGCCGTTACAGTGATGGCAATGTGATACATGCTCGGTCGGTTGTGCTTAACTGATCGCTTAGAGGCACAGTGCCATTATTTGTTAGCGGGTCGGAGCTTTACCCTTGTCACGCGTGTCCGCTGTACGTTTCAGCCATTTTCTCCCTTCGCTGCTGCTGTTGCTGGCCGGGCTCTCGGCTGCGTACGTCAAGGACCTCAGCGTCTTCTTCACCTCGCTGTTCAACGTGCTGCCCACTCTGGTGCTGCTGCTCGGTGGCGCTTACTGCGCGGTGTATCGACGCCAGCGTGAACTGTTCCTGATGGTCACGGTGTACGTCGCCTATTTCCTGCTGGATACCCAGACCGACTTCTACCGCGACAATGGCCGCGTGCGTGAAGACGCTGCGGTGGTGTTTCACCTGTGCTGCCTGCTGTTGCCATTGCTGTTCAGCATTTATGCGCTGTGGCAGGAAAAAACCCATCTGTTCCGTGACTTCGTCGCCCGCTGCGCGGTGCTGCTGGCGGTGGGCAGTGTGGCGCTGGCCCTGGAGCAGAGTTTTCCCCAGGCCTTGTTGGGCTGGTTGGCGGAGATTCGCTGGCCGATGCTGCATGGCGCCTGGATGAGCCTGATCCAGCTCTCGTACCCAATGTTCCTGATCGGCTTTCTCACCCTGGCTGCCCAATACTGGTACCAGCCGCGCCCGCTGCACGCCGCACAACTGGTGGGGTTGCTGGGCATGTTCTGGATGTTGCCGCAAACCTTCATCCTGCCGTTCACCCTCAACATCATGTGCAGCCAGGTGATGCTGATGATCGCTGCGGGGGTGGCGCACGAGGCGTATCAAATGGCGTTTCGTGATGAACTCACCGGCTTGCCGGGGCGCCGTGCCCTCAACGAGCGCATGCAGCGGCTAGGTCGCAACTATGTGCTGGCGATGAGCGACGTCGATCACTTCAAGCGTTTCAATGACACCCACGGCCACGACGTGGGCGACCAGGTGCTGCGCCTGGTGGCGAGCAAGCTGTCCAAGGTCAACGGCGGCGGGCGCGCCTACCGTTACGGCGGTGAAGAATTTGCCGTGGTGTTTGCCGGCAAGACCCTGGATGAGTGCATGCCGCACCTGGAGGAGATCCGCGAGATCATCGCCAGCTACGACATCAAGTTGCGCAACCCGGACCGCCCCCAGGACGACCATCAAGGCCGCCAGCGCCGTGCGGGCAGCGGCGCGTCCAGTGTGTCGGTGACGGTAAGCATCGGCGTGGCCGAGCGTCAGGCCGAGCAACGCAGCCCCGACGAGGTGCTCAAATCCGCCGATCAGGCGCTGTACGCCGCCAAGGGGGCGGGGCGTAATTGTGTGGTCGCAGCCGGGCAAACCCGCCGTGGCGCGGTACGCATGGAGAGCGCTGCCGGTTGAGTAATGGCGCTGTATTCAGCAGCGCTACAGTGATTGTCCACGGCCATGGCCGGCAGTAGGTTAACCCTATCTGCTGCTGGAGACATTGCCATGCCTGAGTACAAAGCTCCCCTGCGCGACATGCGCTTTCTGATCGACACCGTATTCGATTTCCACGGCCACTACGCGGCCCTGGGCGCCACGGATGCCAGCCCGGACATGGTCAGTGCGATCCTCGAAGAAGGCGCCAGGTTCTGCGAAAACGTACTCGCGCCGCTCAATCGCAGCGGCGATGAAGAGGGCTGCCATTTCGAGAATGGCGTGGTGACTACGCCCAAAGGCTTCAAGCAAGCCTTTGCCCAGTATGTGGAAGGCGGCTGGCACGGCGTGGCGGCAGACCCGGCCTACGGTGGCCAGGGCCTGCCCCATTCCCTGGGCCTGGTACTGAGCGAGATGATCGGCTCCAGCAACACCTCCTGGGGCATGTACCCGGGCCTGACCCACGGGGCGATGTCGGCCATCCACGCCCACGGCACCGACGAGCAGAAAGCCACCTACCTGAGCAAACTCACCGCCGGCGAATGGACTGGCACCATGTGCCTGACCGAAGCCCACTGCGGCACCGACTTGGGCTTGATCAAGACCCGCGCCTTACCGCAGGCGGACGGCAGTTACGCGGTCACCGGCAGCAAGATCTTCATCTCGGCCGGCGAGCACGACCTGAGCGCCAATATCATCCACCTGGTGCTGGCCAAGCTGCCGGACGCACCGGCGGGCACCAAGGGCATCTCATTGTTTATCGTGCCCAAGTTCCATGCCGACTCCGGCGAGCGCAATGCGGTGCACTGCGGCTCCATCGAACACAAGATGGGCATCAAGGCCTCGGCCACCTGCGTGTTGAACTTCGATGGCGCCAAAGGCTATTTGATTGGCGAGGCGAACAAGGGCCTCAACTGCATGTTCACCATGATGAACCACGCACGCCTGGGCACCGGCATGCAGGGCCTGTGCAACGGCGAGGCGAGCTTCCAGGGCGCGATCAGGTACGCCAACGACCGCCTGCAAATGCGTTCGCTCACCGGCGCCAAGGCTCCGGAAAAAGCCGCCGACCCGATCATCGTGCACGCCGATGTACGCCGCATGCTGCTGACCATGAAAGCCTTCAACGAGGGCAACCGCGCCTTGACCTATTTCACCGCGCAGTTGCTCGACACCGCGCACCTGGGCAGCGACGCCGGCCAACGCCAGGAAGCCGAAGATCTGCTGGCCTTCCTCACGCCGATCTGCAAAGCCTTTATGACTGAGACCGGGCTGGAGGTGACCAACCACGGCATGCAGGTATTCGGTGGCCATGGCTATATTCGTGAGTGGGGCATGGAGCAACTGGCCCGTGACGCACGGATTGCGCCGATCTATGAAGGCACCAACGGTATCCAGGCCCTGGACCTGCTCGGGCGCAAGGTGCTGGGCAGCCAGGGCAAGTTGCTGCGTGGGTTTACCAAGATTGTGCATAAGTTCTGCGCGGCCAATGCCGAGCATGCGCAACTCAAGGCCCAGGTGGCGCAACTCAATGAGCTGAACCAGCAATGGGGCGAACTGACCCTGAAGGTCGGCACGGCGGCGATGAAAAACCCTGACGAAGTGGGCGCGGCGGCCATGGATTACCTGATGTACAGCGGTTACATCATCCTTGCCTACCTGTGGCTGCGCATGGCGATCGCGGCGCACGCGCAGGATGACGAAGGGTTTGCCCAGGCGAAGCTTGCGACCTGCGACTTTTACTTCAAGCGCCTGTTGCCGCGTACGGCCATGCACCGTGCTGCGGTGGAGGCGGGGGGCGAATGCCTGATGAGTCTCCCAGCCGAGGCTTTCTCCCTGTAGGAGCGAGCTTGTTCGCGAAGAACTTCAACGATTGCGCGCATGTCTGGTTTAGCGGGGTGTTCTTGGGTTTTTCGCGAGCAAGCTCGCTCCTACAAAAAGGCTCCTTGCGTGACTTGTAAATACTTAATGGTCACGAACAGACCCTATGTGTCTTAAAAGTTGTTCGGGTACACTTGAGGTCTGTAAAACCGATCCTATCGAATTACTTTTCACGTTCTCACGAGGTTTGCCATGGCTGATTACAAAGCGCCGTTGCGTGATATGCGCTTCGTCCTCAACGAAGTATTTGAGGTCGCTAACACTTGGGCCCAGTTACCGGCATTGGCAGACAGCGTTGACGCCGAAACCGTCGAGGCGATCCTGGAAGAGGCCGGCAAGGTTACCGCCAAATCCATCGCCCCACTCAGCCGCGGCGGCGATGAGCAAGGTTGCCACTGGGCCGACGGCGCAGTCACTACTCCCGACGGTTTTCCCCAGGCTTACAACACCTACGCCGAAGGCGGCTGGGTGGGTGTGGGCGGCGACCCGACCTATGGCGGCATGGGCATGCCCAAGGCCGTGTCGGCGCAGGTTGAAGAGATGATCAACTCGTCGAGCCTGGCTTTCGGCCTGTACCCGATGTTGACCTCCGGCGCCTGTGTATCGATCAACACCCACGCCAGTGAAGAACTCAAGGCCACCTACCTGCCGAAGATGTATTCCGGTGAGTGGGCCGGTTCCATGTGCCTGACGGAAGCCCATGCCGGTACCGACCTGGGGATGATCCGCACCAAGGCCGAGCCTCAGGCGGACGGCTCCTACAAGGTCAGCGGCACCAAGATCTTCATCACCGGTGGCGAGCACGACCTGACCGATAACATCATCCATCTGGTGCTGGCCAAACTGCCCGATGCACCGGCCGGGCCCAAGGGCATCTCGCTGTTCCTGGTACCAAAGTTCTTGGTGAATACTGATGGTAGCCTGGGCGCGCGGAACCCGGTGAACTGCGGCTCCATTGAACACAAGATGGGTATTCAGGCATCTGCCACCTGTGTGATGAACTTCGACGAAGCCGTGGGCTACCTGGTCGGTGAGCCCAACCGTGGCTTGGCGGCGATGTTCACCATGATGAACTATGAGCGCCTGGGCGTCGGTATCCAGGGCTTGGCTTCTGGCGAGCGGTCCTATCAGAACGCGATTGAATATTCCCGCGACCGCCTGCAGAGCCGCTCCCCGCTGGGGGCTCAGGCCAAGGACAAGCCGGCAGACCCGATCATCGTGCATCCGGATGTCCGTCGCATGTTGCTGACCATGAAGGCGGCGAACGAAGGCGGCCGGGCGTTCTCCACCTACGTGGCGACGCAGTTGGACATCGCCAAGTTCAGCAACGATGCGCAGGCGCGCGAGCGTGCCGATAACCTGGTGGCGTTGCTGACGCCAGTTGCCAAGGCGTTCCTCACCGACCTGGGCCTGGAAACCACCGTACTGGGCCAGCAGGTGTTTGGTGGCCATGGTTACATCCGCGAGTGGGGCCAGGAGCAACTGGTGCGTGACGTGCGCATCACTCAGATCTACGAAGGCACCAACGGCATTCAGGCCCTGGATCTGATGGGCCGCAAGATCGTCGGCAGCGGCGGTGCGTTCTATACCTTGTTCGCCGATGAGATCCGCCAGTTCATCGCCGCATCGGGCCCCGAGTTGGCTGAATTCACCAAGCCGCTAAGTGCGGCAGTGGATAACCTGGATGAGTTGACGGCCTGGGTGCTGGACCGCGCCAAGAGCAATGCCAATGAAATCGGCGCGGCCTCGGTGGAATACCTGCATGCGTTCGGCTACATGGCCTATGCCTATATGTGGGCGCGCATGGCCAAGGCGGCGTTGGGCAAGGAAGGCGAAGAGGATTTCTACGCCAGCAAACTGGGGACTGCGCGTTTCTACTTTGCCCGTCTGTTGCCGCGTATCCACTCGTTGAGTGCATCGGTAAAAGCCGGTAGCGAATCACTGTTCCTGATGGATGAAGCCCTGTTTTAAGGGTGAGGAGGGCGTGTAAGCATTCTCTTACATGACGTGCTGCTAATCGTCCTCTATCGCCACATTGGATCCACGGCTAATCTACTTCACATGGACGTCGCGCAGGAAGCGCAAAGCAACAACACGGACACGTAGGATTCTGCCAGGACGGCGGAGTGAAATGGATGTCAGGGAAACAGTCTGCAAAGCCCCGCTTCGGCGGGGTTTTCTTTTGCCCGCGAAAAAGTCAGGCGGTTGCCGACGGGGCATTCATCACGTCTTCCAGCAGGGTGCGCAGCAACGCCACCGTCGCCTGCTGGCGTTGCACATCGCGGCATACCAACCCTACTTTCAGCGGTACCCTGGGCTCGCTCAAGGGTTTCCACAGCAGCGCCTTGCTGTTGTGTTCGTCCTGGGAGCGCCCAGGCAGTACTGTCGCCAAGCGGGTGTGAGGCAGGCTGTCGAGAATGCCCACCATGGTATTGAGCTCCGCCTGCACTTGCGGACGCCGCCCGAGGTTGGACAATTGGCCTTGCCAGATCTGCCGAACCTGAAACTCTTCCCCCAACAGCAACATCGGTAACTCGGCGGCTTGTTTGAGCGAGACTTTCTTGAACTCGCGCAACGGATGGTCTTCGGGAATCACCACTTTCAACTCGTCTTCATACAGCAGCACGCCATGCAGGCCCGGTTGACGGGGTGGCAGGTAGCTGATGCCAATATCGAGTGAGCCATGGAGCAACCGCCGTTCAATCTCAAGCCCGGTCAGCTCGTAGATCTGCACCACCAGATGGGGCTGGGCCTTGCGCACGCGCTCAAGCATCTGCGGTACCAGGCTGGTGTGCACGGTTTGCAGCACGCCGATGGCCAGGGTGCGCATGGCCTGGCCCTTGAAGTTGCGCAGCGCCTCGACGGCTTGCTGCATACCATCAATCAGCGGCAACGCATGGTTGTATAGGGTGTGGGCCGCCAGGGTCGGCAACAGGCGCTTGCTGCTGCGTTCGAACAGGCTGACGTCGAGGTTCTGTTCCAGTTGACGAATCTGTTGCGACAGCGCTGGCTGGGAGATCGACAGACGCTCCGCGGCACGGCCTACGTGGCCTTCCTCATACACCGCGACGAAATAACGCAGTTGCTTGAAATCCATAAGGTTTGCTTATCGAAAAAGCTGGAAAATCGAAATGGCCGCTGGCCCCCGAGGCGCCTAGTCTAGCGTCTATTCGCAGGGCTTACAGGGCCGGATCGGACAATGAAGAGCGTTTTTGTTGATAGCGTTTACATAGGCAAGGCTAAAAATCTGAAGGCCTCATTGGCAGGCGGCATCGACCAAGGTCAGGTTGCCAACGGAGGTGAAGTGTGAACTTGTTCCGTCGCTTCGCGCCGAGTCTGGATGACCTGGTTGTGCATGCCCCGCGTGCAGAGGTTTCCAGCCAGTGCCTGATGCCCACTGTGGCGCGCCCGCCCCAAGTATTTGTGCAGGGGCAGGGCTCCTGGCTTTCGGACGCTGACGACCGCGCCTATCTGGATTTCAGTCAAGGCGGCGGCGCCAACAGCCTGGGCCACAGTCCTCAGGCCGTGCGCGACGCCATTGCCAAACAGATGCACACCGTGATCAACCCTGGCCTGGGTTTGCACAACCGCGCGCAACTAGACCTCGTCGATCGTCTGTGCCACCACACCTGCAGCGACCAGGCCTACTTGCTCAACAGCGGTGCCGAAGCCTGTGAAGCGGCCATCAAGTTGGCACGCAAGTGGGGCCAGCTGCATCGTGGCGGCGCTTACCACATCATCACGGTAAGCAATGGCTGCCATGGCCGGAGCCTTGGGGCGATGTCGGCGTCGGCTGTGGCCTGCGAGAACCGTTTTGAACCGCAGTTGCCAGGTTTCAGCCAGGTGCCGTTTAACGATCTGCCTGCCCTGCACGCAGCGGTCGATGCGCAGACCGTCGCCATCATGCTGGAGCCGATACAAAGCGGCGGCGGTGTCATCCCCGCGACAGAGCATTACCTCAAGGGCGTCGAACGCCTGTGCCGCGAACTGGGGATTCTGCTGATCTTCGACGAAGTGCAAACGGGCATGGGACGCTGTGGCAGCGTGCTGGCTGAACAGCAATACGGCGTGCGCGCCGACATCATTGCCCTGGGCAAAGGCCTGGGCGGTGGCGTGCCCCTGGCGGCGCTGCTGGCGCGTGGTACTGCCTGTTGCTTCGAAGCGGGTGAGCTGGACGGTACACATCATGGCAATGCACTGATGGCATCTGCGGGTATCGCAGTACTCGATACCCTATTGGCGAACGGCTTTCTCGAGCACCTACGCGAATCCGGCTTGTACCTGGCAGAAGGCCTTGCCCGCCTGGCCTACCGTTACGACCATGGGCCCTTGCGCGGCAACGGGCTGCTTTGGGGCCTGACACTGTCGCACGATTGCGCCGCTGCAGTGGTCAAGGCCGCGCTGCACGAAGGCTTGATCCTCACTGCCGCGCAACCTGACTGCCTGCGCTTTACGCCTGCGCTGAACATCAGCAAAACCCATATCGACGAAATGCTGCTGCGGCTCGCCCGCGCCTTTTCTCGGGTGCGTACCGCTCAAGTGCAATGCCGCAAGGGCATCGCCGTTTGATCCCAGTTTCCTGAACCGTCTCGCGGCATACGCGGCGCCTCCAGCCTGATTCTTTTGGCTGGGGGCGTTTTTTTGTCTGGGTAATTTGTGGTGTGAAAAGATGGCTGGAGATTCTGGCCTGAGATGGCCCAATGCCAGAATCCACTGAACCCTCACGAACCGCCAAGGTCGATTAGCTACACGGCTCACACGAGCCGATTTTCTGGAGCTGACCCATGGACATCATTCGTATCATCATCGCCATTCTGCTGCCGCCATTGGGTGTGTTCCTGCAAGTAGGCTTCGGCGGCGCATTCTGGCTGAATATCCTGCTGACCCTGTGCGGTTACTTCCCTGGCATCATCCACGCGGTGTACATCATCGCCAAGCGTTGAGGCCCTCAGCCTTTTGCAATGAGCCTTGAGTTGCGCTCATTGCGAAAGGCCAGTTGCTCGATGGTCTGGGTGGCATGTTCGGCCTCTTCCCGCGCCTGAAGGATGATGCCGTGCTGCTCGGATTTGCTGCATACCGGGTCGGCGTTGCTGGCGTCACCGGTGAGCATGAAGGCCTGGCAACGGCAGCCGCCGAAGTCCTTTTCTTTTTCGTCGCATGAACGGCATGGCTCAGGCATCCAGTCGTAGCCACGAAAGCGATTGAAGCCAAATGAGTCGTACCAGATGTGCTGCATGCTGTGGTCGCGCACATTGGGAAACTGCACTGGCATCTGCCTCGCGCCGTGACAGGGCAGGGCGGTGCCGTCGGGTGTGACTGTCAGGAAGATGCTGCCCCAGCCGTTCATGCAGGCTTTGGGGCGCTCCTCGTAATAATCCGGTGTCACGAAGATCAGCTTGCAGGGATGGCCTTCGGCTTCCAGTTTGGCGCGGTATTCATTGGTGATGCGTTCGGCGCGCACCAACTGCTCGCGGGTGGGCAGCAAACCCACGCGATTAAGCTGTGCCCAGCCGTAGAACTGGCAGGTGGCGAGTTCGACGAAATCCGCTTCCAGCGCAATGCACAGTTCGATGATGCGGTCGATCTTGTCGATATTGTGCCGATGGGTGACGAAGTTCAGCACCATCGGGTAGCCGTGGGCTTTCACCGCTCGGGCCATTTCCAGTTTTTGCGCGAAGGCTTTTTTCGAGCCGGCCAGCAGGTTGTTCACCTGCTCGTCACTGGCCTGGAAGCTGATCTGGATATGGTCCAGGCCGGCCTTCTTGAAGTCGCTGATTTTTTGTTCGGTGAGGCCGATGCCTGAGGTGATCAGGTTGGTGTAGAAGCCCAGCTTGCGAGCCTCGCCGATCAGTTCGGCCAGGTCCTGGCGCACCAGCGGCTCACCGCCGGAAAATCCCAACTGCGCAGCACCCATTTCACGGGCTTCGCGAAATACCTTGATCCATTGTTCGGTGCTCAGCTCCTTGCCCTGCTCGGCGAAATCCAGCGGGTTGGAGCAATACGGGCACTGCAGCGGGCAGCGATAGGTCAGCTCGGCCAGCAGCCACAGCGGCAGGCCGATGGCTGGCTTTTCAGGCAAGGGTGATCCAGTGCTCAGCACGGGCGACCTCCATGAATTGCTCGATGTCTTCACCCAGCTCTGGCACACCGGGGAACTGCTTATCCAGCTCGGCAATGATTGCCGCAACGTCGCGCTCGCCGTCGATCAAGCCACCGATCAATGCGGCGCTATCGTTGAGCTTGATCATGCCTTCGGGGTAGAGCAACACATGGCCTTTCTGTGCAGGCTCGTACTGGTAGCGATAGCCCTGGCGCCAGCTCGGTTTTTTGCTGCGATCAAAGCTCATAGGGTGATCCCTTTATGCCATACCCGCTGTTCGGTCACGCTGTGATAGGGCGGGCGTTTGAGTTCGTAAGCCATGCTCATGGCGTCCAGCATGCTCCAGAGGATGTCCAGTTTGAACTGGAGAATTTCCAGCATGCGCTCCTGCCCCTCGCGGGTGGTGTAGTGCTGCAGGGTGATCGCCAAGCCGTGTTCCACATCGCGACGGGCCTGGCCCAACCGTGTGCGGAAGTACTCGTAACCGGCCGGGTCGATCCACGGGTAATGCTGGGGCCAACTGTCGAGGCGCGACTGGTGGATTTGCGGCGCGAACAGTTCTGTCAGCGAGCTGCTGGCGGCTTCTTGCCAGCTGGCGCGGCGGGCGAAGTTGACATAGGCGTCCACGGCGAAGCGTACGCCGGGCAGCACTAACTCTTGGGAGCGCAGTTGGTCGGGGTCCAGGCCCACAGCCTGGCCCAGGCGCAGCCAGGCTTCGATACCGCCGTCTTCACCGGGCGCGCCGTCGTGGTCGAGCAGGCGCTGGATCCATTCGCGACGGATTTCACGGTCTGGGCAGTTAGCCAGGATCGCCGCGTCTTTCAGCGGGATATTCACCTGATAGTAGAAGCGATTGGCGACCCAGCCCTGGATCTGCTCACGGCTGGCGCGGCCTTCGTACATCGCCACATGGTAGGGGTGATGGATATGGTAGAAGGCGCCCTTGGCGCGCAGGGCCGCTTCGAACTCAGCCTTGCTCAACGGTGTGTCGGTCATTTCGATCGCTCCTACAATTCAATGCTCATGCCGTCGTAAGCCACTTCGACATTGCGTCGCACCAGCTCCGCTCGCTCGGGGGAGTCTTCATCGAGGATCGGGTTGGTGTTGTTGATGTGGATAAGCACTTTGCGCTGTTTGGGCAATTGCTCGAGCACTTCAAGCATGCCGCCGGGGCCGTTCTGTGCCAGGTGGCCCATCTCACGCCCGGTGCGGGTGCCGACGCCACGGCGCTGCATTTCATCGTCGTCCCACATCGTGCCGTCGACCAGCAGGCAGTCACTGCCGGCCATGATGTCCAGCAGCGGTGCGTCGACCTTGCCCAGCCCCGGGGCATAGAACAATTTGCCGCCGGTGCGCAGGTCTTCGACGATCAGACCGATGTTGTCACCGGGGTGCGGGTCGAAGCGGTGCGGCGAATAGGGCGGTGCGGCGCTGCGCAGCGGCAGCGGCGTGAAGCGCAGGTTGGGGCAGGCCGGGATGGTGAAGCTGGCGTCCAGCTCGATGCGGTTCCAGGCCAGGCCACCGTTCCAGTGGGTCAGCATGGTGAACAACGGGAAACCGGTGCTCAGGTCTTCGTGGACCATGTCGGTGCACCACACCTGGTGCGGGCAGCCTTCGCGCAGGCTCAGCAGGCCGGTGGTGTGGTCGATCTGGCTGTCCATCAGGATGATTGCGCTGATGCCGGTATCGCGCAGGGCGCGGCCCGGTTGCATGGGCGCAAAGCCCTGGAGTTGCGCGCGGATATCCGGCGAGGCATTGCAGAGCACCCAATTCACGCCATCGTCGGAGATCGCGATGGACGACTGGGTACGCGCCTGGGCCCGCAGGCTGCCATCGCGAAAGCCTGCGCAATTCACGCAGTTGCAGTTCCACTGCGGGAAGCCACCGCCGGCGGCGGAACCTAGAATCTGGACAAACATGATCGCTCCATCAAGCACAGCTCAAAACAAAAACGCCCCGGGCGAACCGAGGCGTTGTATCACTCAGCCAATCAACGGCTGGCGAAGTACATGGTGACTTCGAAACCAATACGCAGATCAGTGTAAGCAGGTTTGGACCAGGTCATATTCTTACTCCTATCAAGGGATGGGACGTTCACTACCAAGTAATACATATAGTCCACCTCCCATTGGAGATGTTCAGATATTGCTGCGCAATGTTACGCAATTTTATTAAAGTTAGCGCTGTCTCGGTGGAGAAAGCCTGTTGCAGGGTTGGCAATGATCACGGCGCTGCTTGCCAGTCGTCGTTGATACGCGGCCCGTTGGCCACGCATTGCCAGCCGCCTGCGGCGTCATTGAGTTGTTGCGCGGCGCGCTGCACATCCTCGCGTGTGCACGCTTGGATCAACTGTTGAAGCTGATCCAGATAGCCCGACGAATGACCTGCCAGGTGCGCATGCCAGAGCAAGTCGGCAGCTTCGTTGATGGGCAGCGTCTGGGCCGCGAACTGCTGTGCGAGGGCCTGGTTACCCACGTCGGGGCTGCGGTCGATCAACGACGGCAGTTGCCCCAGGAAGGTCTGCAACTGTTGGACGATGCCGTCTAGGGAAGTGCTGGGCGATTGCACCCCAAACAGCAGGCCGGTTTGGCCGTTGATCTGTCGGATGCCGCTGAACACGGCGTAGCCGATTTGCAGTTCGACTCTCAAACGCTGGTAGAACGGCCCCTGGAGCACGTGCCCGAGCAACCGCCAGTTGGCTTCATCGGCGAGGGATTGAGTCGGCGTTGGGCAAAATAACAGTAGCGCTGCTTCGCTGGATTCGGTGCTGACTTCTTGCCAGCGCTTTTGTCCGTCAAGGGCCCGGGGTGTGAAAGGCGTAGTTGCCGGTTGCCCAGGCAGCCGGGCCGCTGCGGCTTTGATCGCGGTTTCACAGGCGGGGGGCAGGCCCGTGCCCAGCCCCTGCCAGCGCGCGGTAGCCCATGATGCTGTCGTCTCCTGAGGCTCGGGCTGAACACTCGCACAGCAAGCAGGCAACGCCTTGAGCAGTTCCCGGATGGCGATCATCGGCACGGGAGCGGGCGCAGGCAAAGGTTCATTCGAGTCACTCAAACACAGCGCCAGTGCTTCGAGCACCGCCGGCATGGGCTCGTGAAGGCCGTGCATTCTCACCTGCCAGTCAGTGGCGATCGCTTCGCAAGACAACTCGACGCCCGCCTGGCGTGCCTGTTCGCGCAACGGCCGCAACAGGCCTTCCAGCCCGGTGGGTACGGCCGAGTCAAACCGCCAGTGCAGGTATAGCGCGCCTTCCCCAGTGTCATCCGCCAATGCCTGGCTGAAGGTCAATGTCGACCGCTCCCGCCGGCCCCGTGTGCGATCCTGAGCAAAGGTACGCAAGCCACGATGGGCGCTCGTTTGGCCGCGAATCAGGCCGGCGCGTTCTTCCTTGGCGGGCGCACGAAGCAAAGGGTTGTTGGGCGGCAGTTGCCAAGGGTGCCGGGAGGCGGGCAGGTGCAGTGAATCGAGCATGGTCTTGAGGGCTGCTGCGCCTTGTTCCGACAGGTCTTGGGCATCGTTGCGCGCCAACGCCAGGGCGCCTTGGACCTGTTGTTGGCGAGCATTGAGCAAGGCGAACTCTTCGCGTAACGCTGTCCAGTCGCTGTGTGCGAAGAAACTCAGCCAGTCGTGCAGCAACTCTTCGATCGGCGTGGCCGGTTCGCGCTCGCTGCCGAGAGTGAAGTGGATATCCAGCACGGCTTGATCCGCGAATTGGTACAGCACGGACGCCTGCAGCGCGGTGGCCAGTCGTCGTGCTTGCAGTTCGGCGAACAACCCGCCGGGGGCCGAGGCGTTGAGCCAGGTGCAGAGAAACGCCAGCGCTTCCCGTGGCGCGTCACAGGTAATGACTTGATGCAGGTGGCGATCGGCCGTGTGTTGATAGCAGCGTGCCGAGCCTTGCATCAAGGCCGGTGGAGCGGCCTGCGGGTGCAATGGCCCGGGCGTCAGTTGGTCACTGAACTGCTGGGCCAAGGCCTGAAGGTCGCTCAGCGATTGTGGGCCGGCGAGGCTCAAGGTCATCTGCCCGCTTTGATAAAAGTCTGCGTGGAACCCACGCAAGGCGTGCTGAAAGTCGTCGCTTTCCACCGGCAGGCTGTCGCGGTTGCCGGCATGAAAACCTCGGAGGGGATGATCTGCCGCCAAGCCTTGCAGCAGCGCCACTTGCTGTTGGGCCTTGGCATCCTGGGACCAGGCGATGAACTCCGCGTCCAGCACTTCGCGTTCACGTTGTTGATCGTCGAGGGCCAGGCGTGGGTGAGCCAGCATATCCGCCAAACGCGCCAGCCCGTCTGCAAAAACCGGCACCGGCAGTTCAAAGAAGAACTCGGTGGTGCGCTCACGGGTGCTGGCGTTGACCTGCCCACCGTGGCGCTGCACGTAGGCCATCAGCCCTTCGCCTGCTGGAAAGCGCTCGGTACCGAGAAACAACAAGTGCTCAAGAAAATGCGCCAGCCCAGGCGAAGCCAATGGCACGTCATGGCTGCCGGCAGCCACCTGTAAAACGGCGGCGCAACGCTTCAAGCGCGGCGCATGGCGCAGGCAAACCCGCAGGTCATTGGCGAGGGTCAGGTGAACGGGATGAGGGTGAACCGGCGCAGGCATGGGCACTTCCGAGGCGTGGGAAGGGCCTATGCTAGCAAACCCAATGGGTCAGGGCTTGTGCAGTGCGCCGTAGAGTTCGGCGCGACGGTCTTGCAGGTAGTGGTTGGCGGCGCGGGCGTCGACAATAGATTGGCGATCCAGGGTGCCGACGATCAAGGCTTCATCCAGGCCGGCCTGGGCAATTCGTTGGCCGTCCGGCGCGGCAATGCTGCTTTGCCCGCAGTAGTGAATTTCGCCTTCGTGCCCGCAATAGTTGGCATAGGCCACGAAGCATTGGTTTTCAAAGGCTCGCGCCCGCACGGTGACGTCGGCAACGAAGTCGAACGGCACCATATTGGCGGTGGGCACCAGGATCAGTTCGGCACCGGCCAGGGCCAGGCGCCGAGTGTTTTCCGGAAACTCCAGGTCGTAGCAAATCAGCATGCCCACCTTCCAACCGTTCAATTCCACCACCGGGAAATCATCGGGGCCGGCGCTGAACATCGAGTGGTCAAGATCGCCAAACAAGTGAGTCTTGCGGTAGTTGCACAGGCGGTTGCCCTGAGCATCGATCAACTGCACCGCGTTGTAGACCTGGCCGTCTTCGGCCCGTTCCGGGTAGCCATACAGGATCGCCAGCCCAGCACTTTGCGCCAGTTGGGCAATCGCCTGCGCCGATGGCCCATCCTGTGCCTCGGCCAGTGCGCCAACGGCTTCGGCGCCAATGTTATAGCCGCTGAGGAACATCTCTGGCAGCACCAGCACATCGGCGCCGTGTGCCTCATGGGCCAACTGGTGCAGGCGCTGCAGGTTAGCGGCCACATCCAGCGGCAGCGGCGGGCATTGGTACAGGGCGACACGCATGCTCAACTCCTTATTCTGCGAGGGCGATTGGCCCTATTTCATCGAACACGTCGCCTGGGCCTGGGTTCTCCGGGTGGGTGCTGCCACCGAAGTGGTTCATGATGCCCCATACCGCGTTGAGCGAGGTTTGTACGGCGCCTTCGACCCATGCAGGCGTCCACGATACATCATCACCCGCGATGAAGATCCCGCGTTGTTCGGCAGGCATATCCTTTTGCATGAAGTGCGCATACATCCGCTGGTTATAGCGATAGTGACCGGGCAAAGCGCCTTTGAAGGCCCCGAGGAAATGTGGATCGGCCTCCCAGGACACGGTGATCGGGTCGCCGATGATGCGCGCCTTGATGTCAACGTTGGGGTAGATCTTCTTCAGCGCATCGAGGGCCAGTTTCACCCGCTTGTCGATAGGCTGGGGCAGCATTTTCAGCGCGTCGCTCATCCATGAGTAGGACAAGCAGATCACCCCCGGCTTGTCGTCGCCATTATCGAACAGGTAGGTGCCCCGGGTCAGGCGGTCGGTGAGGGTCATGCTCATCAGGTCGCGGCCGGTTTGCGGGTCTTTGTCTTTCCAGAATGGGCGGTCAACCATCACGAAGGTTTTCGATGACTGCATGTAGCGAGTGCGATCCAGGGCCATCCACATTTTTTGTGAGAATAGGGTTTCGTCGCATTCGATCTGTGTGGTCAGCAGCCAACTTTGGCAGGTGGTCAGCACCGCCGCGTATTCGCGGGTGTCACCATAGTTGTCGGTAACGGCAAAGCGGCCATCGGCGGCGTGGGCAATGCGCTTCACGCCGGCCCGTGGTGCGCCTCTATGCAGCGAGCTGAGGCTGGTGCCGGCCGGCCAATGGGCGCAGCGCTCCGGCACGTGGCGCCAGATGCCCATGGGCACTTGTGCCACGCCACCGACGATCAGGTGTTGATGATCATCGCAGTTGGTCATCACCACGCGGAAGATTTCCAGCATGGAGTTGGGGAAGTCAGAGTCCCAGCCGCCGGTACCGAAACCGACCTGGCCAAACACCTCGCGGTGGTGAAACGACAATTTGGCGAAGGCTTTGGAGGTGGCGACGAAGTCGTAGAAGGTGCGGTCATCCCACAACGGCACGAGCTTGTTCCATAGCTCCTTGAGCCGCGGCACGTCGCGGTCGCGGATTGCCTGCTGGATATCGCCGAACTGCGAACCGGCCTCCAGGGCGTCGGCCCAGGCATCGGCCACTTCCTGGAACAGAGCAGGCAAGTCGGCGAGTTTTTGCGCGTAGTGGGTCTGGCCTTCCAAGTCGATTACAGTGCTGCCGGACGCCGGCGTCAGCGGGTTGGGAAAGGGCTTGGTTTCCAGTCCCAGTTTGTCCACGTAATGGTAGAACGCCGTGGACGACACCGGAAACCGCATACCGCCCAGCTCGGCGATGATGCCTTCGGCGCCTTCAAAGGCTTGGGAGCGCAAGCGACCACCCATCTTCGAGGCTTCATACACAACGGGCTTGAGTCCGAGCTTCATCAGCTCGTACGCCGCAACCAGGCCCGCGATCCCGGCACCCACAATTGCCACTTCGGCGCCGTGATTGGCCGCAGGAATACTGCCCAGCCCGGCGGGGTGTTCGATCCAGTCATCAAAGGCAAACGGGAAGTCCGGGCCGAAGATGGTGATGGGTTTCTTACCGTCGCCCGGGTGGCGATTGGGCTTGCTGAGGGTGCTGGACGGAATGCTCATGGCTGACCTTACTGACGGCTCGGCGGGAGGAGGGCCCGTTGAGTATAGGAAAAGATGGCAGCCAGTTTAGGGAGCGTTGCGCTCGTTAATAAGACGCAATGTGTCGTCGTATTGCGCTGGTTTTAGTCAATATGACGAAGATGGTGATCAGATTGGTTGTCCGCGATCCAATTTGTTACTGAGGATGATCGAGGTGGTGGTTTTCTCGACGCCATCGACACTGCCGATCTGGTCCAGCAATTGGTCCAGTTGCTCCGGCGAATCGGTGCGCAGCCAAGCCACGTAATCGAACTCCCCACTCACCGCGCACAACTGCTGCACTTGCGCCATGGCGCTCAGCCTGCGCAACACCTCTTTGCCCGAACGGGGTTGCACGGTAATGCCCACGTAAGCCTGCAACCCACCATCCGCAACGCGCTGGCCCAGGCGCACGCCGTAACCGGTGATCACCTGGGTTTTCTCCAGGCGTGCCAGACGCGACGTGACGGTGGTACGCGCGATGCCCAACTGCCGGGCGAGCATGGCCACGCTTTCACGGGCATTGAGCTGCAGGGCGGCGATCAGTTGGCGGTCGATTTCGTCTAGGACGGGCAAGGGGAGAGCTCCAGTGCGGGCGGGCAGTGAGCAGGCATGTTACAGGCTTGGCCCTGCGGACAAAATCACTCGGCCAGATACGCAAAAGCCGCGCAATGCGCGGCTTTCTTGTGTGGTGGGCCCAGTAGGACTCGAACCTACGACCAAGGGATTATGAGTCCCCTGCTCTAACCAACTGAGCTATAGGCCCTCAGTAGGTCGCGGATTATAACGATGGTTTGTTCACTGTGCCATCCGAAAAATCCTCATGCCGTGTACGAAGGAAGCTGGCGGCAAAAAGCTCCGGCGGCAGGGGCAGGCTGACGATGTAGCCTTGTATCTGTTCACACCCCTCGCTTGCGAGGAATGCTTGTTGTGCCGGGGTCTCCACGCCTTCGGCGATGATGGTGAATTGCATGCTGTGGCCGAGGGCGATGATGGCGCGCACGATGGCTGCATCGTGAGGGTCGTCGGGCAAGCCGCGGACGAAGGATTGGTCGATCTTGAGGAAGTCCAGGGGCAGGCGCTTGAGGTAGCTGAGGGACGAGTAGCCGGTGCCGAAATCATCGATCGCCAGCTGGACGCCCAGGCGCTTGAGTTGGTGCAACACCGCGAGTGCTTCTTCGGCTTGGCTCATGATGAAGTTTTCGGTGATTTCCAGTTGCAGGCAGCCGGGTTCGAGGCGGTAATCGCGCAGCAGTTGTTCGATGCGTGACAGCAGGTTGGGGTGACGCAGTTGGGCGCCTGCGAGGTTGACCGACAGTGGGCCGAAATCCTCGAAAGCCGCTTGCCAGGCGTGCAGCTGCCGGCACGCCTGTTCCAGTACCCAGTCGCCGATTTGCAGGATCATGCCGTTCTCTTCGGCCAAGGCAATAAAGTGCTCGGGCGGGACCTCGCCCAGCGTCGGGTGGTGCCAGCGGATCAAGGCTTCGGCGCCGATCAGTTGTTGGGTGACCAGGTTGCGCTTGGGTTGGTAATACAGGCTCAATTCTTCACGTTCGATGGCGCGGCGCAGTTCGTGCTCCAGCGCTACGCGTTCATTGGCTTGGGCAGTCAGGTCGCGGGTATAGCGCTCGACCCGGTTACGCCCCTTGGCTTTGGAGCGATACATCGCGGCGTCGGCATTTTTGACCAGGGTGGCGACGTCAGTACCGTCTTGCGGATATAGGCTGGTG
Source organism: Pseudomonas sp. GL93 (assembly GCF_003408955.1). NCBI lineage: Bacteria > Pseudomonadati > Pseudomonadota > Gammaproteobacteria > Pseudomonadales > Pseudomonadaceae > Pseudomonas > Pseudomonas sp. GL93. Next base: position 105,419 of record NZ_NKRF01000095.1, read on the forward strand.
CCGATACTGGCGCTGATAAAGAACTCATGCTCGCCGGCCTGGAATGGCGGGGTAAAACAGTCGAGCAGTTTGTTCGCCAAGTGCTGGGCGTCGCTCGCCTGTTGCAAGCCGGGCAGGAGGATGATGAATTCGTCGCCGCCTAAGCGAGCAACGGTGTCCACGTCCCGCAACTGCTCCTTGAGGCGTACGGCGATGTCTTTGAGCAGCAGGTCACCGACCGGGTGGCCGAGGCTGTCGTTGATGTGTTTGAAGCGGTCGAGGTCGAGAAACAACACCGCGCCCTGTTTACCACTTTCCTGCTGGCCGTTGAGTGCGGCCTGCAGCCGGTTTTCAAACAAGGTGCGGTTGGGCAGGCCAGTCAATGGGTCGTGGTGGGCCTGATAATCCAGGCGTGCCTGGGCCAGCTTGAGGCTGGAGATGTCGGCGAACACGGCGACGAAGTGAGTGACCAAGTGCTCGCGGTTACGCACGGCGCTGATGGTCAGCCAGCTCGGATACACCTCGCCGTTCTTGCGGCGGTTGGAGATCTCTCCTTGCCAGTGACCGTGGGCCGTCAACTGGTGCCACATCGCCGCATAGAACGCGCTGTCATGCAGGCCGGAGGCAAGCAGGCGCGGGGTATGGCCAAGGGCTTCAACCTCGCTGTAGCCGGTTATCTCAGTGAAGGCGCGGTTGACGGCGCTGATGTTCTGCCGTGTGTCGGTGATCAAGACGCCTTCGGCGGTGCTTTCGAACACCGTGGCGGCCTGCTGCAGTTTTTCCTGCATCAACTGGCGTTCGGTGATGTCCCGGGCGATGGTCAGCATGCAATCTTCGTCGCCAATCGGCAGTGGGCGGCTGGACACTTCGCAGAGGCGAAGCTGGCCGTCGGCACGACGGATATGACAGATGAAATCGCGGACAAAGCCGTCGCGCTGCATTAACTCCAGCATGTGTTTGCGTTCGTTGAGGTCGACCCAGATGCCCAGGTCCAAGGTTGATTGGTCAAGTGAGGAGGCGCTGGTGAAGCCGGTCAGGTGGCTGAAACCTTCGTTCACTTCAATCAGCAGGCCATCCCTTTGGCGACTCAGTAGTAAACCGTCGGGGGAAGCATGGAATGCCTTGGCGAATTTCTCTTCGGAGGTTTGTAGCTGCTGTTGGGTTTCCTTGAGCTGGGTGATATCGCGCACCACCACCACCAGGGCTTCGGTGGTATCGAGTTGGAACGGCTCAGCTGAGATCAGCCCGGTAAATGCCTGACCATTGCTGCGCAGAAAGGACATTTCCAGGTTACGGATACTGGTGGTCTGTACCCGCTGCAGCAAATCCGGGCCGACGCCCTGAATGCCCCATATATTCAGATCCGAGGCGGTTTTGCCCACGACCTCATCAGAGCTCAGGCCAATCTGGTCCTCGAATGCCTTGTTGACCTCCAGCAAACAACCATCAGACAACCGAGCAATCACCAGAATGTCCGGACACTGCTGAAACACCGAGGCAAATTTCTGCTCGGACAGCTGCAGGGCTTCTTCGGTGCGCTTGGCTTCGCTGATGTCGATCATCAGGCCACGCAGCACCGGCTCGTGGCCGTGTTCGATCAGGCTGACAATGTCACGTACCCACAGGCAGCGGCCATCAGCGGTGATGACCCGGTAATCAATACTGTGATCACGGTTAGCGCGAGTTTCCCGATAGCAATAGGCCTCGGCGCGGGTCAGGTCGGCGGGGTGGATGATGTTGCGCCAGAAGCCTGGAATCAGCCAATGTGCGCGGGGATAGCCGAGCAGCTCTTCAGCATGGGGCGACACGTAGCTGTAGGTGAAATCGCTGATGCTTGCTTCCCAGGCGATGGCGGACAAGCTCTCCACCAAGCCGCGATAGTGGTACTCGCTGCTTCGCAGTTCTTGCTCAAGGGCGACCCGGCGGGAAATTTCCGAGCTGAGCCGGCGATTGATCCGAATGACGATCGCCAGCACCGTACTCAATAGCAGCACCGCGGGCAGGCCGTACGTGAGCAGGTCAGCCCAGAAGGTGCGGTGATCGGTGAAGCTGCCGACCCAGTGCTGCTGGATCGCATCCGTCTCGGCTGAGCTGAGGTCGGCGAGGACTTTGTCCAGGATGCCCACCAGGATTTTCTCATCCCGCGGCACGCCCATCGCCAGTTGGTAGCGATAGGGTGTTTCGCCGCTGACGTACAGGCCGTCGAGCTTGAGTTGGCGCAGGCTCCAGACGCTGGAGGCGAGGTCGCCGACCACGGCATCCACTTCATCGGTGGCCAGGGCTTGCAGCGTCGAACTGACGTTGGGCATCGCCACAAGATTCAGGTCCGGATGGTGGGTACGCAGCAGTTCATGGGGCGCGTAGTTTTCCACCACGGCAATTTTCAGCCCGTACAAATCCTTGAGACTGCGTGGTTTCGCGCCGCCTTCATGGGCCAGGATGACGATGGGAAAGTCGAGATAGGGGCGTGTGAAGGCCAGGAAGTTCTGGCGTTCGGGGGTGGACATGATGCCAGGTAGCAGGTCGAGTTGGTTGTTGCGGGCTTGTTCAAGCACCGCGGTCCAGTTAACCGGTTCGATCAGTTTGATTCGCACACCCAGGCGGTCCTGGAGCAGGCGTACGTAATCGGCTGCCAAGCCCTGATATCGGCCATTTTCATCGCGATATTCAAAAGGTGGCCAAGACGCATCCACGCCTAGGCGCAGCTCCTGATGGTCCGCCAACCAGCTACGCTCATCATCCGTAAGAGTCAACGCGCCAGCCGTTGCGGTCCAGGTCAGCAGCGACAGCAGTATCACGGTCGGCAATCTGGGCATAACGGTCTCGTTATGGCACGGGGAATGTCTCGAGTGTAGACGGGCATTGCGAGGGCGGGTGGTGCGGGGCAGTTAATCTGTGCAAAGCAATCGGTAGAAAGCAAAACCCCCGGCCTGGGCCGGGGGTTCTGGTATCACTCGTCGAGGAAGGAGCGCAGATGCTCGCTTCGCGTCGGGTGGCGCAACTTGCGCAGCGCCTTGGCTTCGATCTGACGGATCCGCTCACGGGTCACGTCAAACTGCTTACCGACTTCCTCAAGGGTGTGGTCGGTATTCATGTCGATGCCGAAACGCATGCGCAGTACCTTGGCTTCACGAGCAGTGAGGCCGGACAGTACGTCGCGAGTCGCTTCTTTCAAGCTCTCAACAGTGGCGACATCGATTGGCGACTGCATGGTCGAGTCTTCGATGAAATCACCCAGATGGGAGTCTTCGTCATCACCAATCGGCGTTTCCATGGAGATCGGCTCTTTAGCGATCTTCAACACCTTGCGGATTTTATCCTCAGGCATTTCCATGCGTTCGCCCAGCTCTTCCGGGGTCGGTTCGCGACCCATTTCCTGCAACATCTGCCGGGAAATACGGTTGAGCTTGTTGATGGTCTCGATCATGTGCACCGGAATACGGATGGTGCGGGCCTGGTCGGCGATCGAGCGAGTGATCGCCTGACGGATCCACCAGGTGGCATAAGTCGAGAACTTGTAGCCGCGACGGTATTCGAACTTGTCCACCGCCTTCATCAAGCCGATGTTGCCTTCCTGGATCAGATCAAGGAATTGCAGGCCACGGTTGGTGTACTTCTTGGCGATGGAGATCACCAGACGCAAGTTCGCTTCAACCATCTCTTTCTTCGCGCGGCGGGCCTTGGCCTCACCGATCGACATGCGACGGTTGATGTCTTTGATTTCTGCAATCGTCAGGCCGGTTTCGGTCTCAAGCGCGGTCAGCTTCTGCTGGCAACGGATGATATCGGGCTGCAGGCGGCCGATGGCTTCGGCGTATTTCGCCTTGCCCTTGGCCAGTGCGTCGCTCCAGCTTTCGTCAACTTCGTTGCCCGGGAACTGGCGCAGGAAATCGGTACGCGGCATGCGCGCATCACGCACACAGAGCTGCATGATCGCACGCTCTTGGGCACGCAGACGTTCAAGAGCACTGCGAACACGCTCAACCAGGCCTTCGAATTGCTTAGGCACCAGCTTGATCGGCATGAACAGCTCAGCCAGGGCCACCAGCTCGGCAATCGCCTGCTTGTTGCCGCGACCGTGCTTCTTCAGGGCCTTGCGGGTGATTTCCATTTGATCGGAAACCGCACCGAAGCGCTGGGCAGCGATGACCGGGTCTGGACCGCTTTCGGCTTCTTCTTCGTCGTCGCTGCTTTCAGCTTCGTCGTCGTCGGAGTCGTCGTCCGCTTTTGCGGCTTTCGCATCAACAGGCGGCGGTACTTCGGCGGCAGGCGGCGCAATGCCGTCGTCCGGGTCGATATAACCGCTCAGGACGTCGGACAGGCGGCCACCTTCGGTGGTGACGCGAGTGTACTCGGAGAGAATGTGGTCAACCGTGCCAGGGAAGTGCGCAATGGCGCCCATCACTTCACGGATGCCCTCTTCGATACGCTTGGCGATTTCGATTTCGCCTTCGCGTGTCAGCAGCTCGACGGTACCCATTTCGCGCATATACATGCGCACAGGGTCTGTCGTGCGGCCGATATCGGTCTCTACTGCAGCCAGCGCGGCAGCAGCTTCCTCAGCGGCGGCCTCGTCGGTATCAGCGTCGGCCAGCATAAGGGAATCCTTATCTGGCGCGACTTCGAATACGTTGATCCCCATGTCGTTAATCATGCGGATGATGTCTTCCACCTGCTCAGGATCTGAAATATCCTCAGGCAGGTGGTCGTTGACCTCCGCGTAAGTCAGGTAACCCTGCTCACGACCGAGAAGTATCAACTCTTTGATACGAGACTGCTGTTGCGCTTTTCCGGACATAACACCCTATCCACTGAAGGTCTTGGCGGGCAAAAAACAAGCCGAGGATTATACCCGAGCTATGACCTCACACGCCAGCTGAGGTCGGGTTTGATGCGTAAACATTCTGTTTTAAGAGGTCGCGCATCTGTTTTGCTATCTGAATTTGCTCTTCAGCCGATAATCCCGGCTGCCTCGCTCTCTTGATAAGTTCGTCGAGGGTCTGAGTGTGTTGACCCGCGGATAACCTATTAATGGTGTCTAAAAACTGTTGTTCAAGGTTGTCGCCGTCAATTAGCCACTCCTTTTCCGCCAGTGCCCGCAATAAACGGCCCTGTTCCGTGCCGTGCCAGCGAGCCATCAACTGAATTGAGTTTAGCTTAGGGTTTTTCTGCACGGCTTCGATCAGTGCAATAAGCACCTGAGCATAGGTATTGCTTTCGTTGGCAAAGTGGTCGGCACTTTCAACCTTGCCGGCCAATTGCGGGTGGTGAATCAGTGTGCGCAGTGCAATCAATGTGGGGGCTTCCACCGCTACGGGCGTGCGTGGCGCGTAGGCTTCATCGCGATCACCGCGTTTGCCGTTTTTGCTCCACGGCTTTTTATCCCACTTCTTGCCGCCTGCGCCGGGCTTTTTCGGCGTCCATTCCTGCTGGGGCGCGAAGGCTTCCTGAGGCTGGTGGAAATCGGCGTAGTCCGGCATGGCGTCGTAATCCATGCCGGGGTCGTAGGCTGGCGGCGCCTCTTGCGGGGCGCTGTGCACCAGCTGGCTTACGGCTTCACCGCTCAAGCCGGTGATCTCCAGCAGGCGCTGGCGCATCAGCGTGCGCAAGTTGGCGCCGGGGACTTTGTCGATCAGCGGCGCCGCGAGGGTGGCCATATGGGCCTTGCCCTCGAGGGAGCGCGGGTCGGCTTCTTCGGTCAGTTGCTGGAAAAAATAATCCGCCAGCGGCTGCGCATGTTGATTGATGCGTGCGCGGAACGCGTCGGTACCTTCCGAGCGCACCAGGGTGTCCGGGTCTTCGCCTTCGGGCAGGAACAGGAAGCGTGCGCGGCGCCCATCCTGCAGGCTCGACAGCGTGGCTTCGAGCGCGCGCCAGGCGGCGTTGCGGCCGGCCTGGTCGCCGTCAAAGCAAAACAGCACGCTGGGCACGACGCGGAACAGGCGCTTCAAATGTTCTTCGCTGGTGGCGGTGCCGAGGGTCGCGACCGCGTTGCGCAAGCCTTGTTGGGCCAGGGCGATCACGTCCATATAGCCTTCAACCACGATGATCTCGTCGAGGTTGCGGTTGTTCTTGCGTGCTTCGAACAGGCCGTAGAGTTCCTGGCCCTTGTGGAACACCGGGGTCTCCGGAGAGTTCAGGTACTTGGGCTTGTCGTCCCCGAGTACACGGCCGCCGAAGGCGATGATGCGGCCACGGCTGTCGCGGATCGGGAACATCACGCGGTCGCGGAAGCGGTCATAGCGCTTTCCAGTCTCGGCGTTTTCCACCAGCAGGCCGGCATCGATCATGGCCTTTTGCTGGAGAGTGTCGCTGCTCAGGTGTTTATACAGATTGTCCCAGCCCGGCGGGGCGAAGCCGAGTCCGAAGTCCCGAGCAATTTCGCCGGTGAGGCCGCGCCCTTTAAGGTAATCGACAGCGGCCTTGCGCTGCGGATGGCTCTTGAGTGCCTGGCGGTAAAAATCGGCAGCGGCGGTCAGCAGCGGATACAGCGGCGAATCGGTGGGTTGCCGGGGTTTGTGCGGCCGGCCACTTTCCTCGCGGGGCACTTCCATGCCGGCGGCTTTGGCCAAGTCCTCGACAGCCTGGGGGAAGTCCAGGTTGTCGTGGTCCATCAAGAAGCCCAGGGCATTCCCGCCCGCGCCGCAACCGAAACAGTAATAGAACTGCTTGTCGGGGCTGACACTGAAGGATGGGGTTTTTTCTTTATGGAAAGGGCAGCAGGCGGTGTAGTTTTTGCCGGCTTTTTTCAGCTGTACGCGTGAGCTGACAACATCGACGATGTCGGTGCGGTTCAGAAGGTCGTCAATAAAGCTCTGGGGAATCAGCCCGGCCATGGCGTTCTCGTCATCACTGCGTGTAAATGAGGGCCCGTGATGTGTTCAAGCGCACGTATGGAATGCTCGATCATCATCGTCTGCGTGGGTCATCAGGGAGTGTATCTGCCGAATATTTACTGAGGATAGTTTCTGATCAGTCTTCGGCATGGAAATGTTGCCCGGGCGTCCGGTCTTGGCCAATGGCGGCCTCGGAAACGCATCGTTGGGCACAGCCGATACAGTTGATCGTCTGTTTGAAGAATAGGTGTGCTCGTCAGTAGCCTTGTTAGGCTCGTCAGAAGAGACGTGCACCGCTGACAAAAGAGCCAGCCCTGACGTGTGAAGCAGTGTCTCGGTCGCGTGTGCGGCGTCGACGGTGAAGCATCAAGCGATATCCGCAAATGCCAACAGCCCGGCTGAGGGCCGGGCTTGGCAGAAGCTTGCTACGAACGTCTGTGTATTAGTACAGACGAACGGCGCGGCGCTGTTCGCGCTGAACTTTCTTAGCGTGACGCTTAACAGCGGCTGCTGCTTTGCGCTTACGCTCAGAAGTTGGCTTCTCATAAAATTCGCGGCTACGAACTTCAGCCAGAACACCGGCTTTTTCGCAGGAGCGCTTGAAACGACGCAGAGCTACGTCGAAGGGTTCGTTCTCTTTTACTTTGACGGCTGGCATCCAGAGCTACCTTCTTTCATTACCGGGAATCAACGTTCTCGTCGCAAAAAATTCGCGGCTGAGGTCGTCGGTTTTTAAGGGTTGCGGATGTTAACCCCTCATTGCCCGGAATGCAAAGCCTCTGATCGAAAACCGCTAGTCGGGAGGGGGAGTGGCGACTATTATGCGCGCCTTCGAATTCAGCCTCTACAAGGCGCAAACCCATGCTAGTACTGGGACTTGAAACCTCCTGCGACGAAACCGGAGTCGCACTATACGACAGTGAACGCGGGCTTTTGGCCGATGCACTGTTTAGTCAGATCGACCTGCATCGCGCCTATGGCGGCGTGGTGCCGGAGCTTGCCAGCCGCGATCATGTCAAGCGCATGCTGCCGTTGATCCGCCAGGTGCTGGATGAGGCCGGCTGTGTGGCAACCGAGATCGATGCCATCGCTTACACCGCCGGCCCCGGATTGGTCGGAGCCCTGCTGGTTGGGGCCTCTTGCGCCCAGGCGTTGGCCTTTGCCTGGGGTATTCCTGCCCTTGGCGTGCACCATATGGAAGGCCACTTACTGGCGCCCATGCTGGAAAAAACACCGCCAGAGTTCCCGTTCGTCGCTTTGTTGGTTTCGGGCGGGCATACGCAGCTGGTTCAGGTGGATGGGATCGGCCAATACACACTCTTGGGCGAGTCGCTGGACGATGCCGCGGGTGAAGCGTTCGACAAAACCGCGAAGATGATGGGGCTTAATTATCCGGGTGGTCCGGAAATCGCCCGCCTTGCCGAGAACGGCGTTGCCGGTCGCTACACGTTCCCGCGGCCGATGTGTGATCGTCCTGGCTTGATGTTCAGTTTCAGCGGCTTGAAAACCTCTGCCTTGAACACCTGGCAGCAGAGCGTCAGCGCCGGGGACGACGGCCAGCAAGCCCGTTGCGACATCGCGCTGGCGTTCCAGCAGGCTGTGGTGGAGACTTTGACCATCAAGTGCAAGCGCGCCCTGAAACAGGCGGGCATGAAGCGGCTGGTGATCGCAGGCGGCGTCAGCGCCAACAAGGCGTTGCGCAGTTCCCTGGGAAAAATGCTCGGCGATATGAATGGCAATGTGTTCTACGCACGCCCTGAGTTCTGCACTGACAACGGCGCAATGATCGCCTATGCCGGTTGCCAGCGCTTGCAGGCCGGGCAGCACGAAAGCCTGGCGATCAGCGTGCAGGCGCGCTGGCCGATGGAGCAATTGCCGCCGTTGTAAGGTTCAAGGGCGCCGGATCCAGGCGGAGAATTTAAAAATGCCGTTCGCGCCCGGCAAACAGGTCGCGTAGATTGCCGCGGTGGCGCCAGACGATCAGCAGTGTCAGCACGCTCATCGGCAGCAGCGCTTGCGGTTCCTGCCAGGCCAGCAGCGGCAGGGTCAGCGGCGTGGCAATCAGCGCGGCCAGCGAGCTGGTGCGGGTCAGGTAGAACGTCAGCAGCCAGGCGAGCATGGCCAGTAACGCCGCAGGGGGGTAAATGCCCAGTAGCAGGCCGGCCGCCGTGGCGACGCCCTTGCCGCCGCGAAAACGGAAGTACAACGGGAACAGGTGGCCCAGGACGGCACATAGGCCCACCCAGGCTTGCTGTTGCAAGCTAAGGCCGACGAGGCTGGCGATCAGCACGGGCAGCAGGCCCTTGCACACGTCGCCCAGCAAGGTCAGGACGGCGAGTTTCTTGCCGGCCAGGCGCAACATATTGGTGGCGCCGGCATTGCCTGAGCCACTCATTCGCGGATCGGGATTTCCCGTCAAGCGGCTGAGCAAAATGGCGAAGGACAGCGAGCCGAGCAGGTAGGCGAAAATCGCCAGTGACCAAAACATGCTAACTATTCCGGGCGAGGACGCCCTGATTCTAACGGGGCATCGCGCCCTTGTCGTGCTGCGGAGAAAAGTGCTTGGACAGAGTGTTTATCGAAGGCCTGGAAGTCGACACCGTGATCGGGGCTTACGACTGGGAGCGCGGAATCCGGCAATGCCTGCGCCTGGACCTGAGCTTCGCCTGGGATAATCGCCCAGCTGCGGCCGGTGATGACCTGACCCTGGCACTGGATTACGCCAGGGTGTCTGCGCGTATCCAGGCCTTTGCCGAGCAGTCCCAGTACCAACTGGTGGAAACCTTTGCCGAGCGTCTGGCCGAAGTGCTGATGAGTGAATTCCAGATTCCCTGGCTGCACCTCAAGTTGACCAAGCCCGGCGCGGTACCGGCTGCCAAGGGCGTGGGCGTGGAGATCGAGCGCGGATGTCGTTGACTCAGGTTTACCTCGGGCTTGGCAGCAATATCGACCGCGAGGCTCGCCTATGCGCCGGCTTGGATGCGTTGGCGGGTTTCTTGACGGATATGCGCTGTTCGGCGGTGTTCGAAAGCCAGCCGGTGGGGATCAAAAGTGGACCGTTTTTCAATCTGGTGGTGTCGGCTTATACCGACCTGCCGTTGATGGAGTTGGATCGCCGCTTGAAATCCATCGAGGCTGACAATGGTCGCTACGCGCCCGACCGCAAAGGCCTGCCGTTGGATATCGATGTGTTGTTGTATGGCGATTGGGTGGGCAATTTCGATGGATTGATCTTGCCGCGGGCCGAAATTCTGAAAAACGCCTTTGTGTTGTGGCCGCTGTCGATGATGGCGCCGGACCGTATGCACCCTGAGGCGGGCAAGACAATGGCCGAATTATGGCGAGACGCGCAGATTGATCAGGTATTGGCACCTGTGGCGTTCGAGTGGCAGGGTCAGCCACTCACGCCACACGCTCTTTTGTAGGAGCCGAGCTTGTTGTGGCGAGGGAGCTTGCTCCCGCTGGGCTGCGCAGCAGCCCCACTATCTTGGGAGCGCTTCGCACTCCAGCGGGAGCAAGCTCCCTCGCCACAACGGCCATCGCCTAGGGTGAGGGATTTTCCTTGTAGGCTTTAAGCGCCTTGAGCCGTTCGCGCTTGAGCGCCTCGCCCAGTTCGGGGCCTTTGAAACCCTTTTCCAGCAGCGGCGCGACCGGCACTTCGCGTGCAGCCTTTGCTGCTGCGCGCAAATAATCGGCCTGTGGATAACTGCGTTGCTCAAAACCCTCGCGGCCACGAGCGTCCATTTCGCAGGCCACCACGAACTCTTCAAAGCGTTGCGGCCGACGGTACACGTCGAAGCTTTGCAGCAACTCCAGCAATGTCGAGGCCTTGAGCTCAAGCGCTCGATGCCCGTGAGTATGATATTGCCCCACCAGCAAGGCCAACTCCTGGCAATCCCTCGGCGCCTTGAAACGCTCGTTCACCGCTTTGATCAGCTTCAGGCCGCGTTGCTCGTGAGCAATATGCTGCGGTAACTTATCCACAGGCGTCAGGCCTTTGCCCAGGTCGTGCAACAGGCAGGCCCAGCGCACGCTCAGCGGTTGCTTGTGCAGGGCAGCTTGCTCCAGCACGCTCAAGGTGTGCACGCCGGTGTCTATTTCCGGGTGGTGAGCTGCGGGCTGCGGCACACCGAACAGCGCGTCCACTTCCGGCATCAAGGTTTTCAGTGCGTCGCAGTCACGCAGTACTTGAATAAATACCTGGGGTTGATCTTCCATCAGCGCCCGTGAGATTTCCTTCCAGCTGCGCTCGGGGGTAAGCGCCTCCAACTCGCCGGACTCACTGAGTTGGCGCATTAACTCCAGGGTCTCAGGGGCGACTGTGAAGCCGAGAGGCGCATAGCGCGCGGCGAAACGCGCAACGCGCAGCACGCGGAGGGGATCTTCGGCGAATGCGGGAGAAACGTGCCGTAAAATACGCGCTTCAAGGTCGCGTTGACCCTGATAAGGATCGGTCAGGTTACCCTCGTCGTCCTCTGCCATGGCGTTGATGGTCAGGTCACGCCGGATCAGGTCTTCTTCCAGCGTAACGTCGGGGCTCGCATGGAATATAAAGCCGCCGTAACCCCGGCCATTCTTGCGTTCGGTGCGAGCGAGGGCGTATTCGTCGCCGTTTTTCGGGTCGAGAAATACCGGGAAATCGGCGCCCACCGGTTTATAACCTTTGGCGAGCATCTCTTCGGCCGTCGCGCCAACGACGACGCGGTCTATATCGGTGACCTCGATGCCCAGAAGGCGATCACGCACGGCGCCGCCGACTTTGTAGATTTTCATGAAAAAGCCTCCATTAGTGGCACAGGATAACGCCTGAGCCTGGCCAATGGAGGCTTTGCTGTTTCAGAGATGAACGACGGCCATGTCCAGGCGGCCGTAGTCGTTGTCGTTATGATCGCTGCGCGGTGGCACATGATGGGTTTTCATCACTTGGTCGCCCTGCAGGGTTTCCAGATGAATATCAAAGCCCCAGAGCCGATGCAGGTGCTTGAGCACTTCCTCAGTGGATTCGCCCAAGGGTTTGCGGTCATGCTGCTGGTGACGCAGGGTCAGCGAACGGTCGCCACGCACATCGATGCTGTAGATCTGCACGTTAGGCTCGCGGTTACCGAGGTTGTATTGCGCGGCCAGGGTTTCGCGAATGATGCGGTAGCCGGGTTCGTCGTGGATGGCAGGTACTACCAGGTCGTCCTTGAGGTCGTCGTCCAGGATGCTGAACAGCTTGAGGTCGCGGATCACCTGGGGCGACAGGTACTGCAGGATAAAACTCTCATCCTTGAAGCTGCTCATGGCGAACTTGATGGTCGATAGCCAGTCGCTGCCGGCGATTTCCGGAAACCAGCGGCGGTCTTCCTCTGTGGGGTGCTCGCACATGCGGCGGATATCGCGGTACATGGCAAAACCCAGTGCATAGGGGTTGATGCCGTTGTAGTACGGGCTGTCGAAGCCTGGCTGGAAGACCACGCTGGTATGGGACGTGAGGAACTCCATCATAAAGCCGTCAGTGACCAGGCCCTCGTCGTACAGGTCGTTCATCAGGGTGTAATGCCAGAAGGTTGCCCAGCCCTCGTTCATCACCTGGGTTTGGCGCTGTGGATAAAAATATTGCGCGATCTTGCGTACGATACGCACGATTTCACGCTGCCAGGGCTCCAGCAGCGGTGCGTGTTTTTCCAGGAAATACAGGATGTTTTCCTGCGGTTCGGCGGGGAAGCGTGCATTGTCCTTGTCGCTGTTCTTGTCGGCGCGCTTGGGGATGGTGCGCCACAGGTCATTGATCTGTTTCTGCAGGTGCTCCTCGCGTTCCTTCTGGCGCAGGCGTTCCTCTTCGGCGGAAATCGGATAGGGGCGCTTATAGCGGTCAACGCCGTAATTCATCAGCGCATGGCAGGAGTCCAACAGGTCCTCCACCGCATCGATACCGTGGCGCTCCTCGCACTGCATGATGTATTGCTTGGCGAACACCAGGTAATCGATGATCGAACTGGCATCTGTCCAAGTGCGAAACAGGTAGTTGCCCTTGAAGAAACTGTTATGCCCATAGCAGGCATGGGCCACTACCAGCGCCTGCATACAGATGGTGTTTTCTTCCATCAGGTACGCGATGCACGGGTCGGAGTTGATCACGATCTCGTAGGCCAGGCCCATCTGGCCGCGTGTGTAGGACTTCTCGGTACTGAGGAAGTGTTTCCCGTAGGACCAATGGTGATAGCCCAGGGGCATGCCCACCGAGGCATAGGCATCCATCATCTGTTCAGCGGTGATGACTTCTATCTGGTTGGGATAGGTATCCAGGGCATACCCCGCCGCGATACGGCTGATTTCCCGGTCATAGGCCTGGATCAGTTCGAAGGTCCACTCGGAGCCGGTGGAAATGGGTTGGCGCTTGTTCTCTTTTTTGGCGGTCATGTCACTAACCTGCGCTGGAAGAGTTCACGGAAGACCGGGTAGATATCGCCGGCCGAGACCAGTTGCTGCTGGGCGAACGTGTCGGCAAAGGCTTCGCCGATGCGCTCGTATTCGAACCACAGGGCCTGGTGCTCACGGGGGGTGATTTCGACGTAAGTGTAGTACTGCACGAACGGCATGATCTGGTTGATCAAAATGTCCCGGCAGATCGGCGAGTCGTCGTTCCAGTTGTCGCCGTCAGAGGCTTGGGCGGCATAGATGTTCCACTCGTTGGCGGGGTAGCGCTCGGCCATGATTTCCTGCATCAGCTTCAGTGCGCTGGAAACGATGGTGCCGCCGGTTTCCCGCGAGTAGAAAAACTCCTCTTCGTCCACTTCCCGCGCGCTGGTGTGATGGCGGATGAACACTACGTCAATCTTGTCGTAGTTCCGTTTCAGAAACAGGTACAGCAGGATAAAGAAGCGTTTGGCGATGTCCTTGGTGGCCTGGGTCATGGAGCCGGAAACGTCCATCAGGCAGAACATCACCGCCTTGGAGCTGGGGTTGGGTTGCTTGACCAGCAGGTTGTATTTCAAGTCAAAGGTATCGAGGAACGGCACGCGGTGGATGCGCGCGCTGAGTTTTTCAATTTCAGCCTCGATTTCCTGGATATCGCCGAAGTTGTCCGGTTCTTCACGCTTCAAGCGTGCCAACTCTTCCTTGGCCTGCTTGAGTTTGGCGCGGCTGCTGCCGGACAGGGCGATACGCCGTGCATGGGCTGAACGCAGGGTGCGGATGATGTTGATGCGCGAGGGGTTGCCCTCGTTGCTGATCCCTGCGCGTACGGTCTTGAAGGTGTCGGTGCCGGTCAGATTGCGCTTGACCAGGTTGGGCAGTTCCAGGTCTTCGAACATGAATTCGAGGAATTCTTCCTGGGTGATCTGGAATACGAATTCATCCATGCCTTCGCCAGAGTTGCCGGCTTTGCCTGGGCCTTTGCCACCGCCACCGCCTTGTGGGCGTTGGATATGTTCGCCGGTGGTGAATTCCTTGTTACCGGGGTGCACCACGGTTTGTTTGCCGCCGCGGCCATGGTGAAGCACCGGTTCGTCGATGTCCCGTCCGGGAATGCTGATTTGTTCGCCATGCTCCATGTCGGTGATGGAACGGCGGCTAACGGCCTCTTCTACCGCTTTTTTGATGTGGTCACGGTAACGCCGCAGGAAACGCTGGCGGTTTACCGTGCTCTTGTTCTTGCCATTGAGGCGTCGGTCGATCACATAGCTCATGGGGAGCCCTCCGGGCAGCTTCACGTTACAAGCTTCAAGCCGCGAGCTGGAAGCTTAGAGACAAGCGGTCAACTGCCAGGCCGGATGCCTGGCAGTGCGCGCTTGCCGCTGCCTTACTGCGATTTGCGAACCCGCAGGTACCACTCGGAGAGCAGTCGTACCTGTTTGTCGGTGTAGCCTCGCTCGACCATGCGTGTGACGAAGTCGTTGTGTTTTTGCTGATCCTCCTTGCTGGCCTTGGCGTTGAAGCTGATGACGGGCAGCAGGTCCTCGGTGTTGGAGAACATTTTCTTCTCGATGACCACCCGCAGCTTCTCGTAGCTGAGCCAAGTGGGGTTCTTGCCATTGTTGTTGGCACGGGCGCGCAGTACGAAGTTGACGATTTCGTTGCGGAAATCCTTCGGATTGCTGATGCCGGCGGGCTTCTCGATTTTTTCCAGTTCTTCGTTGAGGGCCACGCGATTGAGGATTTCGCCGGTTTCCGGGTCGCGGTATTCCTGATCCTGGATCCAGAAATCGGCGTACAGGACGTAGCGGTCGAAGATGTTCTGGCCGTATTCGCTGTAGGACTCAAGGTACGCGGTCTGGATTTCTTTGCCGATGAACTCGATGTAGCGCGGCGCCAGGTATTCCTTGAGGAAACGCAGGTAGCGCTCACGGGTTTCGGCCTGGAACTGCTCCTGTTCAATCTGCTGTTCCAGCACGTAGAGCAAGTGCACCGGGTTGGCGGCAATCTCGTGGGGGTCGAAGTTGAAGACCTTGGACAGGATCTTGAACGCAAAGCGCGTCGACAGGCCGTTCATGCCTTCGTCTACACCCGCGGTGTCACGGTATTCCTGGATCGACTTGGCCTTGGGATCGGTGTCCTTGAGATTTTCGCCGTCGTAGACGCGCATCTTCGAATAGATATTGGAGTTTTCCGGCTCCTTGAGGCGCGACAGTACGGTGAACTGGGCAAGCATTTTCAGGGTGTCGGGGGCGCAATGGGCCTTGGCCAGGGAGCTGTTGAACAGCAGTTTGTCGTAGATCTTGATTTCGTCGCTGACCCGCAGGCAGTACGGCACTTTGACGATATAGATACGGTCGATGAAGGCTTCGTTGTTCTTGTTGTTGCGGAAGGTATGCCATTCCGATTCGTTGGAGTGGGCCAGCAGGATCCCGGTAAACGGAATCGCCCCCAGGCCTTCGGTGCTGTTGTAGTTACCTTCCTGGGTAGCGGTGAGCAGTGGGTGCAGCACCTTGATCGGTGCCTTGAACATCTCCACGAATTCCATCAGGCCCTGGTTGGCCCGGCACAATGCGCCCGAATAGCTGTAGGCATCGGCGTCGTTCTGCGGGAATTCTTCCAGTTTGCGGATATCGACTTTGCCCACCAGTGCCGAAATGTCCTGGTTGTTTTCATCGCCGGGTTCGGTCTTGGCCACGCCGATCTGGTTGAGGATCGACGGGTAGAGTTTCACCACACGGAACTGGCTGATATCACCGCCGAACTCGGCCAGGCGCTTGGTGGCCCATGGCGACATAATGGTGTTGAGGTAGCGCCGTGGGATACCGAAGTCTTCCTCGAGGATCGCGCCATCTTCCGTGGCGTTGAACAGGCCCAGGGGCGACTCGAAGACGGGCGAGCCCTTGATCGCATAGAAGGGCACCTTCTCGATCAATTGCTTGAGTTTTTCCGCCAGGGACGACTTGCCGCCGCCGACCGGGCCGAGCAGATAGAGGATCTGCTTCTTCTCTTCCAGGCCTTGGGCGGCATGGCGGAAGTAGGAAACGATCTGGTCGATGCATTCTTCCATCCCATGGAAGTCTTCAAAGGCCGGATAGCGGCGGATCACCTTGTTGGAAAATATCCGCGACAGGCGCGAATTATTGGCGGTTTCCACCAGTTCTGGCTCGCCAATCGCCAGTAGCAGGCGTTCGGCGGCAGAGGCGTAAGTGCTGCGGTCCTGCTTGCACAGCTCGAGATACTCCTGAAGCGTGAGCTCTTCCTGCTGTGTGGACGCGAAGCGTTGTTGGAAGTGGCTAAAGATACTCATGACGTCGTCACCTCGCTCGATACGTGGAGCCGACGCCGGATCAATCAGTCGATGCTGGCAGTCATTGGCGTGCGCCAATGGCTGTTTTCCCCCCAGAACACCCTGAAACGCTACCGATGACCCGTACGCCGGTGTACCGGCTCTCCCCTGATTCGGATGGCCTGCGCTTAAGGATAGTTCGGAATCCGGGAGGTCAAGGCGCGATGCGCAATTAGTTTGGCTGCGCCGTTCGTCAGAAACGGCGCAAGCCCAAGCGTCACGCGGGGTAGCGGGGTGTGAAAAAAATTATTGCGAATCGACTGAAGAAATTTCCGCAGGATAGGTCGTACGCCACAGCTCAAACCCGCCGTCCAGGCTATAGACGTCAGAGAAACCCTGGCTGATCAGATAGGCGGCTGCGCTCTGGCTGGAATTGCCGTGGTAGCAGGCGACGATCAGTGGCGCATCGAGGTCGGCGGCGCGTATGAAGTCGGCGATGTTGACGTTGTCCAGGTGCTTTGCGCCGCTGATGTGGGCGGCGGCGTAGGTGGGCTGGTCGCGGATGTCGACGACTACAGCACCTTGCTCGCGCAGGGCCTGGGCTTGTTCGGGGGGGATACGTTTGAATTCGGTCATGGCGGGCTCCTATGGCTTGGTGGCGGCCGGCGGGGTAATGGAAAGAGGGGATTGGCACTGGCAGTCGAGGCGCTCGCCCGTGTCGATGTTCATCAGGGTCATGGCGCCGCCCCACACGCAACCGGTGTCGAGGGCGAACACGCCGGGTTCATCGCACTTGCCTTCCAGCGCAGCCCAGTGGCCAAAGATGATCTTTGTGTCACGGGTCTTGCGTTCCTTGTGGGCGAACCAGGGCTTGTAGCCGGGGAGGGCGGTGTCGGCGCCTTCCTTGCTCTTGAGGTCCAGTTTGCCTTCGGCCGTGCAGAAGCGCATCCGCGTGAAGTAGTTGGTGATGACTCGCAGGCGGGCCACGCCCGTGAGGTCGTTGTCCCACTTCACCGGATCGTTGCCGTACATGCCGTCGAGGTAAGCGGTGTACAGGTTGTCATCGGCCAATGCACTTTCAACTTCGGCGGCGCACTTGAGGGCTTTTTTCAGTGTCCACTGCGGCGGGATACCGGCATGCACCAAGGCCATGTTGCGGTCCTCGTCATAGTGCATGAGTTTTTGCCGGCGCAGCCAGTCGAGCAGTTGAGCGCGGTCCGGGGCTTCGAGGATTTCCCGCAGGGTGTCACCTTTTTTGAGGCGCTCGATATTGTTGCCGGCCGCAAGCAAGTGCAAATCATGGTTGCCCAGCACGCATACCAGCGAATCACGCAGGCTATAGAGGTAGCGCAGGGTTTCGAGGGACTGCGGGCCGCGGTTGACCAGATCGCCCACCAACCACAAGCGATCATTTGCCGGCTCGAAGGCTACGCGCTCCAGCAGGCGCTTGAGAGGTTCCAGGCAGCCTTGCAGATCGCCGACCGCGTACGTCGCCATCAGTGCAGGGCTCCTGGCACGGCCAGGCGGAAGGGCTTGATGATTGCATCGAACAGTTGGCCGTCGGTGGCCTTCATTTGATACGAGCCTTGCATGGTGCCGACCTTGGAAGTCATCACCGTGCCGCTGCTATAAGTGTGGCTGGCGCCTATGTCGATCAACGGCTGCTGGCCGACAACGCCTGCCCCGCGCACTTCCTCGACCTGACCGTCGCCATCGGTGATGACCCAGTGGCGCGACAGCAGCTTGGCCGGCACCAGCCCGTTGTTCTTCACCGTGATGGTGTAGGCAAAGGCGAAGCGGTTATGTTCGGGTTGCGATTGGTCCGCCAGGAAGCGGGTGACGACGCTGACGTCTATCTGATAGCGAGGATCGGACATGCAAGAGGCCTTAAAAGCGAAGGACAGCAGATGCGGGTCAGTCTAGGCCAAGAGGTGGGCACTAGGCCAGACATGCTGTCTGGGCTCTTGAAACGCGGTTAAACCTGTGGGAGCGGGCTTGCTCGCGAAAGCGGTATCAGTTGACGAAAATGTTGACTGACACACCGCATTCGCGAGCAAGCCCGCACACATTGGATGGTGTTGGGCCTTATTCCTCGGTCGCTGCGGGCTGGATGGCAAGCTGGTCAGCCAGGCGCACGAACGCGGCCAGGTCCAGTTGCTCGGGGCGCAGGCTTCCATCAACGCCGGCAGCTTCGATCTCGGCATTGCTCAGCAGGGCCTTGAGGGTGTTACGCAAGGTCTTGCGGCGCTGGTTGAACGCTTCACGCACAACGCGTTCCAGCAGTTTGTGGTCCTTGGCCGGGTGGGGCAGTACGGCATGTGGCACCAGGCGCACGATGGCTGAATCAACCTTCGGCGGCGGGTTGAACGCGCCCGGGCCGACGTTGAACAGGTGCTCCACGCGGCAGTGATACTGGACCATGATCGACAAACGGCCCCAATCACCACCGCCAGGGCCTGCGGCCAAGCGTTCCACCACTTCCTTTTGCAGCATGAAGTGCATGTCGCGGATGATCCCGGCGTTGTTCAGCAGGTGGAAAATCAGCGGCGTAGAAATGTTGTACGGCAGGTTACCCACCACCCGCAGGCTGTTGGGCGCAGCGCCAAGGCTGTTGAAGTCGAACTTCAGCGCATCGCCCTGGTGCAGGTTGAAGTTGGCTTTGCCGGCGAACTGCTGGTTGAGGATCGGGATCAGGTCCTTGTCCAGTTCCACCACGTCCAGTTGCCCACCGCTGGCCAGCAGGCCCTGGGTCAGCGCGCCCTGGCCCGGGCCGATTTCCAGCAGGCGGTCTTCTGGCTTGGCATGGATGGAGCGCAGGATGCGGTCGATCACGCCAGCGTCGTGCAGGAAGTTTTGCCCGAAGCGCTTGCGCGCCCGGTGTTGGTAATGCTCAGTCATATACGGGTCTCGGCCATCTGATAGGCGGTTTCCAGGGCTACGTGCAGGCTGCCAGTATCGATCTTGCCGCTGCCTGCGAGGTCCAGGGCAGTGCCATGGTCGACGGAGGTGCGGATGATCGGCAGGCCCAGTGTCACGTTGACTGCGGCGCCGAAGCCTTTGTACTTCAGCACGGGCAGCCCCTGGTCGTGGTACATCGCCAGCACTGCGTCGCAGTGCTCCAGATATTTGGGGGTAAACAGGGTGTCTGCAGGCAATGGGCCACGTAGGTCCATGCCTTCTTGGCGCAGGCGCTCTAATGTCGGTTCAATGATGTCGATTTCTTCATGGCCCAAGTGGCCGCCTTCACCGGCGTGGGGGTTAAGCCCACAAACCAGGATACGCGGTTGGGCAATGCCGAATTTGTGTTGCAGGTCGCTGTGCAGGATGCGCGTGACACGCTCCACACGCTCGGCAGTGATGGCATCGGCGATTTCACGCAGCGGCAAATGGGTGGTCACCAGTGCCACACGCAGGCCGCGGGTGGCGAGCATCATCACCACTTGAGCGGTATGGGTCAGTTCCGCGAGGAATTCGGTATGGCCGGAAAAGGCGATGCCGGATTCGTTGATCACGCCTTTGTGCACCGGTGCGGTGATCATGCCGGCAAAGTCGCCGTCGATGCAGCCTTGGCCTGCACGGGTCAACGTCTCCAGCACAAATGCCGCGTTGGCCGTGTTCAACTGCCCGGTAACCACCTTGGCCTGCAGCGGGGTGTCCCACACATACAGGCTACCGGCGGGGGCCGGCCGGGCGGGGCAGTTGCCTGGCGCCACGTCCAGCAGGTTGACGGCCATACCCAGTTGCGCGGCCCGCTCAAGGAGCAGGTCGCGGCTGGTAATGGCAATCAGAGGGTGTGGCTGGGGTTGCGAGGCAAGCAGCAGGCACAGGTCTGGACCAATGCCGGCCGGCTCGCCGGGTGTCACCGCGAAACGCTGGGGTTTCACTGGGTTGCCTGGTCGGTGCCTGTTTGCTCGGCGCCTGGCAGCTTGTTCTCTACGTAGGCTTCGTCGCGGATCTGACGCAGCCAGGTTTGCAGCTCTTCGTCGTATTTGCGGTTACGCAGTACGCTCAGGGCTTGCTGCTCGCGGGCCTGGGTGGTGTTGTCCGTGGCGCGACGGCCAAGGACTTCCAGGACATGCCAGCCGTACTGAGTCTTGAAGGGCTTGGACAATACGCCTTGTGGTGTCTCGGCCATAACTTGCTGGAACTCAGGCACCAGGGCTTTCGGGTCGATCCAGTTCAGATCGCCGCCGTTAAGGGCAGAGCCTGGGTCTTCCGAGAAGCTTTTAGCCAGGGTGGCGAAGTCTTCACCGCTTTCAATGCGGTCGTAGATCTTCTGGGCCAGTTCCTTGGTTTGTGCCTCGGTGCGGATTTCGCTCGGTTTGACCAGGATGTGACGAACGTGTACCTCGTCTTTCAACGAAGTTTCGCCGCCGCGACGTTCCAGCAGCTTCAGGATGATGAAGCCACCCGGGGTGCGGGCTGGCTGGGTGATGCCGCCGACTTCCATGGCGCTCAATTCGCGATCAAACGGAGGTGGCAATTGAGCGGCTTTACGCCAGCCCATGTCGCCGCCTTCGAGGGCGTTGTCGCTGCCGGACTGAGAAATGGCCATCTGGGCAAAGTCCGCACCCGCTTTCAGGCGCTCGTAGATCGCCTGGGTTTTAGCGGCGGCGGCATTGAGCTGCTCAGAGTTGGCTCCGTCCGGGGTAGGAATCAGGATATTAGCCAGGTGCAACTCTTCGGAAAGCTGCATCTTGCCCAGGTCCGAAGCCAGGAAGTTCTTCACTTCCTGCTCGGACACCTGAACCCGCTCGGCCACACGGCGCTGGCGCACACGGCTGATGATCATTTCGCGCTTGATCTGGTCACGGGCGTCCTCGTAGGACAAACCATCGCGAGCCAGGGCGGCGCGGAATTGATCGATGCTCATGTTGTTGCGCTGAGCGATGGTGCCAACGGCCTGGTTCAGTTCTTCGTCCGAAATACGGATGCCGGAACGGTCGCCAATCTGCAATTGCAGGTTTTCGACGATCAGACGCCCCAGTACCTGCGGTTCCAGGACGCTGGTCGGCGGCCCCCCACCGCCACGCTTAGCGATGGTTTGCTGAACTTCCTTGACCCGTTGGTCCAGCTGGCTCTGCATGATCACGTCGTTGTCGACGATGGCCGCTACTTTATCCAGCTGTTGAACTGCGGCGTGTGCCGAAACAGTACCCAGGAACAGCGCGCCCAGCACTAGCGGGCGCAAACACTCAGAAAGCTTTGTCTTCACGTTCACGATAACCTTCAATGCCTTTGTCGAGGAAGCTCTCTACCTTGGCGCCGGTCAGGCCGCCGAGTCCTTTAAGGACGATCTGGAAGAAGAGCCCGTGGTCACCCTTTTCGTTCTGAGGGGCGATCTGCGTGTATTCGTCGTTGGAAACCCAGTAACGGTTGATGACGCGAAGCTTCCAGCAGCAGTTGTCGTACTCGAAACCACCGAAGGCTTCCAGGGTGCGGTTGCGGGCATAGTCGTACTGCCAGCGGGTGATCAGGTTCCACTGGGGAATGATCGGCCACATCATCGAGAAATCGTGTTGCTGGATTTTGTAGTAATCCTTCACATAGTTCTCTTGGCCCGGGCTGCCGAAGTCTCCGCCGAACTGCCATTTGCCGGTCAGCTGGTTGTAGACAACCTGGTCGTTGCGATAGCGGTAGCCCAGGTTGACGACCTTGTTCGGGTTGTCTTCCGGCTGGTAGTGGAACATCGCGCTGCCGGAGCGAGGGCTATGGCTTTCGGTATCCCAGTTGTAGTCGGCTGTGGCGCGCCAGTCGCGGTTGAAGCGGAACTCGTACTCCAGTGCAACAGGAGATACGTTCGAGTGAGCGTCATCACGTGTCTTGGCGTCGATGCCAGGCAATTGAACTTCACGATCCTTGAAATACACCGCTTGGCCGATGGAGGCGCGTTGACGTTCGAAACCGTTTTCTTCGATCCAGCGGCTGGTGAGACCAAAGGACAACTTGTTCTCGTCGCCGATGCGGTCGGAACCGCTGAAGCGGTTATCCCGGAACAACGAGGAGTAGCTGAACGAGTTCTCGCTGGTGTCGAAGACAGGGATCTCGGTCTGGTCTTTATTCGGTACGTAGAGGTAGAACGCACGAGGTTCGAGGGTCTGGTTGTAGTCTTTGCCGAACCAATTGGTTTTACGGTCGAAGTACAGGCCGCTGTCGATGCTTGCAATAGGTACTGAGCGGTCCTGTGAGCTATTGAAGGTTTGACCTCCTGCAGCCATTTGGCTCTTGCCTGTACCGTCAAGGTCAAGATCGTACTTGGTATAAACGTACTTCAACTTCGGCGTCAAAAAGCCGTAGGACCAGTTCATCGGATAAGAGACAGCTGGCGCAAGGTTCAGACGAGTGCCGTTTGCACGGGTCAGGCCGGTAACGTTGGTATCCAGACGACGCGAAACCAAGCCATTTTCGTCCGTAAAGTTACCGTTCTCCAAGTCTCGATCAAAGCGTACGGCTTCGGTTTCATAACTGAAATCCAGCCCGCCCGGATGAAATGGCAGTTGGCCATTCAGCGTGAGTTGCGGCAACCGGTCATATGGAGTGATCTGAGTGATTGTCGCCAGTTGATAGGCTTGGACATTCAAACGGGCCTGATAAGAATCGCCCCGATATGTCAAAGATCCCTGCTGGTTCAGAGCGTCTTGACTCTCAACCCCTTCCTCAAACGACTTCAAATCCTGGAAGTAATAAGGATCGCTGATCCGGGTGTAATCCACTTGCGACGTCAGACGTGAATCCAACCCACCCTTATGCTGCCAATTGAGCATATAGCGGGTCTTTTCGTAATCAGTCTGGTTCTTCCGCTCGTCGTTATCGTCGTTGAGGTACGCCCCGCCAAACTGCCCTTCACTCGACTTGGTCAGATAGCGGAACTCGCCTTCCATCAACAAGCCACGTTTAGTCATGTACTGCGGGTACAACGTGGCATCGTAGTTCGGCGCCAGGTTGAAGTAGTACGGCGTTACCAGCGTAAAGCCAGTCTCGCCACCGGTGCTGAAGCTCGGCGGCAGGAAGCCGGATTGACGACGGTCGTCGATCGGGAAGTAGATATACGGGGTGTACAGGATCGGGATGTTCTTGACCCGCAACGTCGCGTTGGTCGCCGTACCGAAACCGGTGGCCGGGTTCAACGTGATGTTGTTGCCCTTGAGCTGCCAGGCGTTGCTGTCCGGCTCGCAGGTGGTGTACGTACCGTCCTTGAGACGGATAATCGCGTTCTCGGCACGCTTGGCGTAGAGGGCGTTACCGCGAATGCGCGACTTGTGCATCACGTATTCGGCGTTGTCGATCTGGGCGGCGCCGGTGTCGAGCTGAACCTGGGCATGGTCGCCCACGATCAGCGCGCCGTTGTCGCGCAGTCGCACTTTGCCGTTCAGCTCGCCACGGTTCTCGGCCTGGTACAGGCTGGCTTCGTCCGCTTCCAGCTGCATGCTGCCCTGGCGCATGACCACGTCACCAGCCAGGGTCGCGACCTGCTGCTCCTGCTCGTAACGAGAGGCCTTGGCGCCGATGAAGGTCGGTGCATCGCTCTTGTTCGTCTTGTCGTTCATGCCAGGACGAGTCGGCTCGATGTACGCGCCGCCGCAGTAAGGGCCGGTTTCGGCCAACTGTGCTGCGGTCAACTTGTCGCGAGGTACCCAGTCCAGGTGGCTGTAGTCGGCACTGCGCGAACGCAGGCCACGGCCTTTGGCTTCGGTGACCAGCATGGTCTTGGGTTCGGCGTCGACGCTGCCGCCAGCTTTGCCTTGCGGCGTGCTGTTGGCCGAGCTGACGGCAGCACCGTCATGCACCGGGCGCGGTGGCAATGGGGCGGCGGCCGTCTTCGGCGCGCAATCCCAGGCACCCGAAGCAGAGACTGAGCAGTCATACTGTTCCGCGGCGACCACGAATGAGGTGGCGAAAGGTTGCAAGGCCAGCAGACTGCCGGTTACCAGCAACGGAAATTTTCTACGAAACGCGGGGGATTTCAATGCCATCTTATTAGTCCGGGCTTCCTGCGTGCCATCTGCCCGCGGTTTGGGCCGCACGCCTCTCGATGGTCTGAAAAAGATGCGTGATAATAAAGCATGCCCCGCTTGACGGCTAGCGCCGTCGGAGACCCTTGTAATGCCCGAGCAAGATCTACGTTTACAACAGCTGGAAGTCTGGCTGGATGAGCAGTTGCCGATCCTCTTCAACGCGCAGGACTGGGGCCCCGTGCCCCCGGCCACATTGACCGCGGCCAGCAGCGACGCGAGTTTCAGGCGTTACTTCCGATGGGAGGGCGGTGCCCATACGTTCGTCGTCATGGACGCGCCACCCCCCCAGGAAAACTGCAAACCTTTCGTCGATATCGCGCATTTGCTCGCGAAATCGGGAATAAATGTGCCAAAAATTTATGCAGAAGATCTGCCCCGCGGCTTTCTTTTGCTCAATGACCTGGGCAGAAAAACCTATCTGGACGTGATTGACGGTGAAAATGCCGATCAATTATTTGCCGATGCCATCGACGCGCTGCTGGCTTTCCAGCAATTGCCGATGGATGCACCACTGCCCAGCTATGACGTGGCCTTATTGCGTCGTGAGCTCGAACTGTTCCCGGAATGGTACGTGCGTCGTCACCTGGGCATCGACCTCGACCCTGAGCAACAAGCCCTCTGGCAACGTGCCAGCCAGCAGTTGATCGACAGCGCCCTGGCCCAGCCCAAGGTGCTGGTGCACCGCGACTACATGCCGCGCAACCTGATGATCAGTGAGCCGAGCCCTGGCGTGCTGGATTTCCAGGACGCGGTCTACGGCCCGGTGACCTATGACATAACCTGCCTGTTCAAGGACGCCTTCCTCAGTTGGCCCCAGGCCCGCGTGCGTGAGTGGCAGCGCGGCTATTGGCAGCGCGCCGGGCAGCTGGGGATTCCCGTACAGGACGACTTTGAAGAGTTCCTGCGTGCCAGCGACCTGATGGGCGTGCAGCGTCACCTCAAGGTTATCGGCATTTTTTCGCGTATCTGTCACCGCGACGGCAAGCCACGTTACCTGGCCGACGTGCCGCGTTTCTTTGCTTATATAGAAGCGGTGCTGGCCGACCGGCCTGAGTTGAGCGATCTGGGCGAATTGCTCGCCAGCCTGCGCCAGCCCGCCGAGGCCATCGTATGAAGGCGATGATCCTGGCGGCGGGGAAGGGCGAGCGCATGCGTCCGCTCACCCTGCACACGCCCAAGCCGCTGGTACAGGCGGGCGGCAAACGATTGATCGAATACCATCTTGAAGCGCTGGCAAAGGCCGGGTTTACCGAGATCGTGATCAACCCCGCCTGGCTCGGCGAGCAGATCGAAAGCTACCGGGGCGATGGCGCCCAGTTCGGCTTGCGTATCCGCTATTCGGCCGAAGGCGAGCCGCTGGAAACCGGTGGTGGGATTTTCCAGGCGCTGCCATTGCTGGGGGATGAGCCCTTTGTGGTGGTCAATGGTGATATCTGGACCGATTATGACTTCAGCCAATTGCGGCAGCCGCTCCAGGGCTTGGCCCACTTGGTGATGGTCGATAATCCGGCGCATCACCCCTCCGGCGGGGACTTCTATCTAGATCAGGGGCGGCTTCATGATGCCGCGCCCGGTGCCGATAACCTGACCTTCAGTGGCATTTCAGTGCTCGACCCTAAATTGTTCGCGGGTTGCAGCGCCGGTGCCTTCAAGTTGGCCCCGCTGTTGCGCGAGGCCATGGCCAAAGGTTTGGTAACGGGGGAGCACATGGCAGGACGCTGGGTGGATGTGGGGACGCTGGAGCGACTGGCGCAGGTCGAAACCTTGCTGACAGCGGGGCAGTAGGATGTTGTGGCCAGGGACGCTGATCGGCGCCGGGGTTGGCTTTGCCATTGCCAGTATTCCGGGGGCTTTGTTGGGGGCATTGCTGGGGCAGGCGCTGGACCGCCGTTTGCAACTGCACAGCTGGGCGCAGTTACGTGAACGCTTGGGTGGGCGCCCGGCCTTGCGCAACGACGAACTATTGTTTGTGCTGCTGGGACGCCTGGCCAAGAGTAATGGCCGGGTTGTCGATGGGCATATCCAGCAAGCGCGCCAGGAAATGCGCGCACTGGATATGAGTGAGCCGGCCCAGCGCCGCGCGATCAGCGCCTTCAACCGGGGTAAATCCGGCAGCGACCGGGTACGCAGTTACCTGCGGGTGCTCAAGACGCAGCCCCATGCGGCGGAAGGCGTGCTCCGGGCCTGTTGGCGCATGGCGTGGGCGGACGGTCGGGCGGATGCTGCCGAGCGCGACCTGATCGACCAATGGGGCAGGTGGCTGGGCTGGACGCCGCAGCAGTTGCAGGCATTGGCGACCGATTACGCGCCGGAGCGCAAGCCCGTGGCCAATCGTGGCGGTGCCTATCAAGAGGCGTTGCGTATCCTGGGGGTGACGGCAACCACTGAGCCTTCGGTGATCAAGCGCGCCTACCGCCGACTGCTCAGCCGTCACCATCCGGACAAGATCGCCGGCACGGGTGCCAGCGCCGCGCAAGTGCGGGAGGCGACCGAACGAACCCGTGAGTTGCATAACGCCTATGCGCTGATTCGCGAGCGGCGCGATTTTCGTTGAGACTATCGCCACTCAACTCCATCTGGGAGGGGCAAGCCCTAATTGTAGGCGCGAGCTTGCTCGCGAAAAACTCCCAGGCGCCGCGTTTATTCAGGAAGCACGCATTATCGTTGACGTTTTTCGCGAGCGAGCTCCTACAGAAAGCGATGTTGCCCCCGACAGCGGAGTGTCAGTCAGCGCTGCCCTGCGGGCTCAACCACCCGCGGACCCTGCGGTACAACTGCTCCTGCTGCGCCGCGCTATTGCCGGGCAACGCTGTGAGCGATACCTGCTTATAGCCGTCATTCTTCGAGCGCTTGGCCGCCTGGAGTCGCTCCAGGGCGTTTTTGCGATCCTGAGCGCCCTCTTGATAGAACACATCCGCCGTGGGCACCTTCAAGTCCGGCGCCAGTTGCTGCAGGTCCGGTTGGCGAGCTACGGGCGTCTTGCCGGCCACCATCACCAGCCTCTGCACCTGGGAGGGTTGTTTCTCACTCAGGTAGCGTGCCGCCCACCAAGCCCCGGTGCCATGGCCGAGCAACACC
Source organism: Pseudomonas sp. GL93 (assembly GCF_003408955.1). NCBI lineage: Bacteria > Pseudomonadati > Pseudomonadota > Gammaproteobacteria > Pseudomonadales > Pseudomonadaceae > Pseudomonas > Pseudomonas sp. GL93. The sequence goes on from NZ_NKRF01000095.1 coordinate 133,012, forward strand.
ACGCTGCGGGCGCTTTGGGTCTGGGCGAAGGCGACGGCGGCGTCGATGCGGTCGAAGATGCGCTTGGCGTCGGTCTTGTCCTGTTCATCCGCCCCCGGCACCACCGCCGGGTCCGTGCCTTCGGCCTCGGCACTGGCGGCCTGTTCGACCGGCTTGGCAGCGGTGCTGCCTTCCTTGCTGCTGGTATCGACCGCCGCTTTCGGCGGCTCGATGAGCCGTGGCGGCAGGGTGTCCACACTGACGTCAGGCAATGACAGGCTGAGGGTGCCCCAGGCGGCGTCCGGTAACTTGCGCCGCAGAGGCGCGATGGCCTGCGGCCAGTCCGCGTTCTCCCCAGCACTTGGTATGAGGATCACCACACCTTCGGCTTCGGCGCTGTTGGCAGGTTTCCACAGCGCCAGGAACGAATCGCTACCGGCCTGCAATTGCTGTTGTTCCTGCTGCGGCACCTGCCGTTCGAGCGCGCTGGCTTCTTGCTGGCTACGCTCGGGCAAGGGCTGGCGTTCAGCCGGCTTTTCGACGGCAGGCGAGGGTGCATCCTCGGCCTGAACAGGCAAGACGCTGGTAAACAGGAGTGACAGGCACAATGCTGGCAGTGCCGAACGGTGAATAAAAAGCATCGTTGATTCCCGGCCAGAAGTTATTCCAGCAGCCTAATGGGTTGGTCGGTATTTGTCAGGGGTGTGAGGTGCGGTTCTCGTTACCAACAGGCTATCGGCGGTTTGTTAGCTGCCTTGATGGGCGCTGCGCGACCATTCAACCAATGAATGGCAGACAACACGCCAGGGGCGGCTATTCTTGTGCCAGCCCATCATTCATAAGAGGCCGCGCACATGAGTACTTCCTCATTCAAGATTGCCCACAAACTGCTGACCGGCGCAGGTGCCATCGAACAACTGGCTGCCGAACTCACGCGCCTGGATGTGGATAACCCGCTGATCGTCACCGACGCCGCGCTGGTCCAGTCGGGCACCGTGGCGCTGGCCCTGGAGCATCTGGGGGATCGAGCCTACGAAATCTTCGACCGCGTGCTGCCCGATCCGGAAATTGCCATCGTCGAGGACTGCATGCGTGCGTACCGCGAAGGCGGGCATGACGGCCTGATCGGTGTGGGCGGCGGCAGTGCCATCGACATCGCCAAGAGCGGGGCGGCCTACGCCGGTTATCACGGCGCGCTGGCGGACCTGTTCGGCGTCGATCAGGTGCCGCGCAAAGGCCCGCCGTTGATCGCCATCCCCACCACGGCCGGCACCGGCTCGGAGGTGACCAACGTGGCGATACTGTCCGACAAGGCCGCACAGCTGAAAAAAGGCATTGTCAGTGATTACTTGCTGCCGGACGTTGCGCTGATCAGCCCGCAAATGACCTTGACCTGCCCACGGGGTGTCACGGCCGCCAGTGGTGTGGACGCCTTGGTGCACGCCATCGAGTCCTACCTGTCGCTGAATGCCTCGCCGATTACCGACGCCCTGGCTATCGGTGCGATCAAATTGATTGCCAGCGCGTTGCCCAAGGCTTATGCCAACCCGGCGAACCTGCAGGCCCGTGACGACATGGCCACCGCCAGCCTGATGGCCGGCATGGCCTTTGGCAACGCTGGCGTCGGTGCCGTGCATGCGCTGGCGTACCCGTTGGGTGGGCGCTTCAACATTGCCCATGGCGTAAGCAACGCGCTGTTGTTGCCGTATGTGATGCACTGGAACAAATTGGCCTGCGTCGAGCGCATGCAGGACATTGCCCAGGCCATGGGCGTCAATATCGCCGGGCTGAGTGTGAATGACGCTGCCGACCAGGCTGTAGCGGCGATGACGCGGCTGTGTGCGGCGGTGGAGATCCCCTCGGGCCTGCGCAGTTTCGGCGTGCCCGAGGACGCCATCCCGGCCATGGCCAGCGAAGCCGCAGGCATTGAGCGCTTAATGCGTAACAACCCGCGCAAGCTCAGCGCCGCCGATATCGAAAAAATCTACCGGGCAGCTTACTAACCGTTGAGATAGGTCACGGTGCGCGCAGCAAAGCATGAGGTATACAATGCGCGCCATCGTGATTTAGCTCAAAAAAGGTGCGTCATGCAGCCCTTCGTCATTGCTCCATCGATTCTCTCTGCCGACTTCGCCCGCCTGGGTGAGGAAGTGGACAAGGTGTTGGCCGCCGGTGCCGACTTCGTGCACTTCGATGTCATGGACAACCACTACGTGCCCAACCTGACCATCGGCCCGATGGTGTGCGCCGCGCTGCGCAAGTACGGCATCACCGCACCGATTGATGCGCACCTGATGGTCAGCCCGGTGGACCGTATCGTCGGTGACTTCATCGAGGCGGGTGCGACTTACATCACCTTCCACCCGGAAGCTACGTTGCACGTTGACCGCCCCCTGCAACTGATCCGCGAAGGCGGCTGCAAGGCGGGTTTGGTATTCAACCCGGCTACTCCGCTGAGCGTGCTTGAGTACGTGATGGACAAGGTCGACATGGTCTTGCTGATGAGCGTCAACCCAGGCTTCGGCGGGCAGAAGTTCATCCCTGGCACCTTGAACAAGCTGCGTGAGGCCCGTGCGCTGATCGATGCGTCGGGGCGTGACATTCGCCTGGAGATCGACGGCGGGGTCAACGTCAACAATATTCGTGAGATCGCCGCAGCGGGTGCCGATACCTTCGTGGCCGGCTCGGCGATTTTCAATGCCCCGGACTACCAGGCCGTCATCGACAAGATGCGTGCCGAACTGGCGCTGGCGCGTCCATGAGCGGTTTTGAGCAGTTGTTCCCCGGCAAATTGCCACGGCTGGTGATGTTCGATCTGGACGGTACCTTGATCGACTCGGTGCCCGACCTGGCGGCCGCAGTGGACCAGATGCTGCTCAAGCTGGGGCGCAAGCCGGCAGGCATCGAGTCGGTGCGCGAGTGGGTCGGCAATGGCGCGCCGATGTTGGTGCGCCGGGCCCTGGCCAACGACATCGATGCCACGGGTGTGGATGAGGTAGAGGCAGAACATGCCTTGGAATTATTCAATGCCGCTTATGAAAGCAGCCACGAACTGACCGTGGTTTACCCCGGCGTGCGCGACACCCTCAAGTGGTTGAGCAAGCAGGGCGTGGAAATGGCCCTGATCACCAACAAGCCGGAGCGCTTCGTTGCGCCGTTGTTGGACCAGATGAAAATCGGTCGCTATTTCCGCTGGATTATCGGCGGCGATACCTTGCCGCAGAAAAAACCCGACCCGGCGGCACTGTTCTTCGTGATGAAAATGGCCAATATTCCGGCGTCTCAGTCGTTGTTTGTCGGCGATTCGCGCAGTGATGTGCTGGCGGCGAAAGCGGCGGGCGTGCAGTGCGTGGCCTTGAGTTATGGTTACAACCATGGCCGGCCGATTGCGGAGGAGTCCCCCGCGCTGGTCATTGATGACTTGCGACTGCTAATCCCCGGTTGCTTGGGCGCGGGCGCTGAGATAACGTTGCCCGACATCGATTCGTCTCCTTCTGGAAATCCCATCGTGGTGGTCACTCGCAAACTCTGGATGAAAGTCATCAAGGCCCTGGCCCGCTGGCGTTGGCGCGCCTGACTGATCCTGGCCGCATGTGCGGCACGTTTGCCTACCTGACTGTTTGACCCTCACACCACGAGGCACCTCATGACCCGCGAAGAATTCCTGCGTTTGGCCGCTGCCGGCTATAACCGTATCCCCATGGCTTGCGAAACCCTGGCCGACTTCGATACGCCGCTGTCGATCTACCTGAAGCTGGCCGACGAGCCCAACTCTTACCTGCTCGAGTCGGTACAGGGCGGTGAGAAGTGGGGCCGTTACTCGATCATTGGCCTGCCATGCCGCACGGTGCTGCGGGTCCACGACCATCATGTGAGCATCACCCATGACGGCGTGGAGATCGAAAGCCATGACGTAGAAGACCCGCTGGCCTTTGTCGAAACCTTCAAGGCGCGCTACAACGTGCCGACCATTGCTGGCCTGCCGCGCTTCAACGGTGGCCTGGTGGGGTATTTTGGCTACGACTGCGTGCGCTATGTGGAAAAGCGCCTGGGCAAATGCCCGAACCCAGACCCGTTGGGGGTGCCGGATATTTTGCTAATGGTGTCCGACGCAGTGGTAGTGTTCGACAACCTCGCCGGCAAGATGCATGCGATTGTCCTCGCCGACCCTGCCCAGGGTGATGCATTCGAACAAGGCCAGGCCAACCTGGAAGCGCTGCTGGAAAAACTCCGCCAGCCGATCACCCCGCGTCGCGGCCTGGACCTCAGTCGCCCACCGGCGGCCGACCCGGTGTTCCGCTCAAGCTTTACCCAGGATGACTACGAGCGCGCCGTCGATACCATCAAGGAATACATCCTCGCCGGTGACTGCATGCAAGTGGTGCCGTCGCAACGCATGTCCATCGACTTCAAGGCGGCGCCGATTGACCTGTACCGCGCACTGCGTTGCTTCAACCCGACGCCGTATATGTACTTCTTCAACTTCGGCGACTTCCACGTCGTTGGCAGTTCGCCGGAAGTGCTGGTGCGGGTTGAAGACAACCTGATCACCGTGCGCCCGATTGCCGGCACGCGCCCCCGTGGCGCGACCGAAGAAGCCGACGTGGCGCTGGAAGAAGACCTGCTCAGCGACGAAAAGGAAATCGCCGAACACCTGATGCTGATCGACCTGGGGCGCAACGACACCGGGCGTGTCTCGGAAATCGGCTCGGTGAAACTGACTGAGAAGATGGTCATCGAGCGGTATTCCAATGTGATGCATATCGTATCCAACGTCACCGGCGAACTGAAAACCGGGCTGACGGCGATGGACGCACTGCGAGCGATTTTGCCGGCGGGCACATTGTCGGGGGCGCCGAAGATCCGTGCGATGGAAATCATCGACGAACTGGAGCCGGTCAAGCGCGGTGTCTATGGCGGCGCCGTCGGGTATTTCGCCTGGAACGGCAATATGGACACCGCCATTGCGATCCGCACGGCGGTGATCAAGGACGGCGAACTGCATGTGCAGGCCGGCGGCGGGATTGTGGCGGACTCGGTGCCGGCCCTTGAGTGGGAAGAAACCCTGAACAAGCGTCGGGCGATGTTCCGTGCCGTGGCATTGGCAGAGCAAACTCCACAAGACTAAAGCTGGAATAAAAAATGTGGGAGCGGGCTTGCCCCAATGCCAGTCAGTTAAGGCTTTTGTAGGAGCGAGCTTGCTCGCGAAAAACTCATAGGCGCCGCGTTCATTCAGGAAGCACGCGTTATCGTTGCGGTTTTTCGCGAGCAAGCTCGCTCCTACAGAGGGCGATGTACGCTTAACTGACTGGCATTAGGGCTTGCCCGCGATGGCGGTGTGTCACTCGAGATATTCAGTGACTGATCCACCGCCATCGCAGGCAAGCCAGCTCCCACATTTGTTTTGCGCAGTATTTAGAAATCCAGACTGACCCCGACATTGACGCCCTGCTGGGTCAAGTTGTCATCCTTCCTGAGGTTATACGCCGCCCGCAACGCCAGGTCCTGAGTCAGCTTGTGGCTGACACCCAGGCTCAAGCGGTCAGAGTTACTGCGAGGCGTATACCCGTCCAGCTTGAAGTCGATCCCCTGCACGCTGTTGAGCGAAATGTTCACCTTCTGTGTGTCATTTTCAAACTCATGCTCGTGGGCCACTTCGCCAAAAACTTGAGTTTGCGGCGTGATGCGATAGCTGCCCTGCAGGCCGACGCCCAGGCGCTTGGAGTCGCGTTGTTGATCATCAAAGGTCAGGGCGGTGGAGCGGCTGCTTTTTTCCGAGTAGCCATTGACTTCAACCCGCGCGTAATCGGCGCTGATGAATGGCGACAGGTGCCAGTCGCTGCCTGGCGCAGCGATGTCATACCCCACGCGGCCGCTCAGGGCCCAGAGCCAGCCATCGGTGTCACCTTTCTCCGAGCCTTCGCTGATGCCCAGGGCGAACTTGCGCTTGAGGCTGTCGAAGTCCAGCTTGCCGCCGGTCAATGCGGCATCGGCCCACCAGTGGTTCTGCTGATATTGAGCGAATGCCGTACCCATATAGCTGTTGAGCTTGTAGTCCGAATCATTGGCACCGGCTTCGAGTGTCTGCCGATACAGGCCGGCGGCAACCCCCACGCGCCAGTTCTCATCGAGCCGGTAGCTGCCACCGATATTCAGGTTGTAGCCGCTGCCGTCGCCACTGGCCGAGCTGCTCTGATCATCGAAATCCAGGCGTTGGCCGCCGCCGGCCACTATGGCGCGCCATTGGCCGACGGCTTGCCAACTGCCGTTGTCTGCTTGCCATTGGTTGCGCAACTCGTCTTGATGCGCCCGCAATGTGCCTTGGGCCATTTCCGGCAGCAAGGTCAGTTCCCACGGCGCGGCGAGTAGCGAATAGGCGTAGTCGGCAATCAAGCGTTGCCCGGCCACGGTAGGGTGGACCGAGTCGTTGTAGATCAGCTTGGTTGGGTCCGGGTTGGTGCCGCCGATGCCATAGGTTGGGTTGGCGGTGCAACTGTTACCGCTGAAGCAGGTGCCCGTCAGGTTCTGGCCGGTGGCGAGGCCGAAGCGGGCTGGATCGGCGAAGGCCTCGTTCAACAACAGCGGGATGTTCAGCGGGATAACCTGAGCATCGACTTGCGACAGGCGCTGCACCAGGGACTGATTGAAAATATTACTCAGGGCCGAAGTCGCCGCCTGCTGTGGGGTGCCGTTGATCGCCGGCGTCAGGCCCAGGTCGGGTAGCATCCATACCATGATGTAACGCGCGCCGGCTTGTTGCAGGGCCTGGGCGCTGTCCGCCAGCCTGCCACCGGCGGCGACCGCTTGAGCGGGGCTCAGTACCCGGCCTTGCAGGAAGTCATTGCCACCACCGGAAAGGAAGTAAAGCGCGTTCGGGTCGGCTCTCCCACCATTAGCCGGCAGATAGCCCTGCCGACTGCGTAATAAAGTGCCGGCCCCAGGGTTGCCTGGGGGAATCGCAGCATTGGAGACTGAGGTAATGGAGTCGAGGATATTGTCGGTACGGTAGCCACCCACTGCCCAGTTGTTTCCGTCTGGCAAACCCTGGGCTGCGCGAACCGGTGAGGTGGAGGCATTCAGGTCGTTGGGAGCGACGCCCAGTTTCGCGCCCAGCAGGGTCGATGAGACCAGGCCGTACTCACCCTGGAAGGTCGGCCCGGTGCGGTTGGTAAAGCGCAATGTGGCGCCGGCCGAACCGTCGGGGAACTGGCCTGCATCCGCCAGGCTGTCGCCGAAAACCACCATGGTTGAATAAGGTGACGGGGCTGCGAACGCCTGGGCGCAGGCCAATGACAGGAGGCAGCCGGCAAGGGGCGCGAAAAACGCTGGTCTGAGCATGCAAGATTCCATTGGGTTGTTTTTATGTCGGAAGTGAAACACTAGCAAAATTTCTGGCATTTTCTGTAGGGAAATCCGGAATCTGCCTACGTTGCATCCCCGTATTTGCGGCTCCATATTGCACCGCTGGCGAGCCTACGTTACTGTGCCTGAACGTATGAATGAGACCCTCCCCGTGTTGATCATCAGCAAACTCTTGATGCGAGTAGTCAAGGCACACGCCCGTTGGCGTTGGCGCGCCTGACATTTTTCTCTGCCGGCCTGGCCGGACCTGTACCGATTTGCCTTCTTCACCCGTTGTCTGACGCCCCTTGCCAACTCACCCTGGCAACCGGAACGTGCGTCTGGCAGCGGGTCACACGCTTGGAAGGCGGTCATTTGAAATCAGTGAATTCAAGAGGTTTGAACCCACATGTTGCTGATGATTGATAACTACGACTCCTTTACCTACAACGTTGTGCAGTACCTGGGCGAGCTGGGTGCCGAGGTCAAGGTGGTGCGCAACGATGAACTCAGCGTTGCCGAAATCGCCGCGTTGAACCCCGAGCGCATCGTCGTCTCACCTGGCCCGTGCACGCCCACCGAGGCGGGCATCTCTCTGGAAGCTATCCAGTATTTCGCCGGCAAGCTGCCGATCCTGGGCGTCTGCCTGGGGCACCAGTCGATCGGCCAGGCGTTTGGCGGTGATGTGGTGCGCGCGCGCGAGGTTATGCACGGCAAGACCAGTCCGGTATTTCATCGCGACCTGGGTGTGTTCCATGGCCTGAACCTGCCGGTGACCGTGACCCGTTACCACTCACTGGTGGTCAAGCGTGAAACCTTGCCCGAATGTCTGGAACTGACCGCCTGGACCCAATTGGAAGACGGCTCGGTCGACGAGATCATGGGCCTGCGCCACAAGACACTGAACATCGAAGGGGTGCAATTTCACCCTGAGTCAATCCTGACCGAGCAGGGCTACGAGCTGTTCGCCAACTTTCTCAAGCAGAGCGGCGGCACGCGCTAAGGACTTTTCATGGATATCAAGACTGCCCTGAGCCGTATCGTCGGCCATCTGGACCTGAGCACCGCGGAAATGAGCGATGTGATGCGCGAGATCATGACCGGTCAATGCACCGATGCTCAGATCGGCGCTTTTATGATGGCGATGCGCATGAAGAGCGAAAGCATCGACGAAATCGTCGGTGCGGTGTCGGTGATGCGTGAGCTGGCGGACAAGGTCGAACTCAAGACCCTCGACGGCGTCGTCGATGTAGTGGGTACCGGCGGTGACGGGGCGAATATTTTCAACGTGTCGACTGCCTCATCCTTTGTGGTGGCCGCCGCTGGCTGCACCGTCGCCAAGCACGGTAACCGTGCAGTGTCTGGCAAGAGCGGCAGTGCCGACTTGCTGGAAGCGGCCGGTATTTACCTGAACCTCACGCCGGTGCAAGTAGCGCGCTGCATTGACAGCGTTGGCATTGGCTTCATGTTTGCCCAGTCCCATCACGGCGCGATGAAGCACGCTGCCGGCCCGCGCAAGGACCTTGGCCTGCGTACCCTGTTCAACATGCTCGGCCCGCTTACGAATCCGGCCGGTGTGAAGCACCAAGTGGTGGGTGTGTTCAGCCAGGCGCTGTGCCGGCCGTTGGCCGAAGTCTTGCAGCGCTTGGGCAGCAAGCATGTGCTGGTGGTGCATTCCAAGGATGGCCTCGACGAATTCAGCCTGGCGGCGCCGACCTTCGTGGCGGAGCTCAAGAACGACGAGGTCACCGAATATTGGGTCGAGCCCGAAGACCTGGGTATGAAAAGCCAGAGCTTGCACGGCCTGGCGGTGGAAAGCCCGGCGGCTTCGCTGGAGCTGATTCGTGACGCCTTGGGGCGTCGCAAGACCGAAAACGGTCAGAAAGCTGCGGAAATGATTGTGCTCAATGCTGGCGCAGCCCTTTACGCCGCCGACCACGCCTATAGTCTCAAGGAAGGTGTCGCCTTGGCCCACGATGCGCTGCACACCGGCCTGGCTCGTGAGAAGCTCGAAGAGCTGGGAGCATTCACCGCCGTATTCAAGATGGAGAATGAAGGATGAGTGTGCCAACCGTTCTGGAAAAGATCCTGGCCCGTAAGGCTGAAGAAGTGGCCGAGCGCCGCGCCCGCGTGAGCCTGGCCGAGTTGGAAGCGCAGGCGAAAGCCGCCGATGCACCACGTGGCTTTGCCAATGCCTTGATCGCCCAGGCCAAGCTCAAGCAGCCGGCCGTGATCGCCGAGGTCAAGAAGGCCTCGCCGAGCAAGGGGGTGATTCGCGAACACTTCGTACCCGCTGAGATCGCCGTCAGTTATGAGAGGGGAGGGGCGACCTGCCTGTCTGTGCTGACCGATATTGACTACTTCCAGGGTTCCGACCTGTTCCTGCAACAGGCGCGCGCTGCGTGCAAGCTGCCGGTGATCCGCAAGGATTTCATGGTCGACCCGTACCAAATCGTCGAAGCCCGTGCCTTGGGTGCCGACTGCGTGTTGCTGATTGTCTCCGCATTGGATGACGTGAAGATGGCCGAGCTGGCGGCCGTGGCCAAAAGCGTCGGTCTGGACGTGCTGGTAGAAGTGCACGACGGCGACGAACTGGAGCGCGCGTTGAAGACCCTCGACACACCGCTGCTGGGCGTCAACAACCGTAACCTGCATACCTTCGACGTCAGCCTGGAAACCACCCTCGACCTGCTGCCGCGTATTCCGCGCGATCGTCTGGTGATTACCGAGAGTGGCATCGTCAACCGCGCCGATGTGGAGTTGATGGAAATCAGCGGCGTGTACTCGTTCCTGGTAGGCGAGACCTTTATGCGCGCCGAGAACCCGGGGGCGGAGTTGCAGCGTTTGTTCTTCCCGGAGCGCGGTACGACGATCAGCGGTTCGACGTTGGATTGATTTGAAATACGCTCGAAACTGTGGGAGCTGGCCAGCTCCCACATTAGGTTTTGTGTTTATTCAGGTAGGTAGGTGTTCGATGCTCCAGCCCGTGATCATGACTGTCGAAGCAGGCCTTGCCGCCGAGCAAGCCCTATTGGCAGCCGTTTGCGCGGGGGAGCAGGCATTCGGGCTGCTGTTCTGGCAGCCCAGCGACCAAGCGCTCGTCATGCCGCGCCGTTTGAGCCGGCTGCCGGCATTCGAGGCGGCGAGCCAAGTCTCGGCCGATGCGGGTTGGCCGGTATTGCTGCGGGAAACCGGCGGTGAGCCGGGGCCGCAGTCCGGCGCCACGGTCAATATCGCCCTGGTCTATGCCCCGCCGCGCAGTGAAGGCGACCAGGGGCGTATCGAAACCGGTTATCAGCGCTTGTGCCAGCCGATCTGTGATCTGTTGATCGAGTTGGGTGGCGATGCGTCCGTCGGCGAAATTGACGGTGCCTTTTGCGACGGTCGTTACAACGTCAACCTCAATGGCCGCAAAATGGTGGGCACTGCCCAGCGTTGGCGACAAAGCGGTGGCCGCCCCGTTGGGTTGGTGCATGGGGCGATGTTGCTGGAGAACGATCGTGAGGAATTGATTGCGGCGGTCAACCGCTTCAATCAGGCCTGCGGCTTGGAGCAGCGGGTTCGCGCCGACAGCCATATCGCACTGCACGAAGCGTTTACGGCGCCGGATGCTATCAGTCGGCTCGACACGCTGTACCGGCAGATGCTGGCTGGCTTCCTGCCGCTCTAGCGGGTACCGAACACCACCATTGTCTTGCCTTTGACGTGCACCAGGTTGCGTTCTTCCAAGTCCTTGAGCACGCGGCCGACCATTTCCCGTGAACACCCGACAATACGTCCGATCTCCTGGCGCGTGACTTTGATCTGCATGCCGTCGGGATGGGTCATGGCATCGGGTTGCTTGCATAGCTCCAGCAGGCAGCGAGCGACGCGGCCGGTGACATCAAAGAACGCCAGGTCGCCGACTTTGCGGGTGGTGTCGCGCAGGCGCTGGGCGATCTGCCCGCTCAGGGCGTACAAGATATCCGGATCATGCTGGGCCAGTTCGCGAAATTTCGTATAGCTGATCTCGGCCACTTCGCACTCAACTTTGGTCCGTACCCAAGCGCTGCGTTCCTGCTCTTTGCCTGCTTGTTCAAACAAACCCAGCTCCCCGAAGAAGTCTCCGGCGTTGAGGTAGGCAATGATCATCTCACGGCCATCTTCATCCTCGATCAGGATGGTGACCGAGCCCTTGATGATGAAGAATAGGGTTTCTGAACGCTCGCCGGCGCAGATGATGTTGTGCTTGGCCGGATGACGTCGGCGCTGGCAATGCAGCAACAGTTTGTCGAGGTTCTTGATCTTGGGTGTGGGAGTAAGAGCAACCATGGTTGTATCCCGAAAAGACTGCGCGGTGTAGTTGGCGTTGTTTTTATCCAGCGGCATCTCATTGATATACGCTGTACAAGTCATGGCAATGCGCCATTCATTTGGCGCCAGCTTACCAGACACTTTCTGCCGCGATTAGCCAATTTACCGGGCAAACGCTGTCATTTATCGAATTTATGCAGGGCGCTGTTGTTTCAAGGCCCTGTGCTAAGCTGGCGACCCTTTTTTAGCAGTGGAGTCTGGGCGATGAAGGCACGCATCCAATGGGCGGGCGAAGCCATGTTCCTCGGTGAGTCGGGCAGCGGCCATGTGGTGGTCATGGACGGTCCGCCGGAAGCCGGCGGTCGGAACCTGGGTGTACGCCCGATGGAAATGTTGCTGCTGGGTGTGGGCGGTTGCAGCAATTTTGACGTGGTCAGCATCTTGAAGAAGTCCCGCCAGGCCGTGGAAAGCTGCGAAGCCTTCCTGGAAGCTGAACGCGCCACTGAAGACCCCAAGGTTTTTACCAAGATCCATATGCATTTCGTGGTCAAGGGCCGGGCGCTGAAAGAAGCCCAGGTCAAGCGTGCCATCGAGCTGTCGGCGGAGAAGTACTGCTCAGCCTCGATCATGCTGGGGGCCGCGGGCGTGGTCATTACCCACGACTACGAAATCATCGAGTTGGGTTGATTGCAGCAGGCAAAAGAAAGGGCGCTTCGGGCGCCCTTTTTTTCGGTTCAGATTCGATAGGTGCTTTTGGTCATGACCTTGGCCAACAGGCTCATGCCGAACCGTACCGGGGCTGGAAAGCGGAAGCCGCCCGCGTCCAGTGCGCTCTCTGCGTGGTGCTCTTCATCGATGCGCATCTGCTCAAGAATAGCCCGTGACTTTTCGTCTTCGGCCGGCAGTTGCTCCAGGTGTTCATCCAGGTGCTTGCACACCTGATGTTCTGTCGCGGCCACAAACCCCAGGCTGACTTTGTCGCTGATTAGCCCGGCAGCAGCGCCGATACCAAACGACAAACCATAAAACAGTGGGTTGAGTACGCTGGGATGGCTGCCCAACTGGCGGATGCGTTGTTCGCACCAGGCCAGGTGGTCGATCTCTTCCTCGGCCGCATGCTCCATTGCCGTGCGTACCTGCGGCAACTTGGCGGTCAGCGCCTGGCCCTGGTACAGCGCCTGGGCACAGACTTCACCGGTATGGTTGATGCGCATCAGGCCAGCGACGTGACGGGTGTCGGTCTCGCTCAGCTGTACATCCGGCTGCACAATGGCGGGCGATGGGCGGTAGGGCTGGCCGCTGAACGGCAGCAGGGTGCGCATGGCCATGTCGGCTTGCAGCAACAGACGGTCAATCGGCGAGTAGTGACGTTGGGTAGTCATGCTGACCTCCGGGAAGAATCTCGGCGGCCAGTTTACCGCAAGAGAGCGTGCAGCGTTTGTGCTGAGTCAATTTGCCCTTGTGCACTCAGCCCGGTGGCCAGTTCATCTGGCGCTGACCCAGCACGTGCATATGAATGTGGTAAACGGTTTGCCCGCCGTCTTCATTGCAGTTCATCACCACGCGAAAGCCTTTTTCGCAGCCTTGTTCCACGGCCAGGCGCTGGGCGGTGAACAGGATATGGCCGGCCAGCGCCTTATCGTCCTCGGTCAAGTCGTTGAGGGTACGAATGGGCTTTTTCGGGATAACCAGGAAATGCACTGGCGCCTGCGGGGCGATATCGTGAAAAGCCAGGACTTGGTCATCTTCATAGATGATCCTCGCCGGTATTTCTCTGTTGATGATCTTGGTGAACAGAGTATCCACAGCCGTTTCTCCATCGTGAAAGTTAGGTGAGTGTACCCAGGCCGTCAGCGTGGGCAATAGGCCTTGTTGATGGCGCCGGCAATTTTGCGGGTCAGCCAGCGGGGGCTCAGGCGTGGGCTGAACGTCAGCCAACGATTGCGGCGCCCGGGAATGATGATGGCCTTGTTATTTTCCAGCGCCCGCACGGTGTAAAGCGCGACTTCTTCCGGGCTCATCAGTTGCTGGCTGCGGTCGAGTTTCGCCGTATCCATCTGTGCGGTGCCGAAGAATGCGGTGCGCGTAGGCCCGGGGCACAACACTGAAACCTTGATGCCGCAGGTCTTTAATTCTTCGCGCAACCCTTCGGAGAAGTGCAGCACGTAGGCTTTGCTGGCGTAGTAGCTGCTCATCCACGGCCCAGGCTGGAAGGCGGCGACCGAAGCCACATTAAGGATTTGCCCGCCGCCATGCAGGGCCATGGCATTGCCCAGTGCGTGGCACATGCGGGTCAAGGCCAGAATGTTGACTTCGATGAGGTCCTGCTCGGTCATCCAGTCCTGGGCCAGGAACGGCCCGCTGGTGCCGATGCCGGCGCAGTTGACCAGCAGGTCGATCTGTCGCTCACCCTCTTCGAGCTCCAGCAAAAAGCCGGACAAACGCAGCGGCTCGCCCAAATCACAGGCACGAAACAGCACCTCGACGCCGAAGCGTTGGGTCAACTCCAATGCAATGCTTTCCAACTGATCACGCTGGCGGGCCACCAGAATCAAGCTACGGCCGCGCCGTGCCAAGGCCTCGGCCAATGCCAGGCCGATGCCACTGGAGGCGCCGGTGATCAGAGCGTAACGGGTCATGCCTTTCTCCATCGCAACGCCACCGGCCTATGACAGTGCGTCACAGGCGGCGGGCGTTTCTTCACTGTTCTGGAGAGTCTACAGGTTCGGCTGCATCGTCAGCACTTTGCGCTGCGGCTTCGTCAACGATAGCGCTTTGATCGGCGTCTGCATCGGAGGTGATGGAGCTGCTTTCGTAGCTGCTGTCCATGTTGGCTTCAAGCTGGTCCAGGTAGCCGTTCATGCCCAGGGTGACGACGATGATGAGCATCAAGGGAATGAACGCCAGCCACAGCGAGGCCAGGATTTTCACCGCAGTGGAGTTGCGTGGTGGTGGCGCGCCGTATTGGTTGGCGCCCGTATTGCCTGGCAATACCAGCAACAGCAGCGGGAAAACACTGTTAACCAGCGGAACCAGGTTCAGCAGGTACAACCAGCCAGACCAGCCCAGGTCATGCAGGCGCTGCACGCCGATTTGCACGCTCACCACTACCAGTGCCACAAACAGCGCGAAACCCAGCAGTGAGCCAATAATGATGGCGATGGTTGGCGAGGCTGTCGCCACCGCGAAGCCCACCGTACTGATGATGCCCGCCGCCACCAGCATCGCGACGGTCAGTGCCAGCGTCCAGGCCAGGTAGCGCAGGCGCCCGATGCGCCCGTGGATGGTGAAGACCTTGAGGGTTGCGAACTCCGGCAGGTCGTCCCCAACGGCAGCGCGTGGCGGTGCATAAGGTGACGCAGCGGCGCGGTCAGAGGTTGACGAGTCCGTCTCGTGGGTTTCTGCAAGGTTGAATGCCACGGGTTGTTCGGCCTCGATGCGAGCGTCGACCCCGGCGTTGTGCAGTGCCGTCAGGTAAGTTTGCGCGTCGGGGTGGGACAGGTCGCGCTTGAGCGCGACGGGGCGGCCGGTGAAGAGCTTTTCGATCGCTTCAACATCGCTTTTGAATAACTCGGCGAGGTTCAGCTTGGCGGTGGTGCTTTCGACACCTGGGCGCAAGGCTCCGTCAAACACAATCTTGAAACGGCTGTCGCTCATGCGGGCATCCTTGTCACTTAATCAGGGAGAGTATGCAGGCCTGTCCAGTTGGCAGGCCCGGCAGTGGGTCAGCGTGGCCAGCGCAGTTGCGCGGCGTGCTCGCGTGCTTTGCGGTATTCGGCGTCCAGGCGCGCTATGAGCTCATCCACAGTGGGTACATCATTGATCTCACCGACGCCTTGGCCAGCAGACCATACAGTTTTCCACGCTTTGGCCTCATCGCTCAATGGCTTGAGCTTGGAACCGAAGTTGACCTCACCTTTGCCCTGAAGCGCAGCGAGGTCAAAACCGGCATTTTCCAGGCTCTGGCGCATGAAGCTTGCAGGTACGCCGGAGACTGCAGGAGTGTGCACGATGTCGGCAGCGCGCGATGTGAGCAGCATCTCCTTATAGGCATCCGGTGCCTGGCTTTCGGCGGTGCCGATAAAGCGCGTGCCGAAATATGCCAGGTCTGCCCCCAGCATCTGGGCGGCAAGAATTTCGTGCCCATGGTTAAGGCAGCCCGCCAGCAGCAGGGTTTTGTCGAAGAACTGGCGAATTTCGGCAATCAGTGAAAAGGGGCTCCAGGTGCCAGCGTGGCCACCCGCGCCAGCGGCTACGGCAATCAGGCCGTCGACGCCGGCTTCAGCGGCTTTTTCCGCATGGCGTCGGGTAGTAACGTCATGAAATACCAGGCCGCCGTAGCTATGAACCGCGTCCACCAGTTCCTTTACCGCACCGAGGCTGGTGATGACGATGGGCACCTTGTGCTCGACACAGATCGCCAGGTCGGCCTCCAGCCGCGGGTTGCTGTTGTGCACGATCAGGTTAACGGCATAGGGCGCAGGGTTGTCCAGCAGCGCCAAGCCCGCTTCGATTTCTTCCAGCCAGGCCTTGAAGCCACTGCTTTCGCGTTGGTTGAGCGCCGGGAAACTCCCAACTACCCCGTTGCGACAGCAGGCCAGGACCAGTTGCGGATTGGAGATCAGAAACATCGGCGCGGCCACCACGGGCAGGCGCAGACGTTGTTCCAGCAGAGCGGGCAGCGACATTGGAGGTTCCCCGAGTAATTGACGTTAGAACGGTTTGACCACGACCAAAATTACGATAGCCAGCAATATCAGAACCGGGACTTCATTGAACCAGCGATAAAAGACATGGCTGCGGGTGTTTTCGCCACGGGCGAAGCGCTTTACCTGTGCGCCGCACATGTGATGGTAGCCAATCAGCAGGACGACCAGGGTCAGCTTGGCGTGGATCCAGGCGCCCGACTGGAAAATGCCGGGGTTGAGGGCCAGCATCCAGATGCCGAAGACCAGTGTGGCAACCATCGCCGGGCCCATGATGCCCCGGTACAACTTGCGCTCCATGATGCTGAAGCGCTCCTTGCTGACGGTGTCTTCGCTTTGGGCGTGGTAGACGAACAGGCGCGGCAGGTAGAACAGCCCGGCAAACCAGCAAACGATGCTGACGATATGGAAGGCTTTGACCCATAGATAGAGCATTTTAGTTATTCCCAGGTTCACGGTAGCGAAGATAGTAGTGGCTCATGCGCCCGTACGTCACGTTGACGGTTGTCGCAGGACGATACGGCCCCTATTATCGACGGCTTTCCAGTGGGTTCGTTGAGGGCAGGTTTATGGTCAAGGTCGGTATCGTCGGCGGCACGGGTTACACCGGTGTCGAATTGCTGCGTCTGTTGGCTCAGCATCCGCAGGCTGAGGTGGTGGTCATCACTTCCCGATCCGAAGCCGGGCTGGCCGTGGCCGATATGTACCCCAACCTGCGAGGCCACTATGATGGCCTGGCGTTCAGTGTGCCGGACACCAAGACCCTGGCTGCCTGCGACGTGGTGTTCTTCGCCACGCCTCACGGAGTGGCTCATGCGTTGGCAGGCGAGCTGCTGGCGGCAGGTACCAAAGTTATCGACTTGTCGGCAGGCTTCCGCCTGCAGGACGCCGATGAGTGGGCCAAATGGTACGGCCAACCCCATGGTGCGCCGCAACTGTTGGAAGAGGCGGTTTACGGCCTGCCGGAAGTCAATCGCGAGCAGATCAAGCAAGCACGCCTGATTGCGGTGCCGGGGTGCTATCCGACGGCGACGCAATTGGGCTTCCTGCCATTGCTGGAAGCTGGCTTGGCGGATGCGTCGCGCCTGATCGCCGACTGCAAGTCGGGCGTCAGTGGTGCGGGCCGTGGTGCAGCGGTAGGTTCCCTTTACTCCGAAACGTCGGAAAGCATGAAAGCCTATGCGGTAAAAGGTCATAGGCACTTGCCGGAAATCCGCCAGGGCTTGCGTCGCGCTGCCGGCCAGGATGTGGGGCTGACCTTCGTGCCGCACCTGACGCCGATGATCCGCGGGATTCACTCCACGCTGTATGCGACCGTCACCGATCGCTCGGTAGACCTGCAGGCGCTGTTTGAAAAGCGTTATGCCAATGAGCCGTTCGTCGATGTGATGCCGGCCGGCAGCCATCCGGAAACGCGCAGCGTGCGTGGTGCCAATGTGTGCCGTATTGCGGTGCATCGTCCGCAGGATGGCGACCTGGTGGTGGTGTTATCGGTGATCGACAACCTGGTCAAGGGCGCTTCGGGCCAGGCGGTGCAGAACATGAACATCCTGTTCGGCCTGGACGAGAAGTTGGGCCTGTCCCACGCGGGGATGTTGCCTTAACGCGGGCTTACCGTTGCGCAAAAGGCCCGTTGATCGGGCCTTTTGCATTTTTAATGGTCGCTGGGCAGATTGATATACCGTAACAATAGTTGACCGCTTTTCTAGGAGAAGCGGATAATACCGGCCATTACGCATATGGCGGCGCTACGCCGGGAGATTATCAGCATGAGCGTTGAATCCTTCACCCCCACGGCTTTGCAATTCACCCACGGTGCTGCGCACAAGGTGAAGAGCCTGGTCGATGAAGAGGGTAATGATCGCTTGAAGCTGCGCGTATTCGTTACGGGCGGCGGTTGTTCAGGGTTTCAGTACGGTTTTACCTTCGATGAAGATGTGGCCGATGACGACACTATCGTTGAACGCGAAGGTGTGAGCCTGGTCGTGGATCCGATGAGCTTCCAATACCTGGCGGGTGCCGAGGTGGATTATCAGGAAGGTCTGGAAGGCTCGCGTTTCGTGATCAAGAACCCTAATGCCACCACGACGTGTGGTTGCGGGTCTTCGTTCTCGATCTGATCGGTAGCAGATACAAAAACGCCGCTTGGCTCATACGGGCCAAGCGGCGTTTTGCTGTCTGGGAGTCAGGCGGGGTAGATCGCGCCAAGCACTCGAAGCCCACGTGCGCCAGTGACGCTGGGGCGATTGGCGGCAATGCCTTCAAGGCAGCAATGGGCCAGCCAGGCGAAGGCCATTGCTTCTACCCAGTCAGGATCTACGCCGTAGGCCGTTGTAGTGCTGACATGGGTGGAAGGCAGCAATGTTGTGAGCCGGCTCATCAGTGCCGCGTTATGGGCGCCGCCGCCGCAGATCAGCAAGGTTGTCGTGTCAGTCTGGGCGCTTTGCAGGGACTCGACGATGGTCAGGGCCGTCAGCTCCAGCAGGGTGGCCTGTACATCCTGGGGTTCAAAGGCGGGCAAACGGCCAAGGTGCTGCTGCAGCCAGGCCAGGTTGAACACTTCGCGGCCCGTGCTTTTCGGGCCTTTGGTCATGAAGAACGGGTCGCTGAGCAACGTATTGAGCAGTTGGGGCTGGACCTCGCCGCTGGCTGCCCATTGCCCGTCCCGATCGAAGTGTTCGCCGCGCTGCAGGTGAATCCAGGCATCGAGGAGGACGTTCCCCGGGCCGCAGTCGAAACCGGCGACAGGTTTGCCCGTCTCGATCAGGCTGAGGTTGCTGAACCCGCCGACATTCAATACCGCGCGATTGCCCGTCTGTTCGCCGAACAAGGCTTCATGAAAGGCCGGAACCAAAGGAGCGCCTTGGCCGCCGGCAGCGACATCGCGGCTGCGGAAGTCGCTGACGACGGTGATGTCTGTCAGCTCGGTGAGAAGGGCAGGGTTGCCGATCTGAACGGTAAAGCCTCGGGCGGGTTCATGGCGAATCGTCTGACCATGGCTGCCAATCGCCCGAATGTCCTTAGGCTTGAGGTTCTGTTGATCCAGCAAGGCGTGGATGCCTTGTGCAGCGAGCGTTACCCATTGTTGCTGGGCGATCGCCGAGCGGGCGATTTCATCCGGGCCGCTGGCGCATAGGCTCAGCAGTTCTGTGCGCAAGGCGTCGGGCATTGGGATATAGCGAGTGGCGATCAGATTGATCGCCGCGCCTTGTTCGATAAGGGCTATATCCAGGCCGTCGAGGCTGGTCCCGGACATCACACCGATATAGAGCGGCATACCTTAACGCTTCGCCGAAGCCAGCAAGGTGGAGCGCTCTTGATCCATCCGTGCCATCAGCGGCTGGCTCTGTTGCATGAAGCGCGCGCGTTCGGCTTTGGCAATAGGGTCAGCCATTGGCAGCTTCTGGCCCAATGGGTCGACGTGTACGCCATTGACCTGGAACTCATAGTGCAAGTGCGGGCCGGTGGAGAGGCCGGTGGTACCGATGTAACCGATCACTTGGCCCTGTTTCACGTTGCCGCCAGTCTTGACGCCCTTGGCAAAGCCTTGCATGTGGCCGTACAGCGTGCGGTAAGTGTTGCCGTGCTGGATGATCACCGTATTGCCGTAACCGCCACGACGCCCCGCCAACAAGACCTTGCCGTCGCCAGCCGCTTTGATTGGCGTGCCACGCGGCGCGGCATAGTCGACGCCCTTGTGTGCGCGAATTTTGTTCAGAATTGGATGCTTGCGGCCCATGGAGAAACGCGAGCTAATACGGGCAAAGTCCACGGGGGTGCGGATGAATGCCTTACGCATGCTGTTGCCATCAGCTGTGTAGTAGCTGCTGTTGCCCTGTTTGTTGGTGTAGCGCACGGCGGTGTAGGTTTTGCCACGGTTGGTGAAGCGTGCAGACAGAATGTTGCCAGTGCCGACCACTTTTCCGTTGGCTACTTTCTGCTCGTAGATTACGTCGAATTCGTCGCCTTGACGGATGTCCTGAGCGAAGTCGATGTCGTAGCCAAATACGCTGGCCATGTCCATGGTCATGCTATGCGACAGGCCCGCACGCGCGGCCGATTGCGACAGGGAGCTGTTGATCACGCCGTGTACGTAGGCGGAACGCATGACGGGTTTGGTGGTGATTCGGTTGAATGCGAAGCCTTTGGCGCCTTTGCTCAGGCTGATACTTTCCAGGTCACTGATGCTGGTATGCAGGTTGTTCAACTGGCCGTCTGGCGTCAGCTCAAATTCAAGCTTCTGGCCACGTTTGAGCTGAGTGAATTGCTTGGCTTGCTTATCGCTGGCGAGCACTTCATTTACAGCGGCGGCAGGCAACCCAACCTTTTCGAACAGGGTAGATAGTGTATCGCCTTTGCCCACGATGACTTCGCGATGCTGGGGATTCTTGGCTGCGGCTGCTGCAGGTGCTTCCTGGGCGGCTTGCTGGGTGTCTTCGGGAGTGCTTTCGATCTGTGCGAAAGGTGACTCAGTTGCAGTGTTTGTGGCTTGTTGAGCGTCGGAAGCGTCTTGATCTCGTGTCAGTTGTTCAACTGGGCTTTCCAGATCAAGGCTCAGGGATGTTCGTTTGGCTTCAACGTCACTGGAAGGGAATACCAGCAGTGCCAGGCTGAGAAGGGCGGCGATACCACTTGCGGCGAGCAGGTGGGTCTTCGGGTAAAGCGGCGGCGCTTTAGACGGTTCAGTGGTCATAAGTAATTTTGACTTTGAAAATGAAATGGAAAAGATGAATGACATGATGAAGATGAAATAACTGTATAAAATATAACCAAATCATCTGTGGCGCAAGCTCGCGAACGCTGGGCTTGCTGAACGGTGTCCGTGCGCAGGGCAAAACTTGTAATTAGTCCCTGATCTTGTATGGTTGGTTCCCTTTTGAATCTGAGCCTTGCGGGTCTGTTATGAAGTCGGTTGAAGAGCAGCTAGCGCTGATAAAACGTGGTGCGGAAGAACTGTTGGTCGAGGCCGAGCTGATCGAAAAGCTCAAGCGTGGCCAACCCCTGCGTATCAAGGCTGGCTTTGATCCGACCGCGCCGGATCTGCACCTGGGGCATACCGTGCTTATTAATAAGCTGCGTCAGTTCCAGGAGCTGGGCCATCAAGTCATCTTCCTTATAGGTGACTTCACCGGGATGATCGGTGATCCAAGCGGCAAGAGCGCTACGCGCCCGCCGCTGACTCGCGAACAGGTGCTCGATAATGCCGAGACCTATAAGACCCAGGTATTCAAGATTCTTGACCCAGCCAAGACCGAGGTGGCGTTCAACTCCACCTGGATGGACAAAATGGGGCCGGCAGATTTCATTCGCCTGACTTCTCAGTACACCGTGGCGCGCATGCTCGAGCGCGATGACTTCGACAAGCGCTACTCGACCAATCAGCCAATCGCCATCCATGAGTTCCTTTACCCGCTGGTTCAAGGGTATGACTCGGTGGCGCTGCGTGCGGATGTCGAGCTGGGTGGCACCGATCAGAAGTTCAACCTGCTGATGGGGCGTGAATTGCAGCGCGCCTATGGTCAGGAGGCTCAGTGCATTCTGACCATGCCATTGCTGGAAGGCTTGGATGGCGTCAAGAAGATGTCCAAGTCCCTGGGTAACTATGTTGGTATCCAGGAAGCGCCGGGTGTGATGTACGGCAAGCTGGTGTCTATTCCGGATGCGCTGATGTGGCGCTATTTCGAGCTGTTGAGCTTCCGCTCGATGGACGAGATCAATGCGCTGCGTGCGGATGTCGAGGCGGGCGCTAATCCTCGCGATGTGAAGATTAAGCTGGCTGAAGAAATCGTTGCGCGTTTCCATGGTGAGGAGGCTGCGGCCAGCGCTCACCGTGCGGCAGGTAATCGCATGAAAGATGGCGAGCTGCCTGACGATCTGCCCGAGATTGAGCTGACTGCTGCCGAGGCGATGCCGATTGCTGCTGTGCTTAATAAAGCTGGTCTGGTGAAGAATTCAGCGGTCGCGCGTGATCTTTTGGGGTCGGGCGGTGTGCGTATAGATGGTGAGGTGGTTGATCGCACCTTTATATACGAGCTGGGTGCCACTCACGTTTGCCAGGCGGGCAAGAAGGCGTTTGCGCGCATTACGCTCAAATCCGAATAAGTCTGAAATAGGTGTTGACGGCGAATTATATCTGTCTATAATTCGCCCCACTTCCGGCGCAGTCGAAACGGAAAACTCCTTGGTAAACAATGAGTTACGAGGTTTTCGGCAGCAAGTTGCTTCAGTTCATCGAAGCCAAAAGGAAGTTGAAAAAGAGGTGTTGACAGCAGCGTGTAACGCTGTAGAATTCGCCTCCCGCTTACGAGAGATCGCAAGCGCAAGTGGTTGAAGTTGTTGAAGAAATCTTCGAGAGCTTCTGAAAATAACCACTTGACAGCAAATGAGGCTGCTGTAGAATGCGCGCCTCGGTTGAGACGAAAGATCTTAACCAACCGCTC